>JADJVV010000001.1:630000-945000 GCA_016710435.1 Hyphomicrobiales bacterium | reverse complement strand
TTGCTGAAATCCGAGATTTTCACATTGCCTCCCCTCTACCGGGCCCGGGCGTGGCGTATCCTCTATAGCACGCGCGACTATGCGGGGCGGCCGCTGGTGAGTTCCGGCATGGTGGTGATTTCCACCGTGCCGCAGAAGCAGGCGGGGCCGCGCAAGATCGTGGCCTGGGCGCACCCGACGACGGGAACGCAGCGGGCCTGCGCGCCGACACTCACGCCGCTGCCGCACAAGACCATCCTCGGCGTCAATGAGTTCGTCAGTCTCGGCTATGCCGTGGTGGCGACGGATTATCCGGGTCTCGGTACGCCGGGTCCCACAGGCTACCTCGTCGGAAAGGGACAGGCCTATGCGCTGCTCGATGCGGTGAAAGCGATGCAGCAACTGCCCAACACCGGCACGGGCCGGGACGTGATGCTGTGGGGCTATTCTCAGGGTGGGCATGCGGCGCTGTTTGCTTCGCTTCTGGCTGAGCGGTACGCACCGGCCTTCAACATCAAGGGCGTGGCGACGATTGCACCGCCGACGGATTTGCGGCGGCTCCTCCTCGCCAATATCGGATCAGTCGAGGGCCGCGTGCTGGCGGCTTTCACGCTGCAGTCCTGGGCGGTGAAATACGGGCTGTCGCTTCGCACCATCGCCGATGGCAATTCGCTGTCGGCAGTGCTGGCCATCAATGGATTGTGCATCGACACGGTGTCAGGGCAGGTGGGCGTGCTGAAGGCACAGAAAAAACTCGGCAAGCAGTTCCTGCTCTATGATCCGGGGACGGTGAAGGGATGGAGTTCCGCACTCAGCGACAACAGCCTGACCGTGTTGAGTACCGGCACGCCCGCCCTCATCATCCAGGGCGACCGCGATGACATCGTGCGGCCGCAGGTGACGATCGATACCTTCCGCGCCAGTTGCCGCGCAGGCGCCAAGGTCAAATATGTATCGCTGGCCGGCCGCGGCCACACCACGGCGCCGCAGTTCGGCGTTGCCACCGCCGTCTCGTGGATTGCCGACCGCTTCGCAGGACTGCCCGCGCCGTCATCCTGCCGCTGACGGCGCTTCCGGAAGGGTGGCGGTCTTCCACAGGTGAACGCGCAAGCCGCCATGCAGGACGGTGATTGGCTTGCCGCGAAAGGGAAGACCGGTGGCACGCGCCAGTGTGGCGTCAGTTGTGAAAAGGCCGACACGCCAGCCGCCGAAGCGTTCGCGCAGCACGCGGCCCAGCGTTGCATAGAGATCGAGGAGCGGGGCCTTGTCGCCGATGCGCAATCCATAGGGTGGATTGATCATCACCAGTCCGGGCGGACCATCGGGGCGCATCACCTCGCTCACGGGCCTGCAGGTGAAGGATGTGACATCGGCCACGCCGGCGCGGGCGGCATTTTCGGCGGACGCACGGACGGCGCCGGCATCACGGTCGGAGCCGGTGAAGCGCGGGGGTTCACCGCTGTGAAGGAGCGGACTATCCTTCAATGACTGGAAGCGCGCGGCATCGAAAGTGGCGAGGTGCTCGAAGGCGAAGGCGCGATTGCGCCCGGGCTTCAATCCCAGTGCCCATTCCGCGGCCTCGATGACAAAGGTCCCCGAGCCGCACATGGGATCAAGCACGGGTTCGCGGCCTGCGTATCCGCATTCCCGCAACAGCAGTGCGGCCATGGTTTCGCGCAGCGGCGCCTTGGCCATGGCCTGCTTCGAGCCGCGTTTGTGCAGCAGCCCGCCCGACGTGTCGATGCTGATCGTGCACAGGTCCTTTTCGATCCGCGCCTTCACCACGATCACCGCATCTTCCGTGATGGGCGCGCCGCCTTCCTCCGCGATGGCGGTGGCGATGCGCTGGGCGGCGGCGCCGCTGTGATAGATCTTCGACTTGCGGCAGGTGGCCTCAACCGCGACGGGGACGCCGCGGCGCAAGACGGTCTTCCACGGAAAGGCGCGGGCGCGCTTGTCCAGTTGCGCGAGATGGGCGGCGTGGAAGCTGCCGATGCGGGCGAGCACACGGCTTGCCCCGCGCAGTTCCAGATTGGCGCGCCAGACATCAGGCCATGTGCCGGAAACGGTGACGCCGCCGGTTTCGCGCGAGACAGCGGAAAAGCCCGCGGCGCGGGCCTCTGCTTCAAGGGCCTGTTCGAGGCCGGGGATGGCCACAAGAAAGATGGGGAAGGGTTCGGCGGTCATCAGATGAATGGCATCCGGGCATCAGACCGGAGCGCTGGCCTTTCGCTTGCGGCGGCGCAGGATGATGCGCCAGGCGATGACGATGAAAACGAGGGCCGCGATGGCGGCCAGCACGGGAGCAAGCATCGCCAGCACCGTCATGACGATCGCACCGATGATTTCGCCCGTGGCCAGCACATGATTGCCCAATCCCCCCGTGAGGACGGTGGAGCCGCCACGCAGGATGGTGGTGGCGCCCTGGGTTGCCGCAGCAGCGCCGCCGCCCGCGATGATGGCGAGCGTCCATTTCATCATGGGCGGAAAGTCCGACATGACGGCGGCCGAAATGGCGATGCCGGCGCCCACCGCTGTCGGGCCTGCCAATCCATCCAGCAGGTTGTCGAGCACGGGAACATAATAGGCGATGATCTCGGTTACCGCCGCCACGGCGAACATCAGGAGTGCCGGCGTCGAGGCGACCCAGCTGAAATCCTGCGAGACGGGCAGATAGCCCGCCTTCACGGCGAGGCCCATCAGGAGCAGGGGCAGGAATACACGGAAGCCAGCCGCCGCCGCCAGCCCCACGCCGAGCGCCACGGGAAGCACATATGCCAGAAGATCGGTCATCGGCCCTTCATAGCAAAGCCTTTCCGAAGCCGGGAGAAGAAAGCCGCGCTTGACGAGCGTGTGGAATTTATGTTCTATAAGAATATTATCAAGAACAATAATTCCATCTCCCGTGGTCTGACCGGGTGAGGGAAGACGTTGAACTCGGTTTTGCTTTGGCTGATAGAACCCGCGCATGAACACCATTTCCAGAATCGTCATCATCGGTGCCGGCATGGCCGGCGCCCGGGCTGTCATCAATTTGCGCGCCAACAACTATGAGGGCGCCGTCACGCTGGTCGGCGATGAAGCGCTGATGCCCTACGACAGGCCACCCTTGTCCAAGGCTTCCATCCTCGCCGATGCCGACCCTGAACCGGTGTGGCTGCTGGACGAGGGCATCGCCCAATCCCTGAAGGCCGACGTCATCAAGGGTGTCGCTGCCACGGCGATCGACCGCGCGGCGAAGCAGGTGACGCTGAGCGACGGGCGCCGCCTTCCCTACGACAAGCTGCTCATCGCCACGGGGGCGAAGCCACGCCGCCTGCCCATTCCAGGCGGTGAGCACGCGCTACTGTTGCGGAACCAGGAAGACATGATCCTGCTGCGGCAGCGCTTCAGGCCGGGCAAGTCGGTTGTCATCATCGGTGGCGGATTCATCGGGCTGGAGCTTGCCTCGTCGGCGGCGAAGAAGGGGTGCAGCGTGACGCTGATCGAAGCGCAGCCGCGCATTCTGATGCGCGGCGTGCCGGAGCCTGTGGCCAGGATCGTTCACGACCGCCATGTGGCCGCGGGTGTGACCATGTTGACGGGAACGGGAATCGCGCATCTCACCGCCGATGCCGTGCATCTGGCAGATGGCCGCGTGCTGCCCGCCGACACGATCATCGCGGGCATCGGTGCGGCACCCGAGGTGACGCTGGCCAAGGAGGCGGGGCTTGTCATCGACAACGGCATCGCCTGCGATGCGCAGATGCAGACCTCCGATCCCGATATCTATGCGGCGGGTGATTGCGCGTCTTTCATTCACGGCAAGTACGGCAACCGCCGCATCCGCCTCGAGGCCTGGCGTTCGGCCCAGGACCAGGCGGCGACGGCGGCGGAAAACATGCTGGGTGGAGCCAAGCAGAATGTGGCTGTGCCATGGTTCTGGTCCGACCAGTATGAACTCGGCTTGCAGATTGCCGGCATGGCCGATGGCGCAACCGAGACCGTGGCGCGGCAGACCACACCCGACGCGCTGGTGCTATTTCACCTTGCGGCCGACGGCACGCTGCTGGGCGCAAGTGGCATTGGCCCCGGCAATGCCATTTCGCGCGACATCAAGATGGCCGAGATGATGATGGCCAAGGGCGTGAAGCCGCCCAAAGACGTGCTGGCGGATCCCGCGCAGCCCCTCAAATCGCTCATTCGCTAGTTCCAACCCACACAGAGAACGGAGACATTCAAAGATGATCAGATTTGGCGTGATCGGCGCAGGCCGCATCGGCAAGGTGCATTCGGCCACCATCGCCGCGAACCCCAAGGCCAAGCTGGCCTTCATCGCTGACGCGATGCCCAAGGCCGCCGAGGAGCTTGCCGCCAAGCACGGCGCCAAGGTTGCCAGCGTCGACGAGATCATGAAGTCGAAGGACGTGGATGCCGTGCTCATCGGTTCTCCCACCGGATTCCATGCCGAGCAGATCCAGGCCGCGTCCAGCGCCGGCAAGGCCATCATGTGCGAGAAGCCGGTGTCGCTGTCGGTCGAGATGATCCATCAGACGCTGAAGGTGGTGGAGAAGAACAAGTCCACGCTGATGATCGGCTTCAACCGCCGCTTCGATCCGAACTTCGCCGAACTTGAGCGCCGCATCCGCGCCGGTGCCGTGGGTGATGTGGAAATGGTGACAGTGATCAGCCGCGATCCTTCGCCGCCGCCCGCCGAATACGTGAAAGGTTCGGGCGGCTTGTTCCGCGATATGATGATCCACGACTTCGACATGGCGCGCTTCCTCATGGGCGAGGAGTTCGTCGTGGTGAACGCATTGGGCTCGGCTCTCGTCGACAAGGCGATCGGCGAGGCCGGCGATGTTGATACCGCAGCGGTGCAGATGCAGACCAAGTCCGGCCGCATCGCCGTCATCACCAACTCGCGCCGCGCCACCTATGGCTACGACCAGCGCATGGAAGTGCACGGCTCGAAGGGCATGCTCTCGGCACGCAACATCCACAACACCACGGTGGAACTGCACAACGGGCAGGGCACGCAGGCCGACCCGATCCAGAACTTCTTCCTGGAGCGCTACGTCCAGGCCTACGCCAACGAACTCAACACCTTCATCGGCGCAGTGGAAAGCGGCAACCGCGATCCGCGCCCCAGCGGCTTCGATGGCCTGCAGGCGCAGATCCTCGCGGATGCGGCCACGGAAAGCTGGAAGACGGGCAAGCCCGTCAAGGTGTAAGCGGCGCGCTTCACGCCACGCGCAAAATCAATGGGGAGCTTCCGTTGCCGGAGGCTCCCCATCACAAACTGGCGACCCGGGTACGCAGTACCTTATCCCGGATCCTCCGGACACTTCCCCGCTCAGGGTTACGCATGTCGTGGAGCCAGAGTAATCCGGCGCGGGTTTCGAAAGGGTTTCCAAAACAAAGTTTTGTATGAACAAGTGGTTATGGCCCTGTGCGGAAGCGGCTCAACCCGGCAAAAATAGTCTGACAAAGGGGTTGCTTTGGGCCCGCCAGACGCATAGATACGCCTCACCGCGCGTAAGCGTCTTTGACGCGGGATGGAGCAGCCCGGTAGCTCGTCAGGCTCATAACCTGAAGGTCGTCAGTTCAAATCTGGCTCCCGCAACCAAATAAAAGCCCGCTGTCTCAATGAGATAGCGGGCTTTCCTTTTTCCGGCATCAACGCAGAAAGCCGCTCTGGGTTACACCTGGGTTACAAGCGAAAAAGAAATTGCGGGAAGTTTCGACTTTGGTCTCGGGTTTAGCGCCAAAAGCTCACGTTCAGGCCTTTCGTGACGCATTTGCGTACACATTCATTGCTGCGAAAGTGAGCGCGGTACGAACTCCCAGGAAATGCTTGACGCAACGATTGTTGGCCTCGTCGCGCTGTCTCGTATTGCGGTTGGTAATGGCGTTATCTTCAATGCCGCGAAGTGGCAACAACTGAGCGACTAACGCATTTCCACCTCGCTAGAATCTACGAACGCCCTAATCGCTGTGCTCGACCTCCCATTCCCGCGCGTTGCTGAGGGTGAGGATGGCGGCACGCAACTGCCAAAAATTATGCCCCTCTCTCTTGGCGGCCCATCACCTTCTTCCTTCAATCGACGATGAAAGACGGATGGTAAGACTTGTTGCCGCCCCGGTCAAAATCGAATTCATAGACAATGCAGGGCGCAATGCTCTGGTGATGCTGCCCAAGATAGAAGAGAAGCGTGTTGGGCACCGCCGCGAAGATATGAACCACGGTATCGGGATCAGCCTCTTTCTCCTGTCGCAGCACGGTGGCGATCTGCTCGGCAAGCGCCGCGGCATGCGCACCTCCCGTAACCTTCTGGTGGCCCGTCCCATCCGGCAGTGAGAAGCTCTGGAGCCTGCCGGCCTCCGGGACGGCGCGCGCCACATACTGGCGGAGCTGCGCCTCTGTGGGCTGCGCGACGCTGATCGCAACGGCGATCGCGGAGCCGGCGTCGATCTCATGCCGGGCGACCGTAAACGTCGCCCCGGCGCTGCCATCATCAGGCCGCCAGACGCGCGCGCCGACGCGGCCCTTCTGCACAAGCTCAACGGCGACGGCGGACTTAACGTCGAGGACAGCCCCCGAAAGAAACGCAATGGAAGCATGCGCGTCCAGGATCAGACGCAAACGCGGCGACTTGCGCGCCGCCTCGCGCAGGAACGCCTCGACACGCGGACGAATGTCACGCTGCCATTCGCGCCCCTCCTGAAGGTAGCGCTGCCGGAAATCATCGGTGAGCAGGAGCGTGTTTTCAGACGAGGCGCCCGCTATGTCGGCAGCTGGCCCCAGGAAGCTCCGGATCGCGACCGGCAGAAAATCTTCCGCCTCCACGCGTTTGGCGATCAGACCTTCCTCACGGCAGATGCGCAGCAAAGTCTCGCGGGTCAGGGTATTGAGCTGCCGTATCTTCAGCTGGCGAGCCAGCTCGTCATAGCGGAAATCGGAATTGCTGGCGTTGAACGCCATGACGCCGACAACCTGCGCCTTGAAGTTGATCTGCGACCGCAGCTCATCGAGGGTGCGATGCCCCTCGATGATGCGAAAGCCGCCGAGTACGGCGCGCAGTTCATCATCGCTTCCCAGTCCCAGATGTTCGCGCCAGAGCCGACGGACCTTGCCCATGCGGCTGCGGTCGGTCGTTGTCCCGTCGAACAGCTTCTCCAGCATCAGCGTACGATCATTGCCGGAGACGAGATCGGCCAGCGGATCGCCGTCCTTGATGCGGTATGTGGTGACGAACGAGAAGTGGGCCGTCTGGTCAGCGGGCACCTTCGCCCGCGCGTCCTTCAGCCTCTGCAGGATCGATACGGTCTGCGCGCCGATAAACTCGGGCCTGACGAAATCCTCATAGCCGAACCGCCCGCCTGTCTCGGTGTGCCACTTGATCTGATGGTACTCCGCGTGGACGCGGTCAGGTCCGGAACGCGCGACCGGCGGATCATAGCGCACGACAACATCATCGAACGCTTTCGGGCCGTTCGCCTCGAACGTCACCTCGACGACGCAGGACGTGTTGTCGAGAAGATTGAGCGCGTTCTCCCAGAACACGCGAGACTGATAGTTGTCGCCGTGCCAGCGCGCCGTGACGGCGTCAGCCATGAGAGTCCTCCGTCATGACAGCGGGAACTTCTTCCCGAACAAGGCGCGCCACGCAGCGAGGGCCTCGCCGTTGCGGCCCTGACGGGCGTGATTGATGGCAACAGACGCCTCGCGGCTCGCCGCCATCAGCAGGTCGCAGGCGCGCTGCTTGCGGGCGTTGTCCATGCCGTCGCTGATAGGCGGCCCGAGCCCCGCCGGGTCCGGCCACGTGTCGAAGATGCGGTCGGCAAGCGTGGCGAACAGGGCCTGTAGTTCGTAGTCAAACCGGCCCTGCCATCCGCCGTGAAGGCATTCAAGCGCCATGACCTCGATCAGGAAGGACGGCTTCACCGGCTTGTCAGCGCCGTGTTTGGGGTTGTTGTTCCAGTATTTGACCATGCGGACGAGGCCCTTCCACTCATTGGAGAAGGCCTGATGGGCGGCAGTCGCCTTGTCGGCATGGATCTTCGGGTTGGTCTTGATCCACTTGCCGGTGTCGGTGTCCGGAATCTCATAGTCGTCGCCGGCGGCGAAGGCCGGAACGACATCGACGCTGAGGACGCGGTAGTCGGTGTTGTCGTCGGCGTCGACTACGACGCCGAAATCGACATTCACCGATCGGCTCTGCTTGCGCACCGCGTCCTTGCCGTACTTCTCAACAAGCGCGTCGTAAAAATCCTTGATGACCACGGACGGCGCCTTGTTGCGGTAGTGGCGCTCCGACTCTTTCAGGACGAAGAAGATGTCGATGTCCTTGAGCGGCTTGGTCTTGGTATGGCGTTTGTAGGAGCCGGTGAGGAAGCTGTTGTCGATCGCGAACTTGGTGTCGAGATAATCGCGGACCTCGTTCTGGCGCGCCGACGCGTTCGCCTGCTCCTTGTCGTTGAGCTCAAGGCGGCTCTTGAATTTCCGGAACGCCTCATCCGTCGTTAGCATCAGCTCTTCCTCCAGTAGGCGGCGCTCCCGCCGAGGCCGTAGTGCTCGATGGTCGAGCCGAGGCTGTGCCGGACGAATCCATCAGTGGAGCGGCCCGCAACCGGGCCCCATCCGGGGACATCAGGCCGCCCCGGCTTGTTCTTGAGCAGGATGTCGTAGGTCGCGTCCGCAGGCGCTACGCCGGCCTTGCGGATCGCGTATTTGAGCTGCTCGGTATCTGTCCAGAAGCTGCCGTCGCCCGACCAGCCATAGACGATGTCGATATCCCAGCGGACGATGAGGACATTGGTGCGCGGATCGAATACCTCGAGAAAAACATGCTCGAGGTCGCCGGTGCCGAGCCACGTCTTGATGGCCCGCATGTTCGATTCCCAGTCATTGGCGAACTTCGCCGGATCGAGCCCGCTCAGGCGGATGATATCCTTGAAGCTCTTGAGGATGTTGTCCGCGAGATAAGTGACGGAGTGCGTGTAGGTATTGACGGCGACGTTGGTCATGAGCCGAGGAATCCTTTCGGATCGAGGGTGAGGGTCGAGGCTGCCGCCTTCTCCGCGCCGCCCGCGTCTTTGACCGTCTCATCAATGTCGCGGGCGGTGATCCGCGTGCTGTGCTTTTTGAGAGCGGCCTGGACCCATGCGAGGTCATCGGCCAGACACGGCAGCGAGACGCGCCAGTCGCCCTTAAGAGGATCATAGCCGAGCGCCGCCTCGTTCTCGCCGCTGCCGTCGATGGCGTCCTCGTCATAGAGGCAGTAGATGCGGGTGCGCGGACCGTCGCAGGTGACGGTTATCGCAGAGTCCTTCGGCGCCTGATCGGCGATCACGCTGGCGGCGACGCCGCCGACGGCGAGAAGCTCGCTCCGCGCGGTACCGGCAACGCCCCTGGTCAGCAGGTCGACGATGGCGGTCCAGGAATCGAGGGCATCGCGATTGGGGGTGCTCCGGAAGGTGCGGCTGGCGACAGTGCTCATTAGTCGTTTCCTCCCGCCGTGCGGCTTTCCTTGGCGGCCTTCGCGGCGGCGAGGATGTTGTCGATCGTCACCTGCGCCGGGTTCATCGCCGTCTGCGGACTGCTGGCGATGGCGTTGGCGACCATCTTCCTGATCGCCCGCCCGTCAAGGCCGACGCAGGCCTTCGCGCATTGCGCAAACTGGGGCGCAGCCGCGAGCTTGCCGATTGCCGGATAGGTCCGGGCGAGGCCCGTAAGGCAGTCCTGCAAAATCCGCGCGCAAGCCGCCGCGTCCGGCAGCGGCACCTGAACTACGAGATCGCAGCGCGATGTGAAGGCGCTGTCGACCGCCTGCGGGAAATTGCTGGTCGCAACAAACAGGAGGTTGGGATGCGTCTCCGCGAGAATGTCGAGCTGCACCAGAACCGCATCAGTGGCGCGGTGGATGTCGACGGGATTGGCTTCCAGGCTCATCTTGGAGCGGTCGGCGGCGAGGGTTTCAACTTCGTCCAGCAGCACGATGGTCGGCCCGGCGGCGGCGGCCTCGGCGATGGCCTGCGAGAAAAGGTCCGAAACCGCGCGCTGCGTCTTGCCCATCGCCGAGCTGGTGAGGGTGTGCGGCTCAACTTCCAGAAGCCTGAACTTGCCGCCCGCGAACGACTCGGCGGTGCGGTGTGCAAGCCCCCGGGCGAGCGAGGTCTTGCCGGTGCCCGGCGGACCGACGAGCAGGATGACGCCATGCAACGGGATCACGCTGCGATCGACCTTGCCGCGCATCGTAAAATTGAGAACGGCCTGCGAGAGCAGCCGGCGCTTGAGGTCCTCATCAAGAATGATCGAGTCCCAGAGCGTGCCGAGTGCCGGGTCCGGCAGCTGGCGGCTGCGCTGGATACCTTTAGGAAGATCGGCAAGGTCGCTGATCGGCATGTGCTTCATCGCAGTTTCGCTTTCCGGCGCGGCGCGCCCATCGGAACAAGGCCGCGCGCGATGCGCGGCCTCTCTTTGTTCAGCCCTGGGGCGGGTTGGGGTCCCGGCCATGGCTGTCGCTCTGGGCGATCCGACCATCCCGGTTGTGGATGCGGAGCTCGGTCTCCTGGCTGCGGCTGACCTGCCGACCATGGTCTATCGCCGCCTGCTTAGTATCGAAATGGCCTGACGCCCGGTCTGCACCGCCTCGTCTGACGTCCCAGCCTCCGCCCTTGTGCGGGACTACATGATGTGTGTTAGGGCCTTTTTTGGCTACCATATTTTGATTTCCTTTTGCTTTAAGATCATCTAAAATACGTCTATTCCGAACAATATGGACTCAAAAAATGCGCGTTGTCAAGCATCTAAAGTAGTGCTACTCAGAACAACAACAAAAAGGAGGTCTCCCGTGCCGACGCCGCTTGGCGAGAAAATCCGCACCCTGAGGAAAGCCAAGGGCTTCACCCTCGACAAACTGGCCGAACTGGCCGAGTCCAGCAAAAGCTACATATGGGAATTAGAGAATAAGGACCCGCCGCGGCCCTCAGCCGACAAGATCGCGAAAATCGCGATCGCCCTCGATGTCACGCCCGACTATCTGATTACCGATCAGGTTCAGGTCGAGGATGCGACGGACACCGCCTTCTTTCGCAAATACCAGAGCATGGCCGCGCCAACGAAGGAGAAGATCCGGCGGATGCTAGACCTCATCGGTGACGATGAATGACGGTGACGTTTACGCCCGAACGCTGGGCCTTCGAAATCACGCATGTGCTGAACGCCGCCTTTGGGGCTGACCGGTTCCCGATCGACATTTCGATGATCGCCCGCGAGTATTCAAAGCAGCGCTATCCTCACGACCCGATCGTCAGCGTCCAAGGTGACGATCTTCCGACCTTCGACGGCGCGCTCTTCAAGGCGCGCGAAGGCCGCAAGGGATGGGGGATCATCTACAATAACGCGATAACGTCCAAGGGGCGGATCAACTTCACACTGGCGCATGAATTCGGGCACTACCTGCTCCACCGCGTCGCCTACCCGAACGGGTTTCAGTGCGGGCAGCAGCAGATCGTGCGCTGGGATTCCGAGTACGGCCAGGTCGAGCACCAGGCAAATGTCTTTGCGGCAAACTTCCTGATGCCGCTCGACGATTTCCGGCGGCAGGTTCCCGACAACGCCAAGGTGGATATCGATATCCTGCGGGCCTCCGCAGAGCGCTACAAAGTCTCGCTGATCGCTGCCGCACTTCGCTGGCTCAGCTACACGCGCAAGCGGGCCATTCTTGTTGTTTCCCGCGACGGCTACATTCTCTGGGCGCGCTCGAGCGACCCGGCCTGGCGAACCGGCGCATTCTTCAAAACCTCGGCGGGACCGATCGAAATCCCGACTTCGTCCCTGCCGCTCAATCCCCATCTTCTCACCGATGGCCGCGGCAGCCTCGAGCATGACCGTGGCGTCTGGCTGCGTGAGTCGGTGCGCGAGACGACGATCTTTGCCGAGCACTATGACTTTTCGATCTCATTGCTGATGCTGGAGGACAGCGCGCCCGTCTACTACGGCGAGGCAGAAGCAGAACCTGATACCTATGACCGCTTCGTCCCGCCGGCGCGCCGTCGAGAGTGGTAACGTTCCAGCTTTCCAATTCGGGGCCACGACCATCGGGAACTGTATGGTCAACATGACTTGACACTATCTTGCACTTCACAAATCACGTGTTGCACTTCGTAGGAAGGATAAGAGGCGCACCACTCACGGATCACTGGCTATTGGCGGAACGACAGCGCTTGCTCGCCCCATCATTCGAATGGATGCGCCCAATAGCAGAAATGAATGCAACACTATCTAGACACACCAAAAATCGTCTTCATTGCCTTCTCTGGACTGAACCGCAAAATGTTGGCAATCGTAACGAACTCCACTACGTCAACTCTGCGCTGGCCACTTTCCAACCGAGCCACGAAGGACTGGTATTCGCCGAGTTTCCTTGCCAACTCGGTCTGAGTCAGACCAGCGGCTACTCGCTTGGCGATGATGATTCGACCAATGCTTTGTGTTGAGGAGATTGTAGCGTCTTTCCCAATTTGCCCGCCGTGATTTAGTGGGCAATTGAGATAATCTGAATTCCAGATTATCTTAAAAGTAGATAATTGGGAGTCACCTACGTGATCTCAGACTCGTTCGTGTCCGCCGATCACTTTCACCTCGAATTGGTCAGGACCCTAACGGACGACCAAAGTCAGGGCATCAATCTACGCCTAGTGAACGAAGAAGGGGTGGCGATCATGACTTTTGCGCTGCCGGTAGACATTGTCCGCGCATTGACTGTCAGCGAAGATGAATGCCTGCTTGCAATGTCACTGCGTGGCAGTATCACCGTTTATGGTGGCGACTACCAACCGCGTCGACTCTTAGAGATCGATTTAGATGAGCTGATCGAACAGAACCTTGCTCCCGAAATGCTCGAAGACGAACCCAATCTGAAAGCCCAGCTGCAGGAACTCCGACGCAAACTGATGGAATCTCTGGCCCTGGTTGAGAGAACACTGGCCGGTTTGGCCAAGCCAGAAACCTAACCCTTCCTCCGCCACACCAGCGTCAACTTGCCATTGTCCTCGAACATGGCGCAGCGCATGGGTTCGTGGAAACTCGGATCATCAATAATCGCACTAAGATAGTCGCGCGGTTCTGCCTCATGGGTCTTGGCCTTCCAGGCGGCACCCACTTCCTGCATCCCGAACAGCACCTTGAAGTCTGGCCCCTCCTCGTTCGGCTTGTTGTCGATGGCGACCAATCTGAACTTGGCGTGAATTGTCAGAGTCCGGATTGACCCGACATAGCCATCGGTGTCTGGCACAAAATGTCCAATGACGGTCATGGCGCGTCTCCTTCTTCGCTTGCTGTGCCGTTCCTTCTGGCTCGCGGGCGCTTGGGCGGCAGCGGCAAGGCCATGGGTTCCGTATCCAGATCCTTCCGTGCCTTCCTGAAAGCCGCATCACCCTTCAGGAAACTGTCCAGCATGAAGGGCACGAGTTCCGCCACAGGCTCCTCGGCCCCGTAGGTCCGAGCATAAAGCCTCGCATAGTCATCAAGCGCTTTTTTGAGGTCGGGCGTGAGCGTGATGGTGAGTTTGGAGGGAATGCGATCGGGCAATGCTTGCAGCTTCAGCATGGCTCACCTCACATTGGGTTTGGGATAGGGATCAAGCACCAGATCCTTGTGAACGATGATGCGAAGTGGCCAGCCGGGTCGCACGGTGATGGTTGGCTGCACATCGAGCTGGCGCTGCACGAGGGATTGTCCGGCCCTGTCGGTGTTCTGGGCGGCGGATTGCTGGAGTGCTGCCACCAGATCGTCGTTGCTATTCCCCACTGACAGTTCCGTGCCGACACCCAAGAGTGTGGCAAGGGCAATGCCCTTCAGGAGCTGCCAGGTGTGATAATCGACTTTGTCTTCGAGACCCGCATAGCCGCCCTCATCAGTGGCGGGGAGATTGTCGATGACAATGGACGAGCCGTCCGGCCGGATCAGTCTTTGCCAGACGACAAGCGCGCGTTTCTGGCCGAAGGCGACGACACTGTCATACTT
Source organism: Hyphomicrobiales bacterium (assembly GCA_016710435.1). Taxonomy (NCBI): domain Bacteria; kingdom Pseudomonadati; phylum Pseudomonadota; class Alphaproteobacteria; order Hyphomicrobiales; species Hyphomicrobiales bacterium. Next base: position 931,010 of record JADJVV010000001.1, on the reverse strand, counting down.
GCCGATGATCTTGGTGCCTTGCGGGATCAGAAGATGGCGGCCAGTCACCGTGTCATAGACCTGTTCTGTCACCTGGCCGATGACGAAACCCGGCAGATCAGAGTTCAAGCCGGTGATGAGGCTTGCGGGGATTATTGAGCCCGCCATCAATGTGTAAGGCGACACTGGCTTCTGCAGGGTGTGAGGATTGAGTGCGTCGCCGTCAGGCTTGCCGTTCAGGAAGGCGAGCTTCTTGTCTTGAGCCGTCTGGGGGACCTGCGGTGCCGGTTGTCCTGTCGCGTCATTCGGATTGGGCAACATCGTGAAGGGCGATGGCTGCTGCGCTTCACCTTGTTGGCCTGCTTCCGGTTCACCTGTCTTCCGGACGGTGGCGACGGAATAAAACAGCTTGGACTCTCGCCCCTGCTGGGCCAGCCGGGCCAGCCGGATACGATCGGCCCGGGCAATGTCAGCCTCTGGGTCGGGCTGAAAGGGTTTGTCAGCAATCGGCAGTTCCGGCGGCGCTTTGGTGTCGACCTTGTGCATGGCGTCACCAATGTCGCCCGGCAAAGGTGGTCCGAGCTTGGGGATGGCATCATAGGAAGATGGCAGGCCTGCCAGGCCTTCGGCTGTGAGCTTCCGGTCAGTGTTGTAGAGCTCCTGCGGTTCCTTCCCGCCCCGAAAGTCCGGCGGATCAAGGGCCACCAGCACCGCGCCAAACAGAACCAGCGACAGAACAGCTGTTCCGGCCATCAGGACCTTGCGGTTGATACGGCGCACGGGCTTTGGCCTGACTCTGAGCTCAATGTCTTCCGGCGGACGTGACTGCTCTGCCATCACTTGTCTCCCCGTGCCGAGAAGAGGTAACGGCGCCTGGGTTGCACGGCGTCAGTGCGGATAATGCGAATAACACTTTGCGGCTTGGTGCCGAGGCGCAGCTCGGCAGAAGCAAAGAGCCGGTCAACGATATAGGTGTTGCCCTTGACCCGGTAGTTGACCAATGCGGGTTTACCGCCCGAGCTCTGCACAAAGAGCGGTGGCGCTTCGCCCTGCGGCAGCGAGCTGGGGAACTGGATATAGACCTTTGCACCATCATCGAAAACGCGGGCGGGGGCAAAGTCACCGCGTCCTACAATCCGGTAGTGGAAGTTGAGATTGTCGAAGGTCTGGGCGTCATCGATGGAAATGCCATCTGCCCCCGTGAGCCCCTCATTCTTCTTCCGGATGGCAATGAGATCATCAGCAGGATAGGACCAGGAGAGAGACGACATTGAGGTCATCTCGGTCGATTGCAGCTCCAGATGATAGGTGCGCCGCTCCGTGGTGATCACCATGTTGGTGGAGAGATCGGCAGCAATGGGCTTGGCCAGAATGTGAACCTGAGCCAATGCTCCTTCGCCACTGGTTGTGTCACCGACAATCCAGCGCACCGTGTCACCGGTCGAGACCGAGACCAGTTTTTCACCCGGCTGCAGGGCGATGTCGCTCACTTGATTGACTGAGGCATAAAGCCGGTAGAGGGCGCCTGCTGAATAGGGATAGACCTGGATGGCGTTGACATAGCCGGCCTTGGTGGGTTCCTTGGTGGCTTGCGCATTGGCGTCATCAACCCGCATCAAGGGATCATCGATCTCTTCGACGGCGTCTCCCTTCTTCTTTCCCGGCAGCTTCTTCAATTGGCCGGGGAGCGGCAGGACTTTTGGCGTCTCAACCACCTTTACCGGGGCTTCCGGTTCGCCAATGACCTTGGCCTCAACAAAAGGTTCATCGGCGAAGCTGTTGAGTTTGGCCTGCGAGGTGCAGGCAGCGAGTGCAAACATAGAAACACTGAGAACGAGAACCTTCATTGGGAACCTCCTGGGGCTTTGGGGGGATTTGGGGGATCGAGTTCGCGCGACCAATTGATGGCGTTGACATAGATGCCGAGCGGATTGGCCTTGAGGGTCGCGGCGTCGCGGGGTGGCTTCACGATGATGGTCAGGACACCCGTGAAACTCTCCGTCGCCGCAAGCGAGCCATTCTCAAAGGCCTTCTCCCGCCACCTCAGCTGAAACGAGGTCGGCGAGGCCCGCACCACAGAGGTGATCTCGATGGACACTGACCTGCGGCCAATCTTGGCAAAGGGATCATTGTCGCGGGCATAATCGTTGAGGGTCAGGGCGGCCCGGTCGGTGGCATAGTCATAGGCCTTGAGCCAGTTCTGCTTCACCACCACCGGATCAATGGAAATCCCCCGCACATGTTCGATGAAACGCGCAAGTTCCGCCGCGATCTGCGCGTCACTGGGTTCATAGCGTTCGACGGCGGGTGCAACGGCCCGGATCTCACCACCCCGCTCGACTTCGACCACATAGGGTGTGACTCGAGATGTGGTGCTCATCACCGCTATCTGCGCCGCAAGCCCACCCGTCATGATCAAGCAGCCGAAAGCCATCAGGCGCCAGTTGCGCGCCTGGACACGGGCACTGCCCAGGCGTTCGTCCCAAACCTGGGCCGCTTTCTGATAGGGTGTGACGGGAATCTCGGACTCGCCGTAGTGCAACGATGATCGTCTGAAGCGCATGGATAAGACCTTTCGGAGATTAGCTGTCGGGATTGAGATCGGGGCCTTCGCTCGCCGAACCGCGATCGCCCTCGCGGATCGACTGGCTGGCCACGGTCCCGGCACGGGTCATCTGTTCACGGCGGCGTAGGCGACGCGCCCAATCAGGCTCGGCGGACGAGGGCGAACTGCCACGACCTGAGCTCCCAGCTCCAGAAGCTGCTGCACTTCCGCCTGCTGCCTTGAGGCCGTAAGCCGAACCCTCGCGATAGGCATCGCGCATGGGCGCTGACGCCTTTGAGGCTGCATCCTTGAGGGGCTGGCCCACAGTGGCATTGAGTGCGCCGCCGACCCCACCAGCCTTGAAGCCTGCCTGCGCTGCACCGGACAGAGATGCTGCCGAGGTGACGGCACGGCCTGCACCAGCGGCGGCACCCCGCGCCAGAAGACCTGCCCCTGCGGCTCCTGCCACACCAGCGGCCGCAAGACCTGCCGCAGTGCCAACGGCGGCCCCGGCGCCCAGTTGAGGCGCGCCTGAAATCAATCCCGCTGCGATGCCGGGCGCAAAGATGGCCAATCCAAAGACAGCAATAGCTGCCAGGATATGGGCTGCCGCCTGTTCCAGCGTGATATCGCCTGTAGGTGCAGCGGTGAGCGTGCCAAACAGCGTGGAGCCAATGCCCACCACGATGGCGAGGACCATGAGCTTGATGCCGGAGGTCATGACATTGCCGAGCACCCGTTCGGCAAGAAATGACGTCTTCCCAAACAGCGCAAAGGGCACGAGGATGAAGCCCGCCAGTGTGGTGAGCTTGAACTCCAGGATGGTGATGAAGAGTTGAACTGACAGGATAAAGAACGCCAATAGCACAATGATCCAGGCGAGCAGCAGCACGGTGATAGTGACGACATTGTCAAAGAACGAGGTGAAGCCCATCAGGCTTCCGGCCTGATCGAGCAGCGGCTGCGAGGCGGTGAAGCCCGTGCCGGCGACAAAACCGGGGCGCATCAGGTCAGTCGCTGTGAGCGTTGAGCCCGACGCCTTCAACCCCAGACTGGCAAAGCTGTTGAAGATGACCGACGACAGGCTTGCAAAATTATTCAGGAGAAAAGCAAAGAAGCCGACATAGAGGATCTTGCGGATCAACTGCGCAACGACATTGTCTTCATGAGACAGTGACCAGAACAGACCAGCCAGGATGATATCGATCGCCACCAGCGTCGAGGTCAGGAAACTGACATCGGGGCTCAGGATGCCAAAACCTGAGTCAATATAGGTGACGAAGGTTTGGGTGAATGTGTCGATGATATTGAGATCGTCCATGGGCGGTCACTTCGTTTGAAAACAAGGGGTCTCGATCCCCGGACGGATGGGTCCGTCCGAGACTGTTGCTGTGATGCCGTGAAGTCTGTCCGGTTACGGCGTGTAGGCGACGCCGTCCCCGACAAAGCTCTGGAAGCGCAGCCGTGACTCTTCCTGTGATGACAAAGCCCGCGCCCGGTCCAGGGCCTGGGCTCGTTGATCGGCCGCCATCAGGTTCTGCAATTGCAGCTGCTGCTTGATACCAAGGCCCAAGAGCTCGTTCCCCGCCTGCTGGACCTGCAAACTGCCAACGGCACTTCCAGACTTGGACAAGAGATCAGACAGGGTATTGCCGTCTTCCGTGGTATTCTCGACCACCTTGGCTTCGAGACTCATGCTGCGCTTGAAAGCGGATAGGGTCTCATCCCAGCGGGATTTGGCCTGCTTCAGGGACTGGTCATTGGTAAAGGCTGACGCATACTCATCCGGAAACAGGTCCTTGATCTTGGACTCGGTCGCCTTCACATCCATGGCAATGCCATTGGCCTCGTCGAGTAATGACTTGATCTCTCCCATGGAGTCCTTGAGATCGCCGGCGACAGATGAACCTAGTTGTTCGAGATTGAGGTCCATCTTCATCAACATCTGGGCCTCGTTGGTGAGCTGCTTCACCTGGTTCTCGATCTCGGTGAGTGACCTAATCGCGGTCAGCAGATTCTGCTTATAGTTCCACGGATCGAAAACGGTGAGGGCTTGCGCGGGCCGCGTTGCAATGGTCGTTGCGACGAGACCCGTCGCCACCATCACACTGGCAGCCAGAGCAAGATGGATTTTGGATGATCGTGTGGTCATGAGGTTACTCCTGTGGCGATGGTTGGGGATTGCGCCGTCCCGTGGTCCGGATGGGTATGGCCAGTTTGACCTGTCGCTCTGGCAATGAGATCGGCCTCGTGGGCAAAGCCCTTGGCCCTGAGAAAGGCGATGACGAAGTCGACCTCGTCATGCACCTTCTGGAGTTGGTCCATGAGACGCTGGTCTTCCGGCCGAGAGGCACCACAGATGGCCAATGCCAGAGGACCAAGATTGAGCTCAAACAGGCGGTTGCCCCGTGCCGTCTGGGCGTAATAGTCCTGCTTCGGTGTGGCCCGGGAAATGATCTCGATCTGCCTGCTATTCAATCCGAAGCGCTCGTAGATCTCCCTGATCTGCGTCTCGATGGCGCGATCATTGGGCAGGAAGATGCGGGTTGGGCAGCTCTCGATGATGGCAGGTGCAATGGTGCTGGAGGCGATGTCGGACAAGGATTGCGTGGCAAAAACCACGGCAACATTCTTCTTGCGCAAGGTCTTGAGCCAATCACGAATGCGGGACGCAAAGAGCGGCGAATCCAGAAACAGCCAGGCTTCGTCCAGAATGAGCAGCGTTGGCCTGCCATCGAAGTGGGATTCAAGGCGATGGAAGAGATATGTGAGGACCGGCAACACCAGTCCCTTGGTCTCCATCAAGCCTTCCAGCTCGAAATGCATGACACTGGCAAAACTGAAGCGGTCCTCCTTGCCGTCCAGCAAGGATCCCCACGGTCCCTCCAACGCGTAGGGCTGCAACGCCTGCCGCAACCTGTTGGATTGCAACAGCAGCGAAAGCCCCGTGAGGGTGCGCTCTGGCTTCGGCGCTGACGCCAGATTGGTGAGCGCTGCCCAGACCTCATCCTTGACGGCCGGATCGGTGGCAACACCTTCATGGGACAGCAATGAGAGAACCCAATCCCTGCCAAAGGCCCGCGCTACCGGATCGTCGATGTCCGCCAGTGGCTGAAATGCGATGCCACCGCCAATGGAGAGATCGAGCGCTGTGCCACCCATCATTAAGGCGGCAGCGCGGGCTGACCGGCCCTTGTCGAAGATGAAGACCTGGCCCCTGTCATAGCGCCGGAACTGCAAGGCGAGCATGGCAAGCAACACCGACTTGCCCGCACCCGTAGGTCCGACAATGGTGGTGTGACCCACGTCGCCGACATGCAAATTCACGCGGAAAGGCGTGGACCCTCTTGTTGCTGCATGCAGCAGGGGCGGCTCGTTGAGGTGCTCATTCCAATGCGGCCCCGCCCAGACACTGGAGATCGGCATGATGTGAGCCAGGTTCAGCGTGTGAACGATCGGCTGCCGCACATTGGCATAGAGATGCCCCGGCAATGATCCGAGCCAGGCCTCGACGGCGTTGAAACTTTCGGTAATGCAGACAAAGCCGCGTGTGTTGATGACACGCTCGATCTGCCGCAGCGCTTCACCAGCCTCGACTGACGTCGGTGCAGTGACACTGACCGTTGTCGTCACATACCCGAAGGCGACATCACCTGATCCCAAATCCTCCAATGCCTCATTGGTCTCAGCTGCTTTTGAGGCCGCATCGGTGTCAAGCAGCACGGTCTCCTGATTGAACAGCACTTCACGCAGGATCGCTGCAACCGACTTACGTTTTGCGAACCATTGCCGGCGCTTGCGGGTGAGAAGTGTCTGGGCCTCGGTACGGTCAAGCGCAATCCAGCGGGTGACCCAGGTGTAAGCCAAGGCGAGATCGTTCAACGCATCGAGGAGCCCTGGCGTTGTCGTCCCCGGCAAGCCGAGGATCGTGAGCGTCCTGAGATGCTGGTCCCCCAGCTTCGGCGCCATGCCGGCCGTGAAGCTCGTATCCGCCAGCAGTGCATCGAGATAGGCTGGGACGGCGGTAACTGAAACAACATGATCCTTGCTTGAAACACGTCCGTGCAGATGTGTCAGCGTCTCTTCATCATCAAGAAACCTGATCTCGGGCAGGATGGTCGCCAGGAGATCAAGCGCGCGCTCCGTCTCCGCCTTGAAGTGATCCTGCCATTCGAATCCCCGCGCTTCCGACGCAAGTGTCTCATCATCACCGCGTTCAACCAGATAGCTACCGGCCTTGTCCTGCCTCTCAGCGGGCGGCAACCAGCACAGGGCTAATGTGTAGTTGCTCTCAAAGTGCCCCGCTTCCGCTTCGAAGCTCTTGCGCCGTTCCTCATCGACCAGCAGCGAAATCGGATCAGGAAACTCCGACAGCGGATAGGTGGACGCCTCTTTGCGGGCCGCCTCGAAGAACAAGGCCCAGCCGGAACCGAAGCGCTTCAAGACATTGTTGATGCGCGCCGTCACGGAAATGAGTTCCGCTTCCGTGGCGCTTTCGAGATCAGGACCGCGATAGTGCGCGAGCCTCAGAAAACTGCCATCCTTGTTGAGGATGATACCCGGCCCCACCAGGAAGCCCCAAGGCAGGTAATCGGAGAGCAGTTTGGGCTTCTTGGCATACTCGGTGAGGTTCAGCATGCGAGAAACCCCTTGTGCCTTGCGTGCCGAGAAATTACCTCGGCAAACTGCACATCTTTGCGCGCCGCCGCGGCCGCAACGGCATGGCCCACCACCCAGACCAGAAGCCCGACGATCCAGAGTCTGAGACCCAATCCAAGGGCAGCAGCGAGTGTACCGTTGAGGATGGCAAACCCGCGCGGTGCGCCACCCAAGAGGATAGGATCAGTCAGGGACCTGTAGAGGGGGACTTGAAAGCCGGGGAGATGGGCGTTCGACATGTTGATCAATCCTCAGACGAGTGCGCCGCCACCAAAGGAGAAGAAGGCGAGGAAGAAGGAGGTGGCGGCAAAGGCGATGGAAAGGCCGAAGATGATTTGGATCAGCCGGCGAAAACCGCCTGATGTGTCGCCGAACGCCAGCGATAGACCGGTGATGATAATGATGATGACCGCAACGATGCGGGCGACCGGTCCCTCGATGGACTCCAGCACCTGTGTCAGCGGCGCTTCCCAGGGCATGCCGGATCCCGCTGCATGCGCGACCTGTACCTGAAACAGCAAGGCGCCAAGGCTTGAACTTGCAAGCATTGCAGCCGAAAGCAAACGTGGTGACCTCATGACAGACTCCTGTTGGTTGTGAGGGAATTGGCGTGCGAGAAAATGGGCGTGAGTTCATAGTCGCCATCAGGGGTCAGGCCCTCGACCTTCGCGACTTCCGTGACCTTGCGCGATGCGCCGCGCCCTTCCAGAAACACCAGAAGATCGATGGCCTCAGCGATAAGACGGCGTGGGATCGTGACGACGCATTCCTGCACCAGCTGCTCGATGCGGTAGAGGGCACCCCGTGCTGAATTGGCATGAACGGTGGCAAGCCCGCCGGGATGACCGGTGTTCCAGGCCTTCAACATATCGAGGGCTTCGGCGCCTCTCACCTCGCCGACGATGATGCGGTCGGGCCTGAGTCGCATGGTGGAGCGCACAAGATCGGCGAGCGACACAAGCCCTGGCTTGGTGCGCAGCGTTACGCAGTCTTCCGCGGTGCAATTGAGCTCGCGGGTGTCTTCCAGAATGACGACGCGGTCCAGAGTGGCTGCAACTTCCGCCAGTAATGCGTTGACCAGTGTAGTTTTGCCGGAACTGGTGCCGCCCACCACGATGACATTGGCCTTCGAAAGAACGGCCTGTTTGAGGTAGGTCGCCACCTGCGGTGGCATGATGGATTGTTCCACATAGTCGGAAAGACGATGCACGCGCTTGGCGGGTTTGCGTATCGAGAAACATGGTGCCGGTGCGACCGGTGGGATCAAGCCCTCGAAGCGTTCACCGGAATCGGGAAGTTCGGCACTGACAATCGGCGAACGGTCATGCACTTCCAGCCGGATATGGCTTGCCACCAATCGGATGATGCGCTCGACTTCCGACCATTGCAGGATCGTGCCTGTGTCGGAACGGCCGGTGTCCAGCCGGTCGATCCACAACCTGCCGTCGGGATTGACCATGACTTCGACGACCTGAGGGTCGGCAAGAGCATCTGCAATCGCCATTCCAAACGCGGTCCTCAACATGGTCCTGCGGCGGGACAGCGCTTCTTCACTGAAGGAGGTGATCGTCTTATCCACGGCGCACTCCTTCGTTTTGAGACGAAGCGCCCGGCACCGCATCCGGTTGGGAGGACGCAGAACTCCTTTGCGATGCCGGGGCTTCTCCCCGACGGCTGTGTCCCGCAGGCACCGCCGAAGCTGATTTGGAAGAACTCTCGAAAGTGGGATCGTCGAAATCCCGGAGCAAAAGATCGGGATCGTGAGTGACAACCTTGTCCATCACCTCGCCAACCAGTGTCTGTGATCCGGCGATACGCTTGCCAAGTTGCGCGATGAAGGCCTCGAAGCGCTGATGGCTCTTGGCGCGCGCGGCCTCCTGGTCCGATTTCGGCAGGGGCGGCGTCACCGTCAAGAAATAGCGGATAAACAGGCCAATGCTTTCCAATGCCACCTGATGGTGGTGATCGAGCAAGTCGATCTTGCGGGTCATGCGATCCATGCGGCGCTGCAACCCGCCATCACGCAAGGAATCCCGCTCGGGATTGAGGAGTTGCTGAAGCGCGCGCTCGGTAAGCTGCGACTTGTTCTTCGACGGATCCTTACAGGCGAGCGTCAATTGGTCTGCGACGAAGCGCGACACGTTGACGGTGATCTTGATTTTGGATGAGTTGCGGCGCTTCTGCATGATCCTATCTTTCGAACACTGGCAGGGCGTCATCGCCATCGGCCCGTTCGACGCCATAGGCGCGAGCCGCAGCGGATCGGGACAGTGGATCGGTGTTGGCCGTCGCCTGCTCGAAATCGTCATCGAGCACTTTGATGTCATTATCTGGTTCGACACTTGTGGATGTGGCGGCGACCTCATCGCTCCAGGGCTCGCGCTTGAGGCCGCCTTGATCACCTCCTTCACCATGCAACTGGGCAAACCATGGCTTCTCCAGCCGTGTATCTTCGGAGCGGACTTGTCCTTGCCAGTCGTGAGGCGATTGCGGCGGACGATCCGCATAGTCACCTTCAGCTAAGACAGGGGGCGGCAACACGCGACCCTTGAAATTGTCGTCTTCGAAATAACGGAGCTTCTTGGCCTTGATCGGCTGCAGACCAGAAACCAGAACCAGCGCCTCATCGGTAGGCAGCTGCATGACCTCGCCGGGTGTGAGCAAGGGCCTTGCTGTCTCTTGACGGCTCACCATCACATGGGCAAGCCAAGGGGCAAGCCGGTGACCCGCATAGTTCTTCTGGGCACGCAGTTCGGTGGCTGTCCCTAGTGAATCTGAAATCCGCTTGGCCGTGCGCTCGTCGTTTGCTGCAAAGGCAATGCGGACGTGCGCGTTGTCGAGAATGGAATTGTTCTCACCATAGGCCTTGATGATCTGGTTGAGGGATTGGGCAATGAGATAGGCACGGATGCCGTAGCCCGCCATGAAGGCCAGCGCCGTCTCAAAGAAGTCCAGCCGCCCAAGTGCCGGGAACTCGTCCAGCATCAGCAGTAGCTTGCTGCGTGGTTGGCGTTTCTGGCCTTCCAGCGACTCCGTAAGCCGGCGGCCGATCTGGTTGAGGATCAGACGAACCAGAGGTTTGGTGCGGGAAAGGTCAGCTGGCGGTATGACGAGGTAAAGCGAAATCGGCTTCCTCGCTTCCATCAGATCGGCAATGCGCCAGTCGCAAGCGCCGGTGTTCCGGGCCACGACCGGGTCACGATACAGTCCCAGAAAACTCATAGCGGTAGAGAGAACGCCGGAACGCTCATTCTCCGACTTGTTCAACAGCTCACAGGCGACGGATGCGACAACCGGATGCACCCGCGGCGCCTTGTCGGTGCCGAGATGATTGGTCGACATCATCACGCGCAGGGTGCGCTCGATGGACCGGGATGGATCAGACATAAATGACGCCACCCGCGCCAGGGTCTTTTCGCCTTCGGCATAGAGGACGTGCAGGATCACGCCGACCAGCAGGGCGTGACTGGTCTTCTCCCAATGGTTCCGGCGTTCCAGTGCGCCTTCGGGATCGACCAGAATGTCAGCAATGTTCTGAACGTCGCGGACTTCCCATTCGCCTTTCCGCACTTCCAACAAAGGATTGTAGCGGGCGCTTCTGGGATCAGCCGGATTGAACAACAGGCAGTGCGAGAACTTCGACCGGAAGCCAGCCGTCAGCTGCCAGTTCTCACCCTTGATATCGTGGATGACGGCAGAGTGCGGCCATGTGAGCAAGGTCGGGATGACAAGCCCCACGCCTTTGCCAGATCGGGTCGGCGCGAAAGCCAGCACATGTTCCGGGCCATCATGGCGGAGATAGGTCTCACCCAGCTTCCCCAGGAACACACCATTGCCGGAGAACAGGCGGGCGCGCTTCAGGTCTTCGGCGCTGGCCCATTTGGCTGAACCATAGGTCGTGACATTGCGAGTCTGACGCGCGCGCCAGAGCGAACCAGCAATGGCGACGAGTGTGCCGGCGATACCGCTGCCGCCCGCAAATAGGCCTGCTGTGCGAAACACCTCTGGCGCGTAGGGTTCGTAAGCGTACCACCACTCGAACAAACGCCACGGCGCATAGAGCGGATACCCAAGAACTTTGGTGAGTGGCGTGCCCAGTCCCGGCTGGTTGCCGAGCATCGCTGCCGTCCATTGCGTCGAGGCCCACAGGCCACCCCCCACAATCGAGACAACAAGGCATCCCTGCCCGACAAGTATCTTGGTCGGCGTCATTCTGCTTCCGCTTGGATTGCAGTCCGGAACCACTCCGGAATGTGACCCAAGCATCGTCGCGAATGTGCGATTTGCTCAATTGGGAAAGGCGGGAAATCGGGGGAAACTCACCGTTGCGCGCTTACCCTCAAAGTCTAACATCGTCTTCAGATTCGAAGGGGAGCGCTGAAATGAAAAAGCTAGTGGTCTGTTGCGACGGAACTGGAAACGAAATCGGCGAGAACATCTCCAATGTGTTGAAGTTCTACAGAACGCTCAAGAAGTCTGACAGCTCCTCGTCGAGGCAAGTTGTTTTCTATCATCCCGGGGTGGGGACTCTCGCGCGCCCAAATCCTTGGACCAAACTCTGGCAAGATACCAAGACAGTTTTAGGACTGGCGACGGGGTATGGTCTCGATGACAGTGTTTTGGCAGGATATGAATTTCTGATAGAAAACTATGAAGAGGACGATGACATCTACATCGTTGGTTTCAGTCGCGGTGCGCACACGGCGCGCGTTCTTGCGGCGCTCATTCACAAGATTGGCGTGCTGTTTCCACAGCAGATGAATCTAGCCGGTTCAGCACTTACTGCCTACAAGCAATCTATTGAGCGCGAAGACGAACTGGTGCAGACCAAGGATGACCGGGCAGCCCAGTTCGCGAGGATAGCATCAACCCGCTGGCCTACCATCCGTTTCCTTGGCGTCTGGGACACAGTCGCGAGCATCATCGTACCAAGACCTGACCGCTTCTATACCTTCAGCCTTCAAACGCTTCCCTATACGCGTAAGAACCCTAGCGTACAGGTGTTTCGGCAAGCAGCATCTCTTGACGAACGTCGCAGGATGTTCCGCTTGGAACCTTGGTTGCCAAACCAGATTTTCATGAAAAACCGCTTCAGCAAGATCAACAACTCGGAGCCGCAAGACGCGAAACAAGTGTGGTTCCCAGGAGTTCACGCGGATGTTGGAGGAGGCTATGCCGAAGCTGAGAGTGGACTTTCGAAGTTTCCGCTTCTTTGGATGATTGACGAGGCAAAGGGACATGAACTTGAATTCAACACCCAATCGATCAACCAGCTCGTATGGGGTCACAAGCGCAAGGGCAGTCCGTTTGACTATGTGAAACCTGATCCAGCTGCAAAACCACATAAATCTCTTCGCGGAGGCTGGCGATTGATTGAGTACATTCCCAAGAAGATCAAATACCGTGAATGGCTTGCAAGAAGCAGCTGGTTTGGATTCTACTTTCCTCGTGGTGAACCACGCCCAGTAGAGCAAGCGGCAACAGTTCATGAATCCGTTCTGAAACACAAAGGTGTGTCACCCGATTATGCTCCACCCAACCTGCCGCCCGATTTTGTCGTAGAGAAGCTAGCAGAACAGCCCATTGAGCGAACCACGGAGTAAGCTGTCACTTCAATACGCCCTAAGCAGCCTTCACTTGCAGCTTAAGGTCGGTCCTAAATTGAATTCTGTGGACCGGTATAAATCGCAATAGTGACTCGTCCCGAAGGGAACAAATCTCGGCTAACGTAGTGGCTTGCAAACTCCACTAGGCGCGGCAGACGATAGACCCGGCTACTCCAGCATCCGCGCAGTCGGAAAAAAAGGATTGAAGCAGCCAGTAAAGCTGAACGAACGAAGCTGGTGGTGTTTGGCCCGCTTGCGCGGCAGCCAGAGTCTCGGCGACAGCCTGCTTGCTAAGGGATGAAGTCACAATAATCGCCCGCCTAAGAACTTCGGGTGCGGTGCGGGTGGCACCAAGCTTATTGACAAGGTTTTGAGCGTCACCGCGAACGATGCGAGCGATCTGCGTGACATGATTGTGGTTAGCGTACATCGTTGACCAACCAACCAACTTCGCCTGCATACGTTCGGCTGGGAAACTCATATTTCCGAGGTTCTTGACCGCCTGACTGACCGAAACATGAAATGGACTCGCTCCCAAGGAAAGCGCTCCGTGCTTGCCATGATAGAAACTGACTTGAACAAGCCCGTTGTCCGTTTTTACTCCAATGAAATCGGCCCATTCATCTCCAAGGTCGTCGCAAACGAGAATGGTGTCGTTGGCACCGATATGCCCAACGATAGCGCCGAAAGTCGAGTTGTCGTCGAAGGCGGTGTGCGCCACGCTAAATTGCCCTTTCTCGCTTGTGACATGGTCAAGCGCGCCGCTCACGTGAAGATGTTGGAGAAAGACTGCTCCGCCATCGACAAGTGTTTCGTCGCGGAACAACGTCCCGCCGATATATGCGAGCCGTATGTCATCAAACAAGACGAGGAAGGCGTCGCTTTCATCCAGAAAATAGCGGAGCGGCCGCCGATCGGGATCCTCGCCGAGGGGATGAGTGGTATCCTCGATTTCGATGCCATCGCAGGCCGCGAGATCGAGTGAACGAAGGGCAATTCTGTCTTTGTTTAGACTGATGCTCGCAGCTTTGTCATCGGATTGGACAATGAATGCTTGGCGCAATCGATCGTCGCCCCTAAGTTCGAACGGCTGATCAAGCGTGGAAATAAGCGCCTGGAGTTCCACTTCGGGTAGTTGAACTGTATCGTCGCCAACCCTGACAATACGGAGCGACGGGTCTTCTCCCGTAACTGCCTCAAGTAGGGCAGTGGTATCAAAGGCCAAAGTAAGCGGCTGTGAATCCCGCAACGCATCAGCCAAAGCTATCGGGCGCGCGAACGTCCGTATGAAAGCGGAAACTGCTGCGTTATCACCTGTTAGATCATCGATCACGCTCTTGGCAAAGTCGACGAGATCAAGATACCTAACCTTATCAGACCGCACAGATATCCGGCCGGTGCTTGGCGTCGCGGTAGACTGTACGCCATCCACAATGACCGAGTAGGCCTGTGGCGCATACCTGCGACTCCCGGCCGGACCAACGACATTAGCTAGGTCTGCTGCCTCCAGCGTTTTGCTGCGCATTGCGAACCGCGATACAGACATATTACGCATGCGCATCTTGTGAAAAATGGCATCCTGTTTGGCGATTGCCGACTCGACCCGGGCTGCGGGTATTTGTGCCAAATAGGTGGACTTGAATTTGCTGGGAAGACTCAGCCTCGATCCGAAGATGGCGACGTGGCGTCCATATTCTACCAGCAGCAGATACCCACAGAGACGCTCCCTGACGTTCGAGGTCGAGTTTAGAAATGCAGGGGTGCTGTCGTAAAGGAAAGAAAGGGCGGACCACCGTGCGTTACCAACAGCCTCGCGCACATGTCGAAAAATGGCGTTGCTCGCCGTTGGCTGAGCCGCACGTAGTTCAGTAAAAAGATCACCGATGGCTTTGTCCGAAAGTTTCCGCGCAATTGAATAAAAAGAAGCTGACTTCGCCACTATTAAGTCGTCAATCACAGTCTGCCCCCGACCCGAATGCTCGACCAAGAGTCAAGCAACAAAGTTATCAATTGACCAATACTGAAAACATATGCTGCCAAGAATTTCGGATTTGTTGCCACACCCGGAAGTTCCTTACTGTCTAGCAGAATAAAATGACATACTCCAGATGACGATATTCGAGGCTGGGGATGCGGGCAACGTCGGCACGGCGATCAACGGGAGCTATGGCATCCTGACGCTCAATGCCAACGGGACGTACAGCTACACGCTCTATACGGCGGCGCAGAACCTGGCGGCCTACAACGCCGTGCAGGCGCGGGACACGGAGGATGCGCCGCTGACGGAGACGGTCAACTACACGGCCTCGGACGGGACGGCGACGGCCTCGTCGAGCCCTGACGCTGTCGGTGTTCGGGACGAATGATGCGCCTGTTGCGAACGCGGACACGAACTGGGTGAAGGAAGACACGAACCTGACGGCGAGCGGCAATGTGCTGACGGATGCGGCCCATGCGGGCGCGCCGTCGGGGAGCTTTGCCGATGTGGCGGACACGGATGTGGACGTCGAGGGCCTGACGGTGACGGCGGTGAACGGGGATGCGGGCAACGTCGGCACGGCGATCAACGGGAGCTATGGCATCCTGACGCTCAATGCCAACGGGACGTACAGCTACACGCTCTATACGGCGGCGCAGAACCTGGCGGCCTACAACGCCGTGCAGGCGCGGGACACGGAGGGATGCGCCGCTGACGGAGACGTTCAACTACACGGCCTCGGACGGGACGGCGACGGCCTCGTCGAGCCTGACGCTGTCGGTGTTCGGGACGAATGATGCGCCTGTTGCGAACGCGGACACGAACTGGGTGAAGGAAGACACGAACCTGACGGCGAGCGGCAATGTGCTGACGGATGCGGCCCATGCGGGCGCGCCGTCGGGGAGCTTTGCCGATGTGGCGGACACGGATGTGGACGTCGAGGGCCTGACGGTGACGGCGGTGAACGGGGATGCGGGCAACGTCGGCACGGCGATCAACGGGAGCTATGGCATCCTGACGCTCAATGCCAACGGGACGTACAGCTACACGCTCTATACGGCGGCGCAGAACCTGGCGGCCTACAACGCCGTGCAGGCGCGGGACACGGAGGATGCGCCGCTGACGGAGACGTTCAACTACACGGCCTCGGACGGGACGGCGACGGCCTCGTCGAGCCTGACGCTGTCGGTGTTCGGGACGAATGATGCGCCTGTTGCGAACGCGGACACGAACTGGGTGAAGGAAGACACGAACCTGACGGCGAGCGGCAATGTGCTGACGGATGCGGCCCATGCGGGCGCGCCGTCGGGGAGCTTTGCCGATGTGGCGGACACGGATGTGGACGTCGAGGGCCTGACGGTGACGGCGGTGAACGGGGATGCGGGCAACGTCGGCACGGCGATCAACGGGAGCTATGGCATCCTGACGCTCAATGCCAACGGGACGTACAGCTACACGCTCTATACGGCGGCGCAGAACCTGGCGGCCTACAACGCCGTGCAGGCGCGGGACACGGAGGATGCGCCGCTGACGGAGACGTTCAACTACGGCCTCGGACGGGACGGCGACGGCCTCGTCGAGCCTGACGCTGTCGGTGTTCGGGACGAATGATGCGCCTGTTGCGAACGCGGACACGAACTGGGTGAAGGAAGACACGAACCTGACGGCGAGCGGCAATGTGCTGACGGATGCGGCCCATGCGGGCGCGCCGTCGGGGAGCTTTGCCGATGTGGCGGACACGGATGTGGACGTCGAGGGCCTGACGGTGACGGCGGTGAACGGGGATGCGGGCAACGTCGGCACGGCGATCAACGGGAGCTATGGCATCCTGACGCTCAATGCCAACGGGACGTACAGCTACACGCTCTATACGGCGGCGCAGAACCTGGCGGCCTACAACGCCGTGCAGGCGCGGGACACGGAGGATGCGCCGCTGACGGAGACGTTCAACTACACGGCCTCGGACGGGACGGCGACGGCCTCGTCGAGCCTGACGCTGTCGGTGTTCGGGACGAATGATGCGCCTGTTGCGAACGCGGACACGAACTGGGTGAAGGAAGACACGAACCTGACGGCGAGCGGCAATGTGACGGATGCGGCCCATGCGGGCGCGCCGTCGGGGAGCTTTGCCGATGTGGCGGACACGGATGTGGACGTCGAGGGCCTGACGGTGACGGCGGTGAACGGGGGATGCGGGCAACGTCGGCACGGCGATCAACGGGAGCTATGGCATCCTGACGCTCAATGCCAACGGGACGTACAGCTACACGCTCTATACGGCGGCGCAGAACCTGGCGGCCTACAACGCCGTGCAGGCGCGGGACACGGAGGATGCGCCGCTGACGGAGACGTTCAACTACACGGCCTCGGACGGGACGGCGACGGCCTCGTCGAGCCTGACGCTGTCGGTGTTCGGGACGAATGATGCGCCTGTTGCGAACGCGGACACGAACTGGGTGAAGGAAGACACGAACCTGACGGCGAGCGGCAATGTGCTGACGGATGCGGCCCATGCGGGCGCGCCGTCGGGGAGCTTTGCCGATGTGGCGGACACGGATGTGGACGTCGAGGGCCTGACGGTGACGGCGGTGAACGGGGATGCGGGCAACGTCGGCACGGCGATCAACGGGAGCTTTGGCATCCTGACGCTCAATGCCAACGGGACGTACAGCTACACGCTCTATACGGCGGCGCAGAACCTGGCGGCCTACAACGCCGTGCAGGCGCGGGACACGGAGGATGCGCCGCTGACGGAGACGTTCAACTACACGGCCTCGGACGGGACGGCGACGGCCTCGTCGAGCCTGACGCTGTCGGTGTTCGGGACGAATGATGCGCCTGTTGCGAACGCGGACACGAACTGGGTGAAGGAAGACACGAACCTGACGGCGAGCGGCAATGTGCTGACGGATGCGGCCCATGCGGGCGCGCCGTCGGGGAGCTTTGCCGATGTGGCGGACACGGATGTGGACGTCGAGGGCCTGACGGTGACGGCGGTGAACGGGGATGCGGGCAACGTCGGCACGGCGATCAACGGGAGCTATGGCATCCTGACGCTCAATGCCAACGGGACGTACAGCTACACGCTCCTATACGGCGGCGCAGAACCTGGCGGCCTACAACGCCGTGCAGGCGCGGGACACGGAGGATGCGCCGCTGACGGAGACGTTCAACTACACGGCCTCGGACGGGACGGCGACGGCCTCGTCGAGCCTGACGCTGTCGGTGTTCGGGACGAATGATGCGCCTGTTGCGAACGCGGACACGAACTGGGTGAAGGAAGACACGAACCTGACGGCGAGCGGCAATGGCTGACGGATGCGGCCCATGCGGGCGCGCCGTCGGGGAGCTTTGCCGATGTGGCGGACACGGATGTGGACGTCGAGGGCCTGACGGTGACGGCGGTGAACGGGGATGCGGGCAACGTCGGCACGGCGATCAACGGGAGCTATGGCATCCTGACGCTCAATGCCAACGGGACGTACAGCTACACGCTCTATACGGCGGCGCAGAACCTGGCGGCCTACAACGCCGTGCAGGCGCGGGACACGGAGGGATGCGCCGCTGACGGAGACGTTCAACTACACGGCCTCGGACGGGACGGCGACGGCCTCGTCGAGCCTGACGCTGTCGGTGTTCGGGACGAATGATGCGCCTGTTGCGAACGCGGACACGAACTGGGTGAAGGAAGACACGAACCTGACGGCGAGCGGCAATGTGCTGACGGATGCGGCCCATGCGGGCGCGCCGTCGGGGAGCTTTGCCGATGTGGCGGACACGGATGTGGACGTCGAGGGCCTGACGGTGACGGCGGTGAACGGGGATGCGGGCAACGTCGGCACGGCGATCAACGGGAGCTATGGCATCCTGACGCTCAATGCCAACGGGACGTACAGCTACACGCTCTATACGGCGGCGCAGAACCCGGCGGCCTACAACGCCGTGCAGGCGCGGGACACGGAGGATGCGCCGCTGACGGAGACGTTCAACTACACGGCCTCGGACGGGACGGCGACGGCCTCGTCGAGCCTGACGCTGTCGGTGTTCGGGACGAATGATGCGCCTGTTGCGAACGCGGACACGAACTGGGTGAAGGAAGACACGAACCTGACGGCGAGCGGCAATGTGCTGACGGATGCGGCCCATGCGGGCGCGCCGTCGGGGAGCTTTGCCGATGTGGCGGACACGGATGTGGACGTCGAGGGCCTGACGGTGACGGCGGTGAACGGGGATGCGGGCAACGTCGGCACGGCGATCAACGGGAGCTATGGCATCCTGACGCTCAATGCCAACGGGACGTACAGCTACACGCTCTATACGGCGGCGCAGAACCTGGCGGCCTACAACGCCGTGCAGGCGCGGGACACGGAGGATGCGCCGCTGACGGAGACGTTCAACTACACGGCCTCGGACGGGACGGCGACGGCCTCGTCGAGCCTGACGCTGTCGGTGTTCGGGACGAATGATGCGCCGACGGTCGGAGTCGCTTCGGGCATCGTGTCCGAGGAGGGCCTGGCGTCTGCAAACGCTGACGGGGTTGGCAGTGCCGACACCACCAATTCGAAGACATTCAGTGGTTCATTCACGTCCGGGGACGTGGACGGCGAGCCAGTGAGTTTTGCCTTCACGGGTGGTCCTGCCGGACTGACCAGCAATGCAGTTCCGATTACCTGGACGGTAACGGCGACCAGCATCACAGGCGCTGCAGGAAGCGTTCCGATTTTGACTGCAACCCTGACAGCGGCAGGAGCCTACACAGTCACGCTGAATGGACCGATCGATCATCCGAACCCGCTGCTTGAGGACAACCTGAACCTCGTCTTCAATGTCTCCGCTACAGATGGGACGGCCACGGTGCCGACCACCCTCACGGTAACGGTAGAGGACGACAGCGGAATTGCTCTGGTGCCGGAAGATGCGGCGTTGAAGAACGGCGCATCCAACACCAACCTCACTTTTGATCTCGATACAGACCTGTCCGTTGCCAACAACTATGGCGCGGACGGAGCAGGCAAGGTGCAATTCGCGAGTTATCTGGAGACCCAGTCTTCCGGCTTGACATCGAACGGGACCCCCATCGTTTACGATGTGTCATCGAATGGGCTGATCTTGACGGCCACGGCCGGTGTCGGCGGCCCCGGCGTGTTCGTGGTTACTCTTGATCCCTCCAGTGGCACCTACGTCATCGACATGAACGGCACGGTGGACAGCAAGACCAGTGTCAACTTCAGTTCGGGCCAATACAACTTTGAAGGCGGCAATCTTGGATGGACCGGTTTTGTGCCCCTCAATGAAGATCTGTCGAGCGGAACTGTGATTGATAACAACAGTTCGGACCTCCTGATTACCCCGGAGGTTGGCGGTGTCCATGATGGGCGCATCAATACAACGGCAACTGCCGGTGGCGTATCCAACGGTGCCGTGTCAGGCGGAAACAATATTGGTGGTACGCCAGGTGGAGTTGTTGAAACACTCCGCGTGGATTTTGTGACTGACTTGCGTGGATCTCCGCCCTCTGCGAGCTACGGCACAGCTGCGAACCGGAACCATATTTTTGACGGCCACTATGATGTCAATGGCTCTACCGCCGTCTTCGTTTCAATCCAGGCAGCTTCCGTGGTCAAGATTCAGGCTTTCGATGACACGAACGATACGCCTTCCATCAACGATATCGAAGTTGTGGGTGACGGTGCACCGGATCCGCTGACTGGAATTGTCATCGCCTACAACGGGGCGGAACAGTTCATCAACCTCACGGCGCCCTTGGCACCATCCTACTCGGTTGGTGGCCAGACCTTCACCGTGGTGTTGAATGGAGATGGTTCCGCCAATGTGGGAGGTGTCGTCAACAATACGTTGATCGGAACCTACACCGCTGGAACCGGTTACAGCAGCATTGAATATTCCTATGTCTCGGGGTCGGAATTCCAGGTCGGCCAGTTTGGTGCCTCTGTGCCCACGACTGCGCCCGTCAGCGTTCATCTGCCGATCGAATTGGTGGATGCCGATGGCGACAGCGTGACGTCCACTGTTGATTTCACGTTGGTGAGCCCGACATCAAACCTGCTGGATTATTCCGCCAGTGTGACGGCCATCACAGGTGCGGCGGGCACGGCGACCGCAGCCAACCCCCACATCATCGGTTCCAGTCTGAATGACGTCCTGACCGGCGATGCCGCCGACAACATGCTTTTGGGTGGGGCGGGCAATGATAGCTTGTCTGGAAATGCTGGAAACGATTCACTTATCGGAGGTCTGGGAACGGACACGCTCACGGGTGGCGCGGGAGGTGACTATTTCCACAGCGGCGCTGGCGCGGATACCTTGCATCTCAATGCCAATGACGCAAACCTGACCGGAGCTTCGGGTGGTGATACAGCGCGTGATGTCGTCTATTTTGATGAGACGGCATTCCTCGGTGTCGATACGATCAATGACTTCGTCTTGGGTGCGACTGGTGCCAGTGATGTCATTGATCTTTCGGACCTCTTCACCGTCGACACGGCTGGGGGCCAGTCACTGTCAAACTATGCGCAAGTCACGGCTGGCGGGCAGTTGCAGGTCGACGTTGATGGCACGGTTGGTGGCACAAGCTGGACAACCATTGCGAATATTTCCGGCGCGTCGACAGGCCAGGTCAGCATTCTCTTCGACGACACTACCCACACGACCGACCAGAACGGCGTCGCCTGACCGGCCTGCGGGTTCGTCAGACGGGCAGACGAGACAGGAGCCAGTGGAGCGGCGGCCAGATGGACGCGAGTTTCCGGGCAATGGGCCGGGCTGGATTGGCGTCGGGTTCGCGCGCAGCGATGCTGACCGGCACGAAGGCCGGTTTCGTGATTGCAGCCTGCAAGGTTGATTGAGGCGGCGTGGCCGCAGCCAGGACGGGAGCAGGAGCTTGCGCCGCTGCTGCAGTCTCTGTCGTTTCGCCCAGTTCCTCCGCCGTCGCCACCAGGGCAGCTGGTTCGGTGTGGGTCTTCAGGTTCTGTGTCGGAATGTTGATCCAGCGTCCGCCCGCGTTGATGGAATAGATCGGTGCGTAGCGGGCGATGCTGTCGTGGCGCAGCACGCGGGAGTCCTGGTTATCGAGAATGAAGGTTCCGCTCGCCAGCCGCACGGACAACACGGCATGACCGATGCCTTTGCGGAGATCCTTGACGACGACGATGCGCAATTCGTCATCCCTGAAGCCAAGCTCACGCAAGGATACGTACTTGAGCAACGCGTAGTCTTCGCAATCGCCACGGCCCTTGAGGGACTCGGCTGGTGTTGCCCAATAATCCGCCTTGCGGAAGGCGGCGCGGTCGTCCGTGTAGGCAATGGCCGCATTTGCGAAACGGTTGACCTGTATGAGCTTGGCCTTGGGCGAAAGTCCACGCCAGGCCGCAAGGCCCGCTCGCCATGCACGAAGCGAGGAGGGGCAGCTGCCGCCGGCCTCGTCGCAGGTGCGGTAGATCTTCGTTTCATGGACGATGCGCGACTGGACGGATTTCCAGCTCCCGAGTCCAGCGGTGGCATTGGTGGCAAACTCCAGCGACTGAAACACGCCGGTGGGGCCAAGGGCGACGACTGGCGCGGGCTGAAGAAAAACCGCCTTCGCTGCGTGGGCGGGATTGGTGATGAGAAAGGGAATGGCGGCGACCGCGGCCATGAGCAGGCCTGCGGCGGAAAATGAACTACCGTTCGCGCAGCGCTTCCTGGCGCGCCTTGTTGATGGGCTTGAGCAGGTAATCCAGTACACTCTTCTTCCCCGTCAGAATGTCGACTGATGCGACCATGCCGGGGATGATAGGGAGTTCATCTGAGCCCGCTTTTAAGCGGTTCTGTAAAGTTTTAATGGTCACGAGGTAGAAACTCTCGCGCAGCTGTTCATCGTAAACAGAGTCTGCAGAAATCAATTCAACTTCGCCATCGAGGCCACCGTAGATGGAGAAGTCATAGGCCGTTAACTTTACCACGGCGGGCTGGTTGGGGTGCACGAAGGCAATGTCGGCGGGGCGAATGCGTGCCTCCACCCGCAACGAATCTTCGAGTGGCACGAGTTCCATGATGGTCTGCCCTGCCTGGACGACGCCGCCGACGGTGTTGGCATTGACCTTGTTGACGATACCATCCACGGGAGACTTGATGTCGGCCCGCGCGACGCGATCCTTGGCGCCTTTCTGGGTCTGGGTCGCGACCTGCAGTTCTGCCTCCACGGAAGAGAGTTCACTGCGGGCTTCCTCCCGGAAGTGCTGCTTCTGTTCGGCAACCTGCGCTTCCGCCTCGCGTATGGCGGCCTCCAGCTTCGGCAGTGTCTCTTTCAGCACGGCCATCTGGCCCTGGGCGTCGGTGATTTCACGTTGCAGACGGATGATGTCGGTCTTCGGCACGATGCCACGGTCAGCCAGCGGCTTCTTCAAGCCCATTTCCTGCTTGGCCAGCGCCAACACTTCACGCGCCCGGTCTGCCGATGCCTTTGATTCCTTCAGTTCAAGCGACCGCTGCTGGACGCGCTCGTCAAGCACCGTGAGCTGCGATTGAAGACTCTTGTGGCGCTCGTCGTACAACAGCGTCTCATTGCGGATCAGTTCCGCTGCCGTCTCGGAAAGTTCCGCGGGGAATTGCGGCGGCTCCATGGGATCGCCTTCCGCCTCATGCCGCAGCCGCGCCGCCTTGGCGGTGAGTGCGAGGATCTTCGCTGCCACTTCGCCGAGGTTTGACGAGAAGCCGGTGTCATCAATGCGGATCAGCACCTGGCCACGAGTGACTTTCTGTCCAGGCCTTACCAGGAGTTCCTTGACCAGCCCGCCTTCCAGGCTCTGCACAAGCTGTGTCTTGCTGGATGCGATCACCCGGCCTTCACCGCGCGTGACTTCATCGAGTCTGGCGAGAGCCGCCCACACGACAAAGCCCACCATCGCCAGCACGGCAGTGAGCAGCATGACGATGGCCGGGAGGGGCGTCCGCTCGCGATAGGCGGCGTCATATTCGGATGCCAGTTCGAGATCAGGCTTGGAACGAAAGAACATCAGCGCCGCCGGAAGTTAACCTTGTTTGCAATCAGTGCACTCTTACTGCCCTCCTTGCCATACCGCAATTTGAGGAAAAATTGAAAAAGTCCGGGATTTACGGTATATTTCCCGCGGGAGACCAGTATGGATGCCTGGAAGGGCAATTGGGTTCGTGGGCGTTTGGGGGCATGTCTTGCGCTCGGGCTTGTCACTTGCCTGGGTGGCTGCGCCAGCCAACGCTCGCTCCTCGAAAATGCCTCGGTCATGCCGGGCAATGGCGCCCCCTTGACGGCACCGCCCTCGGATGCGCTGGCAAAGGCAGATCCGTCGGTGGCGCCCAACCAGGACGATGATGACGGCGGCGCAACACCCGGTGTGCCAACACTGAACGATATCAGCGCCATGGGCCCCCAATTCGACATCGGCAAGTACGCCGCCGATGTTGATGCGGAACGGCAAGCTTCTCCCGCCGGAAATGTGCCCTTGTGGAGCGGGAAGTTCACGCCCGAAGGGGTGGACATTGTGAACGCGGGAGGAGTCCTCTGTTCTGCTCCCGGACAGCGGTCGCCACAAGTTGTCGCCTGCAGCGACGGACGCCTCGGTACATTCAGCTATCCGCACGGTGACATGAACGGGCAGTTGTCTTTCGGTGCAGACCTTCAGATCGTGCGGCTTGACCGCGCACCATAAGACACCCGTGCCTCGCCCGCAGCGGGAAGACGTCCACGTCCACTGCTCTCCACCCTTGCCGGTTCAATCAATGCGGCCTGGCCAGACTCCGCAATAAAAGGCAGTCATCGCTGATCGGTGTGCTCCGCCCAGCCCGGGTTGCAGGATTCCTGAAAATCCTGTCCAGCAAATGGAAGATCACACTCTCAGTGCGACGCCGTCACACCACCGCAGCGGGCCGTCCGAGCACGGAACTCAGTGGTCGCCCAATTTGATCCAACAACATGTCGCTGTTCTGTTCCTCTGCCAGTGACATCTGCAGCAGGCGGCTCACCTCCGGCATACGGAGCTGGAATGCAAGGTTGCGGGCGGTGATGTAGCTTGCGATCTCGTAGTGCTCGACCTTGTGGGCAGCGGCGATGAGTCCGAGATCGGCAAGATAGGGATCCTTCTTCTTTCCCTCGTCCATGATCTCCTCGCCTTCCTCGATCAGGCCCATCATGCCCTTGCAAGGCTTCAAGCGGGCAACTCCGGCGTCGAGCATGCCGAGCACCTCGTTCAGCCGTTCCACCTGGTCCTGGGTTTCGGTGAGGTGCATCTCGAAGGCCTCGCGCAACTGGAGTGACTGTGCAGCCCGCGCCATCTTGGGCAGGGCCTTCACCAGCTGCTTCTCGGCATGCAGAAGATCGCGCAGATGCTCCACCAGTGTTTCCCGGATGGCTTCTGCGCTCGCCGGCAAAGAGTTCTCGTAGATGATGTCACCAGCCACTTCGCCATCGGCGGCTGTTTCTGCGCCGGGTTGTGAGGTTCCATTTGCACTCCCGTTGGACTTCAGCGCGGGAGACTCCACATATTCCCACTCGCCGCCCTGGTTCCAGGGCCCGCGCGTGTCGATCTCTCCCATGTCGCCCATCCCTGAACTGTCGTTGAAGTACTGGTTCACGACACCGGCACTCGGCGCGATGCGGCCGATCGAGAATGCTGGCTTTTCCATGCTCTCAAGGGCTGCGGCGAAGGCCTTCATATGGGTGATTTCGCGAGTCATCAGGAACTGCAAGGCATCCTTGCTACCCGCATCGTCGCAGAAGTTGATGAGGCGTTCATAGACGATCTTGGCACGTGCCTCGGCGGCGATGTTGCTGCGCAAGTCAACGTCGAGCTCACCGGTGATCTTGAGATAATCGGCCGTCCAGGCATTGCCCATGGAATTGTGGAGATTGACGCCGCCACCGCCGGCAATGGCGATGAGAGGGTCCGCCTCGGCAGCATCGCGCAGGTTTTTCATCGGCAAAAGATGGAGTCTGGCGAGCGTGCCCACCACCTCAAGATGGCTGAGTTCTTCGGTGCCGATATCCATCAGAAGGTCCTTGCGGGAGGCGTCATCGCAATTCAGGCCCTGAATCGAGTATTGCATGGCCGCGGCGAGTTCGCCGTTGGCACCGCCGAACTGTTCGAGCAGCATGTTGCCGAAGCGCGGATCGGGTGCATCAACCCGCACCGTGTACATGAGTTTCTTGACGTGGTGATACATGACTGAGTCCTTCCAGAATACCGACTCAAGGTCTGCGCCGACCCAAAGGTTCCCAAGTTCCGGGCTAGTATGCTTCTCCGGTCTGCTGTGCGCGGCTCAGTGCCTTGTTCCAGTTCCCTTCCTCCGGCAGTTTGGAAATGAACAGGTGATCGACGGACCGGTCGATGATCTCGTCAAGCATCGCGTGGATAATGAAATCCCGGGATGGTTGCTTCAGGCGAATGCAAGTGCCATCCGGGAATGTGCAGATGACAGTGGTCTGATCCCTGTTCTGGCGATCCGTTTCGGCCGAGACGACAGCCCAGGCCCGCGCGTGAAGAAAGAGACCCTCGATGTCTTCATGTTTTCCGGCACCGAGCGTGCGCAGGCGGCGGCTGGCGCAGCAGTCCGCAATTTCGTCAGTCAGGGGCGAACGTCCCAACAGCACAAGCGGCCGTGCCGTCTGCAGGATGGCGGTATCTCCGTGCCACCAGCCCGCACCGTCCAGCACTGGATGATCAAAGCGGCCATGACGCGCAAGGTCAGAGATGGCCCGTGCAACGATGGTGGGGCGCGGAGGTGTGGATCGTATATCGAAGGCTCCGCATTCGTAGTGCCCGTCGCGGCGCGTCATCAGCGAGTTCCAGTCCCGCGACCCGAAGAGGGACCAGGATGTGACGGCGCGAACATCGGCGCCCAGCGCACGCGCCGCCTGAGCATCCTTCCAGCCATCGATCAGCCAGCGCAGGTGTTCGTCCCGCGAACAACCGTTGTGGAGTTCGGTGATTGCGATGGGGATCCGGTAACGATTCCAGATCTCCAGCAGACGTTGGGACAGGCCGCGCCGCTTCTGCGGAAGATCGGAGCGCACCGCGGCAATGTCGACATAGCTTTGCCTGCCATTCCCGCCCACCGGCTCGTTCGGGTGGCGAACAAGCCGATGATCCAGCACGCGGTCGCTGGTGAGATAGTAGTCGATCCCGATAATGTCGGGGGGGCAGGGATGCGCCACCAGGTCTGCAAGACGGGCAGCGGGCACCCCGGCATCCAGCAGACGCTGGTGGAAGGCATGTTCCGGTGTGACACGGCCGGTGAGGAGGTCGATGCAGAGCCAGCGCCGCTCGTTCTCGTAGTCCGCCTGGTCCTGCAGTTCGGGCGTGGCCGAGATACGGCCGAAATCCTCTGTCTGCACCAATTTGGCATGAGGATTGACGTTGCGGATCGCCCGCATGGCGAGGGCAACGCCCCGGCATTCGTTCACGGTGATGCGGAGACAGGCCGTTTCATCCCGTTCATGCGGATGCCAGTGACCGTAGAGACCACAAAAGCGGGCGGTCGTCAGAGGCTCATTTACCGGTGTATAGCTCGAAATCCAGGGATACCGGTGCGCGACGGTACCCGCAAAAGCCGCGAGTTTCTCCGGGAACTGCGGATCGAGGAGATCCGTCCATGCCGGCCCCGCACCGTGATGCAGCAGGGTTGCGATGGGTGAGACCCCTTCCTCGCGCAGCTGCGCCAGGCGCTCATCGGTCCAGCGCCAGTCAGGACGGCCACGGCGCGCCTCGATCAGTTCCCACAACACGGGATAACGTACTGTCCTGAGGCCAAGGCCGGCCAAAAGGCGGATGTCGTCCGGGCGGCGGAGATGACCCGTTTCGCGTAACTGGTTGCGCGTCGAGCGACCGACGCGTACCACGCTGCATTCGATACCGCCCCAGATCTGCAGGGGCAGCATTACCCGGCAGCTTCCGTCTGCATCGACTTCTGCCTTGCGCCGCGTGGCGGCATGGCGTCCTGGATGCGGCGGAATGTGGCAAGCGCCTGCCCGGCGACCTGGTCCATGTTGTAGTAACGGTAGGTGGCAAGACGCCCCACGAACCAGACATTGGGCGTGGCCGCGGCCAGTGCTTCATAGCGCTTGTACAGCGCCTCGTTTTCCGGGCGAGGGACGGGATAGTAGGGATCACCTTCATCCGTGGGATACTCATAGGAAATGCTGGTCCGGTTCGATGTTTGCCCGGTCAGGTGTTTGTACTCGGTGATCCGCGTGTAATCCTCGGTCTGCGGGTAGTTCACCACGGCCACAGGCTGGAACCATGGCTGATCAAGTGTCTTGTGCTCGAAGCGGAGCGAACGGTAAGGCAACTTGCCCAGCCGGAACTCGAAGTATTCGTCGATCGGCCCGGTGTAGATCAGGTGCTCGTAGTGCACTTTCTCGCGGATGTCGCGGAAGTCGGCCTGCAACATGACATCGATCTTGGGATGAGCCAGCATGCGCTCGAACATCCGGGTGTAGCCGAGCAGCGGCATGGCCTGGAACGTGTCGGTGAAATAGCGGTCGTCCCTGCTGGTCCGCGTCGGCACGCGGGCCGTGACCGATTTGTTCAGTTGGGAAGGGTCAACACCCCACTGCTTGCGCGTATAGCCGCGAAAGAACTTTTCGTAGAGTTCACGCCCGATCGTGCTGACGACGACATCCTCCGAGGTTTTCACCTCAGGCACGTTTTCGCGCCGCTCAAGGAAGAATTGTTCCAGTTCCTCCGAAGTGAGGTTCAGGTCATAGAGCTTGTTGATGGTATCGAGGTTGATCGGCATGGGTAGCAGCTTGCCATCCACCCGCGAAAGCACCCGGTGCTCGTAGGGCCGCCATTTTGTGAAGTGCGAGAGATAGTCTACAATTTGCGGTGCATTGGTGTGAAAGATGTGCGGGCCGTAGCGGTGCACGAGGATGCCCGCTTCGTCATGCCGGTCATAGGCATTGCCGCCGATGTGATTTCGACGGTCTACCAGCAGAACGGTTTCCCCCCGTTCGTTGGCGATGCGTTCGGCAAGAACGCTGCCCGCAAAGCCTGCGCCCACGATCAGCCAGTCATACTTGTTGCGGGAGCGGCGGGCGGGAGTCCTGACCACCCGTTCGGATGTCGGCTTCTTTTTCAGATGCTTCACCATATCACTCCACGTCTGATCCCATGACATGGTCGCAAGAAAGCTGTCGGCTGCCACACGCAGTTGCTCTTTTGGCGCCTCAAGGGCGTCACGAAGCGCACCCGCCATGCCGTCCCGGTCGGCGATGCGGACGAGCCCGCGGTTGCCGTAAGTTCTGACCACATCAACAATGGGTGTGGACACAACCGGAAGGCCTGCAGAAAGGAACTCCGGAGTTTTGGTCGGACTGATGAACCGCGTCGCTTCGTTGATGGCGAAGGGCATCCAGCCCACATCCCAGTGCCGCAAATAGGCCGGCAGTTCCGCATAGGGCTTTGAGCCAAGCCAGTGGATGTTGTCCCTCTGCGGCAAGCTTCCGGGATCGATCTTCACCACGGGTCCGATCATCAGGAACTGCACATCGGGCATTGCTTCAGCCATCCTGTCGACAAGAGCGGTGTCGAGGCGCTCGTCGATCACGCCGAAGTAGCCGACGCGGGGATGGGGAATATGGCGCTGGTCTTCCGGGTCCGTGCCGGGCTGCCGCGCCTTGCCGAAGTGGCCGGCGTCGATGCTGCTCGGGAACGGATGAATGGAACTGTGCAGGCGCCGTTTCGCCTCATAGATGCTCAGGCCACCTGTGAAAACGGTATCGGCCTTCAGCATCAGCAGGCGCTCCATCTGCGCCATCACGCTGGGTGCATTCTTGAAGGCGGAGAGTTCGTCCATGCAGTCATAGATGCAGACGTCGCTCTCGATGTGGTCGGTGAAGGACAACGCCATGGGAGTGTAGTACCAGAGTACAAGTTCGTCATAGGAGCGCGAGCCGAGCGTGCGGTCGACAAGACGGCGCAGCATGTCAGTCACCTGCTGCGGGCTCGATCCTTCCGGCAATACCGGTGTCAGCACCTGGAGAGACGGCAGGGGATGCGTGACGCGGAGGGTGGGAAGGCGTGTCTGTTCGAACACCGGCTCTTCGAAGAACACAACATCATGCGTACGCGCCGCACGTGTCAGGAGATGCTGCGGTCTCTGGAAGACGAAGTTCCACCTGAGATGTGAGAGGCAGAGGAGCAGCCGCCCATTCGATGTTTTTGCTGCCGGAACGGGGGCCGGGAGCGGGGTGGAAATCGTCTGGGGTGACCGGCTTAGCATGTACGAAGGATCCTCTCCAAGAAAAGGCACTCACCAGCGTTCTTCGGACCTTGATCCGGATATGCCTGGCCCATGCGAAGGGCCAAGGCAGGGATGAAGTGAAGAACACGCGGGACTGCGTGATGGAGAGATAACGTCGGGCAGCCAGTAGCGTTCCCTCCGCGCTACAGTTCAATGCGGCGCGGGGTGCGTTCAGGCTGCACTTGCCACCGGATGTGGCGCTGTTTGCGAGAGTAGAGGCTGTGCAAGGTTGAATGTGGCAATGCCATAGCGCCAGAGATTGTTCGTGGCGCACAGGCGGCTCTGATAGAAGAGCGTGAGTTCCTCGCCCGTGATGAGCGCTGTGGAGTGGCCATTCTCGCCTGCTGCACCAGGATCCAGCACCGGACCAAGAGAGCGATAGGGACCCTCTGTGCTATCTGCGAGGGCAAAAAACACGCGCTGACGGTTGCCGCGCTGCCCTTCCGGAAGAAAGCAGGTGGCATTGAGAAGGATGCGGCCGTCGGGAAGCTGGAGCAGCTGTGCTCCCTCGATGCCCCACTCGTAGTCTGGATGCTCGCGGGCATTGTGATGGGGCACATCGGCGTGGTCGAGAATTTTGCCCACCCGCTTCCAGGGTCCGAACCACGAGTCGGAAATGCTATGAGCGAGATAGATGTCGGGCTGCGGCACCTTCGCGAAGGGCGGCATGCCGGAATAGACGAGATAGCGCTTGCCGTCGATGATGGCGGGATGAGGGTCGTAGATGCCGTCTTCGCCCGTGCCCGGAAGAGCGATGAGGGCAGGGTGCTGCACCTCCCAGGAAAATCCATCGCGGGAGATCGCATGTTCGCAACGTCCGCCAGACTTCATGAACTCGGTCTGCACGAACATGTGGAACACGCCGTCCTCGAAGATCACGCCTGGAGCCGCCACGCCCGAGCCCTCAACCGCAAGCGAAACCGGCTCGTGTTCGGTCCATGGACCATAGAGGTCTGGCGCTGTGGCATGGAGAATGCTCCACTTTTCCTGCTTCACGTTTCCACTGGAACCGAAGACGTGCCAGATTTCTCCGTCGAAGACCGGACAGGGGTCCTTCAGATCTTCCGTGTTCTTGGGCTGGAAAAGCGGAAACTGGTTGGCACTGAAGAGAAGTGACATGAATGGGTCAGTCTTTGTGCATGGGAGATTGTGCCGATCGACGGCCAAATAGGGAAGCGAACCGGGATTCGCCATTGATTTCGCGATGAATTGACAGAAAAGCGCAGCGCCATCCCGCCACATGATGATGGGAGTTGAGTGGCAAGAAGAATCTCATCTTTGGACTGATTGAGGGTGCAAGCGATTTCAATGCACGGTTACCTGGCGGGAAATTTTCGCGGAAGCGGTTTGCACCTGTTCTCTTCTCCGCTCGGAGGGACAACCGGCTCTATCGCCAGGAAGGTGTTGGGGTCCGGAAGCGCAAAGGCCGCAAGCGAACTATCAGCGCCAGGTCCCCGCTGCTTGTGGGGGCCAGAACAAACGCCAGGTGGTCCCTCGGCCTCGTGCATGTCCAGATGGCCAATGGCAGGCGGTTCAGAGTTCTGAACATCGACGATGACATCACCCGGGAGTGTCTGGCAGCCATTCCGGACACCTCTCTCCGGCGCGACGAACTCGCGCGCATTTTGCGCAGCATCCATGCCGTCCAGAAAGATGTTGAATACGAGATCGGGGCACCAACGACGCCGCGCTGGACGCCTTCATCGCCGCCGAAACCGAGATCGATGCCATGCTGGCGAGGCTGGTGGCGCACAGCGCCGATCACTTCGGATACAGCCCCCGAGGAGTTGACTTGGGGCCATGTCGGTACACTGGACCACTTCCTCCACATCCGCCAGCGCGCCGACGCCTACAACCAGATTGGCGAGCGGAAATCGCGGGCAGGGTTCCGCGACATCCCGGCAGGGCCGATGGTGCTGAACGCCCTGCGTCGCTGGAAACTGCGCTGCCCGAAAAGCGAACTGGGTCTGGTGTTCCCCGTGCCGCAGGACGGCATCCTGCAGCACACCCGCACGCAGGACCGGTTCCGCAAGCTGTGGGAAAAGGTCGAGGTGACCATGCGGTAGCACGACCTGCGCCACTTCGCCGTGTCGCTCTGGATCGAGCAGGGCTTCTCGATCAAGGAGGTGATGACCTTCGCAGGCCATTCCTCCATCCAGATGACCATGGAACGCTACGGTCACCTGTTCCCCTCGCCGGATCACCAAAAGGCCATGGCCATGGTCGAGGCGAAGCTGCTAGGTTGACGAAGCAACTTGTTTCGGAGATCTGCGATTGAACAGTGATGTCCTTGTCGCGCTTATTGGAAGCGTCACAACTGTCTTGGTTGCCAGCGGCGGCTGGTGGTTTGCTTGGATGCTTCACCGTGACTCGAAAACACGAGAGCGCCAAGAGAAACGCCTTGAGAAGCTTCAAGAGGAAGTAATTTCCAGAATCGTGCATGAGCAGAAGGCAAACGAGTGGATCGCCGAACTGACCAAAGGAACTGCCCGTGGCGTGATGCTTGAGCTTCGTAAAAGGGTTGAAGACGAGATTGGGCGACGCCCGCAAATGACCCTCCGCGAAGCCTCCGAGAGCAAGCAGACCAGTCCGCGTTGATTCCATCTGGTTACGGCTGTTCCGTGCGACACGACGCCGACGTTGCGGGCCTGAAATCAACTAACAATCCGAAATCACGAGGTTATTCCGGGTCCACGGGTAGCTCTCATAACCTGAAGGCGGCAGGTTCAAATCTGGCTTTCTTGCCGGCAGCCGATTACTGATCGGATGTGCCGGGCGAAGCCAGGAAATCGGCTCGAATTGGTGTGAAGCTATCAATCAGCCGGCCCTTTGAGAGGGCTTTCACGCCGTGGGTCAGGCCGGAAGGAACGATGTAGACATCACCTTCGGTGAGCGAGGCCGTGTGACCGTCAATCGTCACCTGAAAGCTCCCTTCCGCGATATAACTAGACTGGACGTGGGGATGTGAGTGCAACCAACCCTCGCCGCCGGCTTCAAATGCAAACTCAACCACCATCAGTTGCTCGGTGTATGCAATAACACGGCGCTTGTTGCCCTCAGGAGTATCGACCCACTTGCCATCAGTGGCGCGTACAAAGAACGTATCTACCATCTTCTTTCGCCTCCCTCGTTCGCCGCCCCACTCATGTGATGGCGGCACGAAACATTGTGGCCGCCGGCGCACCGAGCACCCGTTTGGCAACATATGACAATTGCACGATCTCCGTTGCTCAAGTTCTCGGCACGGTGAGGTCGCGCCCCAGATACGGCTTCAGCAACGTGAGATCAGCGTCGCCAGCGCGATCACTGGCGGTGTAGGCCTGATGCCAATAGGGATAAAGCAAAGTGGGTTCGCTCACCTTGTTCAACCGGGCCACGTCTTCCGCTGCAAGTGTCAACGTCGCGGCCTTCAGATTGGACTCGATTTGTTGTGTGGTGCGCCCGCCCATGATGATGGAAGCGACCATGGGCCGGTTGAGCAGCCACGCGAGTGCCACCTGGGAGGCCGTCGTATTGCTGCGGGCTGCGACTTCGTTGAGCGCATCCACAATGTCCCACAGCCTATTCCAGTCATGAATGGGTGGCTCGCGGAAGCCAACGGCGTGCCGGCCCGTATCTGGTTTGGAATTGCGGGTGTATTTGCCGGAGAGCCATCCCCCGGACAGGGGCGACCAGACAAGCAAGGATACTCCTTGGTCAAGTCCGAGCGGGATCAATTCATATTCTGCCTCGCGGGCCAGCAGTGAATAGTGGATTTGCTGACAGACGAAGCGCTGCCGATGCGAGGCGTCAGAAATGGCCAGTGCCTTCATCAGGTGCCAGGCAGAATAGTTGGAGCAACCAATGTAACGGACCTTGCCGTGGCGTACCAATGTATCAAGCGCTTCGATGGTTTCTTCCAATGGCGTCTGGCCGTCCCACTCGTGCACCTGATAAATGTCAATTACATCGGTGCGCAGGCGCTTGAGCGAGTTCTCTGCCTCACGAACAATATGGTGGCGGCTGAGGCCGCGATCATTCGGGCCATCGCCTGCCGGAAATCTCACCTTGCTCGAAATCAGCAAGCGGTTGCGGCGGCCCGTAGACAGTACCTCTCCGATCAGGGTTTCAGACATGCCTGCCGCGTAGACATTCGCCGTATCGATCAGGTTGACGCCATGATCAAGACTGACGTCGACCTGTCGTTCAACGTCTGCCACGCCGACTCTTCCCCAGACCTTGCCCCACTCGCCCTCCGCACCGAAGTTCGCGGAGCCCAATGCGAGGACGGAGACCTTGAGGCCGGAACGGCCGAGAATGCGATACTCCATCTATTGCTCCTGTCTGGATTGTCACTATTCGAAATTTCCGGTGTGCCGAAGTGCCAAAAAGCAACCTTGGCGCGCGATCCTTTTGCCCGATCTTCCTGCAATCAGACGATTATGCGTGTCCCTTTGCAAGCTTGAAACAGCTGGGGCTTGAATTGCTTGCCTTGGAATACCCACGCCGCATCACACCTTGGCGGGTGACTATTCGGGTTGAAGTGGACCACGTGGGAAGCGGCCAGCCGCGTTCTATTGTTTTGGCTTCCGCCCCCCTCAACCCCACGCTCGCGGGGTGGGGCGTGCAGCGGGGTGCCGTACAGCAGGTGCAAATTCTTGCAGACGCTGCTACCTCAAGCTGGCAGACGGGGCGGCCTGTGAGGGGCGACGGATATTGCAGCGAATGGGGATCTTCGGATGAGCAAAGTACGTTTCGCCGTCATTGGCGCAGGGTGGATTTCGCAGGAGGCATTTCTGCCTGCGGTGAGCCAAACGGGAAACGCCGAGGTCACGGCCATCGTGAGCGGTGATGCTGGCAAGGCAGCCAAACTTGCGGCGTTCCATGGAGTGCCCTCCGTTTACGACTACAGCGAATTTGATGTGATGGCAAAGAGCGGCGCGGTGGATGCCGTCTACATTGCCACGCCAAACTCCAGCCATTGTGAATATGCGGTCAGGGCGGCACGGCACGGTCTCCATTGTCTGGTTGAAAAGCCGCTGGCGACAACGGCAGCCGACTCCGAGGCGATGGTTGACGCCGCCCGGAAGGCCGGTGTCTACCTGGTGACGGCCTACCGACTGCACACTGACCCCGCCACCATCAAGGCGATTGAATTGGTGCGGCACGGCGCAATCGGAGAAGTTCGGCATTTTTCCAGCGTGTTCTCGTTCCAGCTTGCGGCCGGAAATCACCGCTTGCAGTCGGCGCATTGGGGCGGTCCGTTGCAGGACTTGGGCGTCTATTGCCTGAATGCGGCCCGGCATGTCTTCGGGGCAAATCCCCTGCGCGTCTCGGCGATGTCCAGTTTCGGCAATGGTGATCCACGTTTCGGGGATGTCGAGGAGGGGCTCACCGTTGCGCTAGAATTTCCGGGGGGCCGCCTTGCGCAGTTCTATGTGGGCTTTGGCACGGATGCCATGGACATGTATCAGATCCTCGGGACAAAGGGTTCCATCACGCTGTGGAATGGATACCGCTTTGAGATGGCCCGCCGCCTCGTGGTGCAACGGAACGATGCCACGGAAACCACGAACTTCGAGAAAACCGAGAACTTCAGCGGCATGATCGCCTATTTTGCAGATTGCATCCGGGAGAAGCGCCAGCCGCGGGCAGATGGGACGGAGGGACTGTGTGACATGCAGGTCATGCTCGCCATCGAAGCGGCCGCAAAGTCGGGCCACCGCGAGGATGTTCCTCCGCTGCCGGATTTCAAGAGCTACGATGCCAGCATGATCCGCAGCTTCCCGCCTGCCGTCAGGAAGCTGCTGGTGTGATTGCCGGCGGAAACATTTTGTTGGAGGCACGGAAATCATGGTTGTTCGCGTTGGCGTGATTGGCGCTGGTATCATGGGTGCGGATCACGTGAGGATCCTGGCCACCCTTGTCCCTTCGGCACAGGTGATCTGGGTGTGCGACGCAAATGCGGAACGTGCACGAAGCGTTGCCGACACCTATGGCATTGAAAATGCCACCACCCGCCCGGGAGATGTCATCTCCGACGTCCGGGTGGATGCCGTTCTGATTGCGAGCCCGGACGAGACGCATGCGCCACTGACACTGGATTGTCTCAAGGCCCGGAAGCATACGCTTTGTGAAAAGCCGCTTTCGCAGAAATCCGCGGAGTGTTTCGACGTTGTGGATGCTGAAGCCAAGCTGGAGAAACGGCTGGTGCAAGTGGGTTTCATGCGGCGGTTTGATCCCGGCTACGTCGAGATGAAATCCATTCTGGACAGCGGCAGCATCGGCCAGGTGGTGATGATGCACAACTTTCATCGCAACGTCTCCGCGCCTTCCAACTTCACCGGACCGATGGCCTTGACGAGTTCGGCTCCCCATGACGTTGATATCGCGCGTCACATGATCCGGGCGGAATTCACGTCGATCAGGGTGTATCAGCCTGAGTCCAGCCCGGCGCGCTCTGCGGCCATGCCGGTGTTTTGCGTTGCACGTACCTCATCAGGGCAGTTGGTTACGATCGATGTGAACAATGATGCGCGCTATGGCTATGACGTTCGGGCCGAGGTCATTGGCAACGATGGCTCGATCTGGCTGAAGCCGCCAGCCCACACCGAGTTGAATGTGAAACTGAGGTCGCAGTCAGGCTATCCTGCCGATTGGCGCCCGCGGTTTGCGGACGCCTATCGGGAGCAGAACATAGCCTGGATCCGTTCGATAGGGGATGACAAGCCGTGCGGTGCGGCATCCTGGGATGGCCTTGCGGCATCCCTGGTGGCTGAACGCGGCGTCGAGTCGCTTGTCTCCGGCAGAGAGGTCGAGATCAATCTGCCGGGGAAGCCGAAGCTGTTTTCATAGTGCGCAGAAATCGAACGTCAGCCGAAGAGCGCCGGCGGGCCAGGGGGGGTTGGCATGCCGGCGATTGGGGCAATACAACGCCGGGCTTTCATCGGCGGCTTCCCAATTCAGTGGTCTGGCGCGCTCTGTGCTTTCAATATTGAAAATGGACCTTTCAGCAACGATGATTGCAGCTGCACGTTCTGTCCCGGGAGCGGACGGCCTGGTGTGCGACAGGGGAGCACGCGATGGCGATTGAATTTTCAATGAACCGGACTTGCGCGCCGCAGCTGTCCTTTCCGGCATTCATTGGGCTGGTTTCGGCGGCAGGTATCGGCGCCGTTGAAATCCGCAACGACATTCCCCGGCAAGAGTTCATGGATGGAACACCGGCCGAAGCCGTCCGGTCACAGTTGGACGCGGCCGGCATTCGTATTGCTTCGGTCAACGCCCTGCAGCGCTTCAACGACTGGAACCCGGACCGTGAGGCCGAAGCCAGGACATTGATGACCTACGCCGCAAAACTCGGTGCGCCGGGTGCTGTCCTGTGTCCCGTGCACAATCCGGACCATGGGTGGACGGAAGGGCAGAGCGAAAGGAATCTGCGGCATGGATTGAAGATGCTCCGGCCCATCCTGCAGGACCTCGGCGTCAAGGGTTATGTCGAACCGCTCGGCATGCGGGGCTCGACCATGAAGCTGCAAGTCATGGCCGTGGAGGCAGTCACGGATATCGATGGATGGGACGTGTACGAACTTTGCTTTGATACCTTCCAGTTCTTCCGCTGTGGCGACACAAAGCTCTTCCCGGACCGCATCGGCCTTGCGCATATGTCCGGGATCACGCGCCCGGACCTGGCGCCGGGGGAATTGGCCGAGCCCGACCGCGGACTCGTCGATGCGGTGGACCGCGTCGACAACATTGGTCAGCTCAAGGTGCTTGCGCGCGCTGGTTATAATGGCTTCGTTTCCATGGAGCCCTTCAGCCCGCTGGTCCAGCAGTCACCCGGCCTGCTTGCGCAGTTGAAGGAAAGTCTTGCCCGCGTGAGACAGGCATTGAGCGGCTGACGGCAATGGCAGACCTCGACACGAACCGCCCAGGTGGGTGAATTGATCAAGCAGCCCAGGGCTGACGGCAACGGCATCTTCTGATCGGCCACGAGGGGCGCCGCCACGCGCAGCGCCCGTTCGCGTCGATTGAAGACCTCAGGAAATCTTGCTCAGCGATTGTTCGTTCACGACGAGGGCAGGGTTCAGTCGGCCGTCAAAGCAATCGAGGATGTTCTGCGCGGCGGCGATGGACATGCGTCTCGCGCATTCCTCGGTAAGCCCCGCATTGTGCGGGCTGATGGTGACAAAGGGATTGCTCAGGAGCGGGTGATCAGGGGAGGGCGGCTCCTGCATGAGAACATCCAGCGCCGCGGCGCGCAGCCGCCGGTTGCGCAAGGCCTTGTCCAGCGCCAGTTCATCGACAACGCCGCCCCGCGCCGCGTTCACGACAATTGCGCCCGGCTTCATGTTCGACAGTTCAGCAGCACCAAGCACCGGGCCCTTTCCGCCTGGCATGTGAACGCTGACATAGTCGGCCAGGGCAAGCGCCTCATCGAGGGTGCCGGCGGGCCTCACGTCGAGAGATTTCATGCTCTCGGCGGTGACGTAGGGATCGAAGGCAAAAACGGTCATGCCGAAGGCCTTGCCCAGTTCCGCAACCCGGCGGCCAATGCGGCCGAATCCCAGGACGAGCAGGGTCTTGCCGTCCAGTTCGACCGCGTCAAAACGATTTCGTTCGTTCCAGTGGCCCGTGGTGGATGCGATGTGGTGCGCAACGGTGCGGCGGGCCGCGGCCAGCATGAGCATCAACGTATGCTCCGCCACGGCCCGGGAGTTCACATCACCGACGATGGCAAGGGCAATGCCACGCGCGTTGAGTGCAGCCACGTCGACTGCATCATAGCCGACGCCATGGCGGGAGACGATCTGCAGCCGGGGCGCAAGGGCGATCTCGTGGACCGTCATGGGCTGGGTGCGAATGAGGATGGCATCTGCCGTGGACAGAAAGGGACGATAGGACTCCGTCGTCACCGCTTCGACAAGATCGACGGTGATACCGGCCCGCGCCCGCAGCAATGCCAGACCTGCCTCATGCACCTTGCCAGCCACCAGGACATGTTTGTTCATGGTCACACCGACATCTGTGCGAGTTTGACGTTGAGATAGTCATGGATGCCCTCGCCGCCGCCTTCGCGGCCCATGCCGGAGGCCTTGATGCCGCCAAAGGGTGCTTCGGCTGCCGCGAGGGCGAAGCTGTTGATGCCCACCATCCCCGCCTCAAGCTGCGCCACCGTTTCGCGCATGCGCCGGGGATCGCGGGTGAAGGCGTAAGCCGACAGACCGAGTTCGGTGGCGTTGGCGCGGGCATAGACCTCTTCGTCGGTGCTGAAGGATGTGATAGCGGCGATGGGCCCGAAGTTTTCCTCGGCCAGCGCCAAAGCATCATCGGGCAAGTCTGCGATCACGGTGGGGGCGTAAAAGAAACCCTTGTTCTTGTCCGAAGGGCGCTCACCACCGGCCACAACGCGACCCCCGCGCTTGCGTGCGTCAGCGACGATAGCGTCGATCGCGGCGATGCGGCGGGCGTTGATCAGGGGCCCCATCTGCGTTGTGTCATCAAGTCCATGGCCGAGTTTCAGCGCCTTTGCCCGCGCGGCGAATCCGTCGACGAATTTTCCGTAGATCGAGGCATGCACATAGAAGCGATCACCGGTGACGCAGACTTGTCCGGCGTTGGCGAATTTCACTGGGACGCAGATGTCCAGTGTGGCCTCAAGATTGGCATCATCGAAGACGATGACCGGCGCATTGCCGCCCAATTCCATGGTGGCGCGCTTGAACGTGCCAGCAGCGTCACGGAGCATTTGCTGTCCGACCTGGGAGGAGCCGGTGAGGGAGACCTTGCGCACCACCGGTGACTTCATCAGGACATCGTAGGTGGTTGACGTCGGCCCGACCACGAGACTGATGACCCCCGCAGGAACGCCCGCCTGACGGAGGCAATCCACCAGGATGGCTGCGGTGCCAGGCGTTTCCCGCGAGGGGCGGACGATGATGCTGCATCCCGCGGCCAGAGCGGGGGCGACCTTGCGGGCGATGAGGACGGCGGGGAAGTTCCAGGCCGTGAAGGCGGCAACGACGCCTACCGGCTCGTGATGCACTTCCAGGCGGCCGCCGGGCGCGCGGCTCTCGGTGATGCGGCCATGGATGCGGCGGGCTTCCTCGGCATACCAGCGGAACTGGTCAATGGAGAGCTGCCATTCACGGCGCGACTGGGCCAGCGGCTTGCCGGCTTCGAGGGTGATCCGACGAGCGGCTTCCTCTGTCCGCGCCACCATCACATCGGCGCACTTGTGGAGAATGTCGGCCCGCGTCCAGGCGGGAGTTGCGCGCCATGTGCGGAAGGCGGCTGCGGCGGCGGCAATCGCTTCCTCTGTATCGGCAATGGACGCGCTGGCGAGCACATCCAGCGTCTCTTCCGTTGCGGGATCGACGATGGTGATTTGCTCGCCGTTCCGGCCCCTGCGCCATGCACCGTTGATGAACTGCGCCAATGCCATATCCATGCGACTTCCCGCCTCTTCAAGATTTTGCAATTTTTGTTGCAAAGTCGACTTCGTTGCAACATAATTTTTGGTGATGGGCAGGAAGGCGAATACTGGCGGGGCTGCGCCCGGCAATTATGAGGGCGTGGTCAACCTGATCACGGCCCGCTACGACTCGCTCTCCAGCGGCTTCCAGCAGGTCGCCCGGTTCTTCACGCAGAATCCCAATGTGATTGCGCTGGAATCGATCAGCGCCATTGCGGCCAAGAGTGCGGTTCACCCCTCCACACTGGTGCGCTTTGCGCAGCATCTGGGCTATGCGGGATTCAAGGACCTGCAGGCGGTGTTCCAGATGCGGCTGGCCACGGCTGCGCCCGGATTCAGGGAGCGCATTTCTGTTCTGGAAGACGAGATTTCACGCAACACCTCGCACGGCAATGTCGGTTTCCTGCGCAGCATGGTGGTGCGCGACAGTGCGGCCTTGCAAGGATTGCTGGAAGCGGTGCCAGAGCGCAGCCTGCGGCGCGCCGCCGAACTGTGCGCGCGCGCCCATTGCATCTATGTGGCGGGTCAGTTGCGCTCGGAGCCCATTGCCATCCTGATGCGCTATCTCATGACCATGCTGCAGCGGAAGGTGATTCTGATGGATTCCGCCGGAGGGCTGGCGCAGGAGATCGCCATGACCATGGGGCGCGATGATGTCCTGGTGGCCATCGCCTTCCGTCACTACGCCAAGGAAGTGGTGGCAATTGCCGATCACGCCGCCAAGACCAAAGTGCCACTTCTGGCCATTACCGACAGCCCGTTGTCACCGCTGGCCAAATCCGCCGAAGTGCTGTTCACCATTCCGGAAGACGAGTACATGTTCTCGCGCTCGCTTGCCGCGCCCATGTGTCTCGTCCAGACGATTGCAACCGCCACGGCGGCATTGCTGCATGCCCGCAAGCCCGATGATGTCCGTATTCCGAGCGTGACGGGAATTGCCCAGGATGCCTCAGCCCGGTTTCCTGCGGCCGAGGAGAAGCGGAGGGTGCGCAAATGATGCCGCAGCACAGGCCTGCTTGCCGCCTCTTTCACCTTGCCATATTGATTTCCACAAACCCCAAGACTGTGCGGGAGAGATGCTGATGTCCACACTCCGACTGACCATGGCCCAGGCGCTGGTGCGCTATCTGATCAACCAGTTCACCATCGTGGAGGGCAAGGAGGTGCCGCTTTTCCCCGGCATGTTCGGCATCTTCGGGCACGGCAACGTCACCTGTCTCTCCGAGGCGCTGGAAGCGGTGAAGGACGTGTTCCCAACCTGGCGTGGGCAGAACGAACAATCGATGGCATTGGCTGCCATCGGCTTCGCCAAAGCCAAGCGCCGCAGGCAGATCATGGTGGCGACCTCCTCCATCGGGCCCGGTGCCCTCAACATGGTGACGGCAGCGGGTGTTGCCCATTCCAACCGCCTGCCCATCCTCATCCTTTCGGGCGATACCTTCGTCAACCGCCGCCCTGATCCGGTGATGCAGCAGGTCGAGCACTTCAACAATCCCACCATCAACGTGAACGATGCCTTCAAGGCCGTGACGCGGTACTGGGACCGCATCGTGCATCCCGAACAGATCATCTCGTCGCTTCCGCAGGCTGTCGCTGTGATGCTGGACCCGGCTGACTGCGGACCGGCCTTCATTGCCCTGCCGCAGGACATTCAGGAAGTGGCGTGGGATTACCCCGCCAAGTTCTTCGAGAAGACGGTGCATGACGTGCCGCGCGCCCGCCCCGACAAGAAACGGGTGGCGGAAGCCATCCGTCTGCTCAAGGCTGCAAAGCGCCCGCTTATCATTGCCGGAGGCGGCACGCGCTATTCGGGCGCCGAGGAGCTGGTGGCGCAGTTCGCTGTCGATCACGGCGTTCCCATCACCGAGACCATCGCCGGAAAATCGACGGTGCCGCATGATCATCCCGCCTATGCCGGTCCCATCGGCATCGTGGGCTCGACGTCGGCCAACGCGCTTGCGGCGGATGCCGATGTGATCGTCGCCATCGGGACGCGGCTCATGGACTTCACCACGGGGTCCTGGACGCTGTTCCACCAGGACTCCAAGTTCATTTCCATCAACACGGCACGCTGGGATGCCACAAAGCATCGCGCGCTGGCCGTGGTTGGCGATGCAAAGGAAACAGTGGAAGAGCTGGCGACAGCCCTGAAGGGCTGGAAAGTCGATGCCGCGTGGACCAAGAAGGCCAAATCTCTCATGGCGGAGTGGAACACGGCGCTGGATGGCTACCAGAAGCCCACCAACGCGCCTGTGCCGACATACGCGCAAGTGGTTGGCGTGGTGAACAAGAAGGCCGAGCCGCGCGACTACATGCTCACGGCCGCCGGCGGCTTGCCCGGCGAGACCATGAAAAACTGGCGCTGCAAGACCACGAATTCCTACGACCTGGAGTTCGGCTTCTCCTGCATGGGTTATGAGATTGCGGGCGGCTGGGGCGCCAAGATGGCGGACCCGACGCGCGATGTCATCGTCATGGTGGGCGACGGTTCCTACCTGCTGATGAACTCCGACATCTATTCATCGGTGCTGACCGGCCACAAGCTCATCGTCATCGTCTGTGACAATGGCGGCTATGCGGTGATCAGCCGGCTGCAGCAGTTCAAGGGAACCCCCGGCTTCAACAACCTGTTGAAGGATTGCAAGACGGCGATCGAGCCCTTCAGCGTGGATTTTGTGAAACACGCGGAATCGATGGGCGCCTATGCCCGCAAGGTGAACAGCCTTGCCGAACTGGAGCAGGCCATGGACTGGGCCAAAGGCAATGACCGGACGACGGTGATCTCCATTGTCTCGGACGCTTACACGTGGACGCCGGGCGATGCCCTGTGGGACGTGGGCGTGCCGCAGGTGTCGTCGCGCGATGCGGTGAATGACAGCGCCAAATACCAGGCTGACGTGCGCTCGAAGCAGCGCGTCGGCGTCTAACCGCAACCTGCAGAGAGTATGATGAAAGAGATCGGCA
Source organism: Hyphomicrobiales bacterium (assembly GCA_016710435.1). Taxonomy (NCBI): domain Bacteria; kingdom Pseudomonadati; phylum Pseudomonadota; class Alphaproteobacteria; order Hyphomicrobiales; species Hyphomicrobiales bacterium. The sequence goes on along the minus strand of JADJVV010000001.1, from coordinate 887,550 downwards.
TTGGATTGATCGGAACCGGCTTCATGGGCAAGGCCCATGCCATTGCCTATCGCACTGCCCTGTCGGCCTTTCCGGACATCCCCACGCCTCGGCTGGTTGCCGTGGCGGATGTGAATGGGGACGCCGCAAAAAAGGCTGCGCATCAATACGGTTTCGAAACCGCGACGGGAGACTGGAAGCAGCTGATCGCGAACCCGGCGGTGCAGGTTGTCTCGATCACCACGCCCAATTCCATGCACAAGGAGATGGCGCTCGCGGCCATCGCCGCGGGCAAGCACGTACATTGCGAAAAGCCCCTGTCGCCCACGTTGGCGGAGTCCTTCGAAATGGTGAAGTCCGCCGAGGCGAAAGGTGTGTGCACGCAGGTGGGCTTCAACTACATCAAGAATCCGCTGCTCAAGCTGGCGCGGCAGATGGTGGAGGCTGGCGAACTTGGCGAGATCACGGGCTTCCGCGGCATTCACGCGGAAGACTACATGCATGATCCGCAAAGCCCATGGACGTGGCGGATCGATCCGTCGGGCGGGCCTGGTGTGATCGCGGATCTTGGTTCGCACATCATCGGCATGGCGCGCTTCCTGCTGGGCGACATTGCCGAGGTGAGCGCCGATGTGCGCACGGTCATCAAGCAGCGTCCGGTGGCGCGGGGCGCCAAGGAGACGAAGCCTGTCGAAGTCGACGATGTGGCGCGCCTTCTCGTGCAGTTCGGGCGTGGCTGTGGCGGCACCATCGAGGCGAACTGGATTCAGACCGGCCGCAAGATGCAACTGGGCTTCGAGCTCACGGGCGAGAAGGGAAGTCTCGTGTTCACGCAGGAACGCCTCAACGAATTGCTCTATTACAGAGCAGGTGGCGACGCGCGTCACGTGGGGTTCACGCGGATCGAGGCCGGCCCGCAGCATGAACCCTATGGCGGCTTCTGCGTGGCAGGCGGCCACCAGCTGGGCTTCAACGACCTCAAGACCATCGAGATGGCCGAATTCCTCGGCGGCATTGCCAGGGGAAAGAGCGCAGGTCCCGATTTTCGCGAGGCCTATGAGATCCAGAAGGTCGTGGACGCGGCCATCGCCTCGTCGAAGCAGCGGAACTGGATCAAGGTCTGATGCTTTCATCCGGCCCCGCCGAGAGCGGCCCGATGTGTCGGCCGGAGGAGCAAACAACAGACTTGTGCAACTCCTGAATTCCGATTGAAGCGCCATCCCTTCCGGGGGGGCGCTTGCGGTGTCAGCCAGTCCAATCAATGCTGCGAAGCTGCCCGCCGGATGCCGTTCGCTGCGGCCTGCTTCTCAGCAACAGCTTGGATTGCGTTTTTCGCTTCCTTGACCGTAGCTCTTGAAGCGCTCCATGACGTTGGCGATTTCCGCGTCCGGCAGCACGTGAGGGACGCCGACCTGCAATGCGCGCCAGTATTGCGCGGCCAGAGCCTCGACTTCGACGGCCAGCCATGCCGCGCGCCTCAGATTGGGTCCGATACAGACCATACCGTGATTGGCCAAAAGGCAGGCCAGGCGGTCTTTCAGGGCGTCCACGATGTAGTCTGCCAGTTCCTGCGTCCCCCACGTGACGTAGGGCACGCAGGGAACTGTCGGGCCATTCACGGCGGCGATCATATAATGGACTGCCGGAATTTCGCGCCGCAGGATCGACATCGTGGTGCAGAACATCGAATGGAGATGAATCGTGCAGCCGACTTCCGGTTTCTTCTCCATGATGTCGCGGTGAAAGCGCCATTCGGTTGACGGTTTGCGTGGGCCGGAGTGGGTGGCGTCGATCTTCATGAAGACGATGTCGTCGGGCTGCATCTCGGCGTAGGGCACGCCCGAGGGCGTGATCAGGAATCCGCCGTCGACGCGAACACTGATGTTGCCGGACGTGCCCTGGTTGATGCCCTTGTCGTTCATGAAGTTGCACGTTGCGATAATCTCGCGACGGATGGTTTCATCGTCTTTCATGGCGTTCTCCAAATTGCGGGGAAGGGGTGGCTATTGTGATTTTGGATTTGCGACCAGAACATCGACAGCGAGGGGCGACAGCACTTCAGCCATCTCCCTGTTCGGTTCCTTGTCAGTGACGAGGTAGTGCGCCTTGTCGAGTGTTTCGACGCGCACCGGGGCGTAACGCCCAAACTTCTGGTGGTCGGCGAGTACGATGACCGTCTGGGCTGAGTGGACCATCAGGTTGTGAAGCTCGGCCTCTTCACGGCTGAAGTCCATGATGCACCCGTTTGGAGCGATAGCGCCCGCACCCACCAGCACGAAATCCGCGAAATAGTTTGAAAGCATCTGTGTTGCGTCGCGCCCGAGACACGCCTGGTTCTGGGATTGGATCTCGCCGCCCAACAAGTGAATGCGGTTCCTGTTGCGGCCTGAAAGTTTGAGGGCGCTGGCGATGCAATTGGTGAAGACCGTCAGCGATTGGCGGCCCTGCAGGGCATCGGCGGCGCTCTGCACGGTTGTTCCGCTGGCCAGAATGACAGAAGCGCCATCGGGGATCATGGTTGCGGCGAGGAGGCCAATGGCGCGCTTGCCTCCGACGTTGGTGGTCTGGCGGACGGCCATTTCCGGCTCGGTGCTTTCAAGCGAAATCGCGCCGCCATGAGTCTTCCGCAGCTTCCGTTGTTCAGCAAGCATCAGCAAATCCCGCCGGATCGTTTCCCGAGAGACATTCAGGCTTCGCTGGATGTCTGTGATCGAGATCGAACGGTGAGATTGGACCAACGAAAGAATCTGCTTCTGACGCTCTTCTGCAAGCACGGCGACGGCTCTCCCGCCCTGTCCGTTGCGGCAGGGCATTTGTGATATTTTGCACTTTATAGCATTATCTTGCAATTGGTAGCAATATTGTTGTATGTCTTTTGAACTGAAAAAGAAGAATTCAACACAGGGAAGGAGCTGAGACATGCCCAAGGCACTGAAAGGACGCTTGAATTCACTCAATCGCCGTCACCTCCTCACGACCGGGGCGGCAACACTCGGCGCTGTCGCCGCCGGACCTTTTGCGCCGTTCATCGGGCGTGCGCGGGCGGCCACGCCCACCTTGCGGCTCCTCATGTGGCAGCCCTATGCCATCAAGGAAATCGTCGACGAATTCGAGAAAACCACAGGTGCCAAGTTCGCACCCACTTTCTTCGATGGCAATTCCGAAGCCTTCAACAAGCTCAAGGTCGGCGGCACCAAAGACTTCGACATGGTGATGGCCGACGGCTTCTGGCCCCGCCTTTATTTCCGCCAGGGACTTACGAAGGCGGTGGACTATTCAAAGATTCCCAACATGAGCGGTGTCTTCCCCGATTTCCTGCCAAGCAGTTTCAAGCTGCTGGCTGATGAGGAGGGCAAGAACAATGTTGCGGCACCCAATTGCTGGGGCGGCTACGGCATCACCGTCAACACGAGTGCCATCGCGCCCGAAGACGTGGGCTCGATCGATCTGCTCCTGAACAGCAAGTACGGCGGCCACTTCGCCACAAACTCACGGTTTGAAGAAAACATCGCGCTGATGGGGATCCTCGCTGCGACGCGGCTGGGGACGAAGGACCAGCCCAGGCCCGACGGGAAACCGTTCAACCCCTACCAGCTCACCGATACCGAACTGGATGAGACGAAGCGGCTCCTCATCGAGCAGAAGAAGCTGTTGCTGACGCGCTACCAGGATTACGATTCACTCGACCGCCTGATGCGCGCAAACTCCGTGTGGGCTGCGCCGGAATTCGCCGAAACCTACCGCCACCTCACCGTGCTGAAGCGCGATGGAAAACTCCCGTTCGAGGTCCAGCACGTGCTGAAGCCGAAGGAGGGCGGCCTCGGTTGGGTCGATACGTGGATGATCAGTTCCGAAGCGGATCCGGAGCGTACCGACCTTGCCCATGCCTGGATCAACCTGTTCCTTCAAAAAGAGAACTATGCAAGGGTCGTGCGTTCCACCGGTTATGGAGGAGTGGTCGATGTGCGGTCCATCCTTACGCCCGACGAATCCGAACTCTACTTCCAGAGCAGAAGCGCCGAGGCAAGCCAGCTCCATATGTTTGACCAGCCCTCTTCCCCCGAGAAATGGGAGAGGATCTGGTCGGACGTTGAAGCATCCTGATCCTGCTGCGCACGTGGCAGCATGAGGGGCCTGGACCAGACCGCAGGAGATGTGAGGCAGGCGGCGCCGCCCGCCTCGCTTTCTCTCAATGGCATCAGCAAGCACTTCGGACCAGTGCGTGCCGTGGATGGGATTGAACTTTCCGTAAGGCAGGACGAGTTTCTTTCGCTTCTGGGGCCCAGCGGTTCCGGGAAGACGACGTTGCTCCGCATCATTGCCGGGCTGGAGTTGCCGGACCGCGGCGCGGTGATGGTGGGCGGAACGGATGTCACACGCCTGCCGCCCTATCGCCGCAGGATCGGCATGGTGTTCCAGAACTTCCTGCTCTTCCCCCACAAGACGGTAGCGGAAAACATCATCTTCCCGCTGCGCATGCAACACATCGGAAAGGTGGAGTGCGGAGAGCGGCTGGCGTGGGCACTGGGTCTCTTGAAGTTGAAAGGACTCGAGGAACGTTATCCCAGCCAGCTTTCGGGCGGGCAACAGCAACGCGTTTCCCTGGCCCGCGGACTGATCTCACGGCCCACGCTGCTCCTGCTGGATGAACCGCTGGCCAATCTCGACCGGGAACTCCGCGCCGAGATGGAAGTTGAAATCCGCCGCTACCAGAAGGAACTGGCCATCCCCTTCATCTATGTCACCCACAATCAGGAAGAAGCCTTGACGATGAGCGACAGGATCGCCGTCATGCGCAATGGCGTCTTTGAACAGGTGGCGCCGCGGGTCGAAGTCTACCAGCGGCCCGCCACGTCCTTCGTCGCCTCCTTCGTGGGACAATCAAACCACCTGCCTGCAACCGTGACGGAGGCGCGTGGCGACATGCTGGTGATCGACTGGCATGGTCACAAGCTCACCGTTCCGGGGAAGGGCTCCTTCAACAGGGGTGATGCGGTGCGTTATTCAATCAAGTATGAAGACGTCAAAGTGACAGGCCAGCGCAAGGCGGCTCCGGACCGAAAAAGCCAGAACATGATCGCTGGCAAGTTGCGCGACATCATCTTCAAGGGTCAGACCGCCAATTTCATTCTCGAGCTTGATAATGGCTGCGAACTGGTGGCCAGCGGGTCACTGAGAGAGACCGACGCGAGGATCGGGCAAAGCGTCATCGCCGAATGGCCCCAGGGGGCCGGGATATGTTTCCGTGACAACGGCTGACATCCCGCTGGTGCGGCAAAGGGCGGGTTCAGGGCCGAGGATCCCCCCAGCGGTGTTGCTTGTTGCGCCGGGCGTGGTCTTCATCATCTGTACGTTGTTGCTGCCGCTTCTCGCGGTCGTGGTCTTCAGCTTCTGGAAGACCGAAAGCTACGAACTCTTCATGGACTGGAACCTCGACAACTACAGGGTTCTTTTCCGCGAGCCCGCCTATCGGGTCTTTCTGTTGCGGTCGATTGCAGGTGCTGCCGTCACCTCGTTTGTTTGCCTCGTCTACGCGTGGCCTGTCGCCTATTTCATTGCCCGCCACGGCGGACGCTATCGTCTGCTGTTGGTCTTGCTGCTCGCAGCCCCGTTCTTCACCGGCGTCATTCTGCGCATTGCGGCACTTCAGGGCATCCTGGGTCCGGGTGGCCTGATCAACATGGGACTGGGCATGATCGGTCTCGATCCCATCCAGGCGCTGATGTACACGCCGGTTGCCGCAACTCTGGGGCACGTCTATCTCTTCATGCCCTTCATGGTGACAGCCGTCTATCTGTCGCTGGTCAATTTCGATTTTGCCCTTCTTGAGACCGCAAAGATCAACGGAGCAGGGCCGGTCCGCGCCTTCATCGAAGTCACCTGGCCCTTGAACTGGATCGGCACCGCCATCGGGCTGATCCTCGTCTTCATCCCTTGCCTCGCCTCCGCCGTGACGCCGCGTTTCCTGGGCGGCCCCCGCTCGACTTCCTTCGGCATGAGCCTCGGTCAGCAGTTCGGTGAAACCGGAACATGGGCTTTGGGGTCCGCCATGAGTGTGGTGCTCTTCATCGCGTCATGTGCCGTGGTCGTGCTCATGGGATTCAGTGTCAATCCGCGCCGCAGCGGTTTCACGGGATCAAGACAATGACGGAGAACGTGTTCGAGCGGGGCGAGTTGCGCAAATGGGTGATGATGGCGGCGCTCTGCCTCCTGTATGTATTCCTCTATTCGCCGATCGCCTATGTCGTCTATGCGTCCTTCTCGGTGGACATCGTCTGGCCATTTCCGCCCGATTTCACCCTCCAAGCCTATCTCAACGTCTTCGACAATTCACTCTACAGGGATGCCTTTCTCAACAGTCTCAAGATCGGCATAGGCAGCGGAATCCTCTCCACAACAATTGCGACAGCCGCGGTCATTGGCCTGCTCCGCTATCCCACGCGCATGCGCACGGCGTTGTTCATCGTCTTTCTGTCTCCGCTGTTTGTGGCGGAACTTCTCATTGGCATTTCATCGCTCGCCTTCAACGCGCGGGTCCTGGGTCTTTCGGGCAATATCATGTCGGCCATCGCGGCCAATGCCGTCGAGGGGGTGGCATTTTCCTTTCTCATCATTCTCTCGCAACTCGTGCGTTACGACTGGCAAATGGATGATGCCGCCATGGTGTTCGGGGCGCGGCCGCTGCGCTGCTTCTGGGAAGTCACCCTGCCTACCATCTGGCCCAGCATCTTCGGAGCATTTCTCATCAGCTTCATTCTTGCGTTCAACAATCTGGAAATCTCATTCTACAATCTTGGTGCCATTCCCACGCTTCCATCGGTTGCCTGGGGATCATTGCGTTTCGGTCTTGGGCCAGAGCTTTTTGCCATCGCTGCAATGACGAACGCACTCGTCTTTGCGGTCTTCGCCGCCATGTATGTTCTGATTCGCACCGGTATCGTGAAGTTCGGCTATCGCGGCACGTGAGGGCGATCAGCAGCCCGACGCCATGCTTTTCAGGTGTGAGTACAGGGAAAGGTAGTTGCGGTGCGCATCGCGATAGGCCTGCGCAAGCGCGGGCGTTGGCATGATCCAAGCGGTGTCCTTGTTGAGGAGTGGCTCTGCGGCGCTGATGGATGGCAATTCTCCAGCCGAAACAGCTGCGAGAATCGCGGCCCCGAGAGGTGAGGCATCCTTCACGTTACAGATTTGCACGGGCAACTGTGCCACGTCTGCCCTGATCTGGGCCCAGAGTTTGCTCGATGCGCCACCGCCCGCAAGCCTGATGCTGTCGAAGCTGATCCCCATGCCAGCAAGGCGAAGCTGCACGTCGTGCATGGCGAAGGCCGTACCCTCCAGCACCGCTCTCGCCAGATGGGCAGCTCCGTGATGGGCGCGGAGATTGTGGAAGCAGGCATGGACATCAGCATTCCATTCTGGCGCCATGGCTCCCGTGAGTGCGGGCACGAAAACCACGCCGCCTGCGCCCGGCGGCACGGAGGCAGCAAGTTCGTTCAATTCATTCACTCCGTTGAGCCTGAGCAGTTTGAGGAGCCATGAGATTGCCCCACCGCTCAACCAACCCGGGTTCTCGATGAAAAAATGTCCACCCGTGAAGCTGTGCGTCTCCACCAGCCGCTGATCGTCCACGACTTGCACGGGATGCAGCGCGCCAACCACCTCTCCTGTTCCGATCTGGCAAAGCATTACACCGGGGGACAGCAATCCGGCACCGATGGCATTGGTGAAATCATCTCCGGTTCCGACGGCAACCTTCACTCCACGATGCAGCCCGGTGAGGCGTGCGCCATTTTCGCTGAGGCGCCCCGCGCAATCTTCCATGCTGCGGAGGGCGGGAAGGTGCGCTCGATCCGCACCGAAGGCTGAGAGAAGATCGTCGGCCCAATCCTTTTCCGCGAGGTCGTACAGCATCGTGGTCGAGGCGAGTGCACGGTCCATCACGGCCACACCGGTCAGATGCTGGACGACAAAGCTCACCGGCTGGTGGAAGCAGGCCGTTCTTCGGACAACCTCGGGCATCTTGTCGCGCAGCCAGGCGATTTTCGGCGCCATGTGCGTTGCATCGCGGATGATGCCGCAACGCTGAAGAATGACATCTTCCGGAATGAGGTCTGCTTCCTTCGTGGCCCTCCGGTCCATCCAGGTCATGCAGGGATGGAGCGCCGTGCAGGATGTGTCCACAGGCACACAACCATCGAGTTGCCCACCAACGCCCATCGCCATGATGCTGTTGGCGGAAACACCGGCCTCTGCCAGGGCGGCAGCGATTGCGGGCTTGAGCGCATCCAGCCATGTCTGCGGATCCTGCTCTACCACATTGTCCGGCCCTGCAGCAAAACTCAGGGGGACGCTGCCTTGGCCGCGGGGCGCGAATGAGCGGTCGACAACAAGTGCCTTTACGGATTGGCTTCCGATATCGACACCGAGGAACATGTGACACCGCTCTCTGTTCACGGGACTTGCGGCAGCCCGGCATTCTGTATCAGGCCACCATGACTTTTTTGCAATCGGCGATCACGGCTTCAAGCTGTGTGGTGATGGATCCCGCATTCGCCACATAGGTGCCATCGAAGACTGCAGATCCAATGGTGAAGGCATCGGCACCGGCCCGTGCAATATCCGAGATGCGGGAGAGGGAGTTGATTGATCCCGCCACGATAAGGGAGCCTTTGCCCAGCCCGGCGCGGGCCGCCTTGACCAGTTCGATGGGGTCCGACTCTGTTGCACGGTAGGCGAGAATGTCGCAACCCGCGCAGCCCCGATCCATGAAACTGCGGCAATGGTTGGTGATGTCGGCAGGCTTGCCGCCAAGTTTCGTCGGGTGCCCCTGCGGAAATCCGGGGAAAGGAAAGTAAGACGTTGCTGATCCCTTTGTGATCTTCATGATCTCATCCACATCGGTACCGCCGAGCAGGCGGTCGACTCCCAGGTCCACGGCCGTCTTGGCTGAGCGGAGCGCATCGTCCGGTGAGGTGGAGACAACTTCCATATATGCGATGGCACCGTCAGCACGAATGCGCCCGGCGAGCTTCGCAAGCGTTTCCCTGTCGACGCCGACATCCTTGAAACCCACATGTTTCAATCCGGCCGGCCTGATCTCGTCGTAGAGGCGCAGGCAATCCGTGATCGTCCTGTCCTGCCGGGTGAGCATGAAGATGAAGTCCATCGGTAACTCCCTAGAGTGTGGGGATGAGTTGCGAAAGCCGCTTGGCGCCGGCGGCCAGATCAAGCACGGTGAAGCGATTGCGGATTTCACGACAGTTGTTCAACGCGGTTTCGTAATCGTTGCGGCTGAGGTGAATCTCTTCCGGCGTGACGGGCGCGCCTGCGGCGATCAGGACTTTCTTGAGATAGTCAGGAGGGAGCATGACCTGTTCCAGACGCGCGCTGATGCTCGGCCAGTCCTTTTTCACAATGCTGTTCAGTTCCTCGGCCTTCTCCGCCGTGATCTGCTTCTTCGACAATTCTTTCCAGCATGACTTTCCCAGGGCCTCGCCATAGCGTTTCACCAAATCAGCTTCGGTTGTTGCGTCGGGGGAAAGGCTGGGTGGAGCATCGAGCATGCGGGATTGCAGCCGGGCCATCGAGAGGGTGGTCACGCCGACCTGTTCACCGTGATAGACGAGCGGCCGGGTGGGCTTTTCGAACATGTCGAGGTAGTGGCTGACAAGATGTTCGCTCTGGCTGGCGGGCTGGCTGTGGCCCACAATGGCGGTTCCGAATCCCGCCAGGACCAATGTCCGGACAAGCCTTGTCATGACCGTGAGGTCGCCCGCGAGCAGCCCGGCGGCATTGTCGAAAAGCGGTGCTTCGTCCTCGGCCAGCAGGACGAAGGGCAGGGTTCGGTATTCCGTGCCGAACAGCAGATGCGACAAGAGCCAGTCGGCCTGTGCGGTGCAGCGGCAAAGGCTGTCCCCGAGGCCCGCGCGGATGAGGCGCGCCGGCGCGGCGGCGAGGACCTGGAGGTCGAAGAACACGCCCTGCGGCACTTGAGCCGGAAGCGACAACTTGTGCCCGTGCACGGTGATTGCTGCGTTGTAGGAGGTGTAGCCGTTCATCGAAGGCGCCGTGGCGAAAACAGCGTAGGGCTTGCCATCGAGCGCAGAGGCATACTTGCAAAGGTCGTTGATGGTGCCGGAACCCACTGCGACGAGAGCGTCGGCGGATGCAGTCTGTTTGCGCAGGACGTCCACGGTTGCGTCGTCCGGGTGAGGATGACCGGGGAGGATGATGCTGTCGACGGCATTGCTGCCTGCAAGGCTGCTTTCCACGCGCTTGCCGAGTACCGCGTGGGTGTTGGCATCGCTCACCACGGCGAGGCGCTGGCCCATCGACAGGGCGCGGAGCAACTCACCCTCGTGGCCAGCAAGTGACTTTTCAATCACCAGGCTGCGTGTCCCGACACCCAAGGGCTTGCCTGACTCAGGATCGGGGAAAACTCCGGCGAGGAGGGCTTCGATCATGCGGTCACCGGTCATGAGCGCCTCCGGAATGACGTGAGGAACAGCCGGCATGACGAGAAACCCCTCGATGTGGGAAACACGGTGGGATTGACTGGATTGAACAGTTTTGGGAAGGCTATGAGCATCACCAGACCAAGAATTGACCGATCAGTCATTCTTTTGTCACCAAATGACCAAGTGGTCAATGAGGATTCGCAATGAAACCCGCCTATCGACACCGCCGGATTGTCGAACTCGTTCACGCGCAAAGCCGGGTCACAGTCGATCAACTAGCCGATCTGCTGGAGGCCTCCCATGAGACTGTGCGGCGCGATCTGAGCGTGCTGTCGGAGCAGGGCTTGCTCCGGAAAATCCATGGCGGTGCAACAGCCATGCAGATGCCACAGGCGGTGAGGGAAAGCCCGCTTGCCGAAAGGCGTGCCAATGCCCGCGAAGAGAAGAAACGGATTGCCGCGGCTGCCGCCGCGCTCTTCAACCCCGGTGACAGCATCCTGATCAACTGTGGCACGACCACAATCTATTTTGCCGAACAGCTGGCCCGCCGTGGGCCGTTCACCGTCATCACCAATTCCACGCTGGTGGCCCATGAAATCTGGGGTTCGGAGCAGCGGGGGCCAATCCACCTCCTGGGGGGTACGTACTTCGGCGAGGCCTACGAACTTCTGGGTCCGCAGGTTGTTGAGCAGATCAAGCAGGTGGCCGCGGACCATGCCGTGATTGGTGTCAGCGGCGTCGGCCAGACCGGAGCGATGATGGATTTCAATGCGGACGAAGCCTACGTCTCCCGCGCCATGATTGAATCAGCTCGCCACGTGACGGTCGTGGCTGATTCATCGAAGCTGCAACGCAACGCTCTCTTTCAGGTCTGTGGCGTAGAAAAGATTGACCGGCTCGTCACGGACCGCGCACCCGATGCCGTGCTCGAAAGTGCCTTGCGCGTGGCGGGAGTCGAAATCATCGTGGCTGATCCGGCCGTCACATCGACATGACCGTGTCATGACACGTCCACAGAAAAGACCATATGGTCATTTTTGCCGTTGACACTTTGACCGAATAGTCATTCTATGCTCTCGTCCATGGTGAAAGGCACCGTGGGGGCCTCCCTGGCCTCTGCGGTGAGCATTCCACCCGGATGACGGGCTGAAGTGGCGGGCCATTCCTCCGGTCCGGGTATCCACGTTGCTGCTTCTCCCGCCATCTCGGGCCGCGTGCTGGTGTTTCACCACCGTCGAAGATCACGCTTTGCGCACTGAACGGCCAACCCAGGAGCTTACGATGAACATGAACCGCAGAACCTTCAGCACGGGCCTCGCACTTTCCGCCCTGATGCTGTCCGCGCCCACAGCCTTTGCCGAAACACTTGAAGAGATCGAAGCTGCCGCCCGCAAGGAGGGGACGATCGTGAGTCTTGGCCTTCCTGATGACTGGGCAAACTGGGGTGGCCAGTGGAAGGACATCATGGCCAACTATGGCGTCACGCACACCGACACCGACATGAGCAGCGCCGAGGAACTGGCCAAGTTCGAGGCGGAGAAGGCGAATGCAAGTGCGGATATCGGTGAAATCGGACTGGAATTCGGGCCGATCGCGAAGCGCAAGGGCACCAGTGCACCCTACAAGCCCACCAACTGGGACAAGATCCCCGCGTGGGCCCGCGACGACGACGGCCACTGGATGCTGGGTTACACCGGCACCATCGCCTTCATCGTCAGCAAGAAGGTGGAGAATCCACCAAAGGCGTTCTCTGATCTGGTGAATGGAACCTACAAGGTGGCCGTGGGCGACGTGGGAAAGGCAGCCCAGTCGAATGCGCTCGTTCTCGCAGCGGCCATCGCGGGGGGCGGTGGTGAGGAGAACCTGCAACCCGCTCTCGACATTTTCTCCAAGCTCGCCGAACAACAGCGGTTGCTCACGATCGGAGCCAACCCCGGCAACATGGAAAAGGGCGAGATCGAAGTCGGCATCGTGTGGGATTTCAATGCCCTCAACTATCGCAATCTCGTGGGCAAGGACAAGTTTGATGTCTGGATTCCGTCGGACGGCTCCGTCACCTCCGGATACACGACAATCCTCAATGCCTATTCCGCCCGTCCCAACATCGCCAAGGTCGTGCGCGAATATATCTTCACCGAGGCAGGCCAGCTCAATTTTGCAAAGGGCTTCGCGCGGCCGATCCTGATCGACTCGATCACGGTCCCGCAGGAGCTGAAGGACAATGTTCTGCCGACGGAGCAATATGCCAAGGCAAGACCGGTGAACGCCGAACTCTGGATGGAGTCAGCCAAGAAACTTGGCAAGCAGTGGCAGGAACAAGTCCTGTCCAAGATGTGATCGCCCTGTAAACCATGGGGCCGTCCCAAGACCGGGGCGGCCCTGATTTCATCAGGGACCCGTTCATGATACCTGCAGGAAACCGCACAAAGATCCTGGCCTTCCTCTGTGTGACGCCGTTCCTTCTCGTCGTCTTCATGTTCGAGGTCGCGCCGCTCCTGGCGGTGACAACGAACAGCCTGTTCGCTTCGGATGTCATTTCGGCCTCCAACTACACCGAGATTCTCTCCAGCCGCTTCTATCTCGGCGCCTTCAAGGTGAGCTACCTTATCTCGGCCGCGACGGCCCTTATCGGCATCGTCGTGGCCTTGCCCATCTGTGTGCTGCTGAAACGAATGCCGGGCCGCGTTCAGCAACTGATTTCGATCTGTGCCAACATCGGCGCCAACTTCACCGGATTTCCGCTGGCCTTTGCCTTCGTGATCCTGCTGGGGATCAGCGGCTCCTTCACTCTCCTCTTCGCGCGGATGGGCATTCTGCAGGGCTTCAACATCTATGGCACGACCGGCCTTGTCATCGTGTATTCCTATTTCCAGATCCTCTTCGCCATATTGCTGCTGCTTCCGGGGCTGGGTGCCCTGACAACGGAAATCAGGGAAGCCGCCTTCCTCATGGGGGCCAGCACGTGGTCCTTCTGGCGGCGCATCGGATTGCCAATCCTCGCGCCAAGCCTGATCAGCGCCTATCTCCTCTTGTTTGCAAACGCCATGGGAACCTATGCCACGGCCTGGGCGCTCGTTGGTGGCAGCGCCAACGTCGTCACCATTCGCATTGGCGAACTGACTGCGGGCGATGTGTTCTCTGATCCCAACCTTGCGGATGCGCTGGCCATGCTGCTGGTGATCAGCCTCATCATCCCGATCCTCGCGGACCAGTTCCTCCTCAAGCCGCGGCAGCACCATGATGCGTGAGCGCGGCTGGCAGGATTGGGTACTGATCGCACTGGTGGCGGCGTTCCAGTTGCTCCCGATCCTCGCTGTGGCGCTCAATGCCTTTGCCACCGACTGGGCGGGCACGGTTCTGCCGGAGGGATTGACGCTTGATCACCTGCGGACGATCACATCAGACCCGCGGTTCATACAGTCCATCTACAACTCGCTTCTGGTGAGTGTTGGTTCGCTGATCCTCACGCCGCTGATCGTTGTGCCCGCGGTGCTGATTGCGCATTGCTACTTTCCTGTGCTTGACCGCTGGATGGCCGTGCTTGTCATCCTGCCATTCGCGGTGCCCGGCATCGTGCTTGCACTCGGGCTGCTCAGAATCTATTCCGGCAACTACGGGATCGTCCTCACAGGAACCCCATGGGTTCTCATCTTCGGCTATATGCCCGTTGCAGCACCCCTCTACTACGTCCCCATCAAGAACAATCTGCGATCACTCAGGCTGACCGAGCTTTTCGAAGCGGGCCGTTTGCTTGGAGCCACGGACTTCTCGATTTTCACACGCGTCGTCGTGCCTTGCATAAAGCAGGGTCTCATCATCGGCCTAGTCATGAATTTCACGCTTGCGATCAGTGATTTCGTCTACGCAAATCTGCTCGTCGGCGGCCACTTCCCGACATTGCAGATCTTCATGGGCGTGCTGAACGGCGGCAGCGGCCGCAAGCTGAGCGTTCTCATTACCACCTATTTTCTCGTCATCTTTGCCTCAACGGCCATCGTCGTGTGGGCGGCGTCACGGAGGAATGATCAGTGAGCTATGTTGAGGTGCGCGCTCTCTCAAAGGCATATGACGGAAACTCCGTCTTCAAGAACATCGATCTCGATGTGGAACAGGGGCAAATCTGCGTCCTGGTGGGCCCGTCCGGATGCGGCAAGACCACGCTTCTGCGGGGCATCGCCGGACTCACGCTGCCAGACAGCGGCGTGATCCGCATCGATGGGCGTGATGTGACGCGCACCGTGCCCAAGGACAGGGGCGTGGGCATGGTCTTCCAGCACTATGCGCTTTTCCCCAACATGACGGTGGAGCAAAACCTGTCGTTCGGATTGGAGCAACAGAAACTGCCGAAGGGCGAGGTCAGAAAGAAGGTGGACTCCATGATCCACCTCATGGGCCTTGAGGCCCGTGCCAAGGCGAGGCCCGCAACACTTTCGGGCGGGCAAAAGCAGCGGGTGGCTCTTGCACGCGCCTTGATCACTGAACCGAAGCTGTTGCTGCTCGATGAGCCACTTTCCGCGTTGGACGCCCAGATCCGCAAGCGCCTGCGCGAGGAACTGAAACGCCTGCAACATCAGGTCGGGTTCACCGCCATCTTCGTCACCCACGATCAGGAGGAAGCTCTCATGCTCGGTGACGTGGTGGCCATCATGCAGAACGGGCGTTTTGTGCAAGTGGGAACACCCGCCGAAATCTACAACAGTCCGGCAGGACTTGAAGTTGCGTCCTTCATTGGAGACTTCAATCTCCTGGAGCCGGCACAGGTCAAAGCGCTCTTCAAAACCACAACGGATGCCACATGGGCCATCAGGCCGGAGTCTGTGGTGATTGCGCCAGCCTCCAAAGGCAAGCCGCCCAGGGACGGGACGCTGCAACTCTCGGGAACCGTGTCGTCGGTGCAGGTGCTTGTCGCCATTCTCCGGTACTATATCCTGAGCAATGGCATCATGCTGAAGGTTGATGTGCTGAACACACCCGAAGCCCAGAAATTTCGCGTGGGGGACGACGTCGTCCTGCAGATCGCACCCCGCTCCGTGAGCGAGATGAGAAAATGAGAACACATCCGACCAAGCCAAACGTCTTGTTGATCTGTGCTGACCAGTGGCGGGGCGATTGCATTGGTGCGCTGGGCCACCCGAATGTCCGCACGCCAAACCTCGATGCACTGATGACCCGGTCCGTGACCTTCACCCGGCATTTCGGACAGTGCACGCCATGTGGGCCGTCACGCACCAGCCTGCTGACCGGCATGTACCTGATGAACCATCGCTCAGGGCGAAACGGAACGCCGTTGGATGCGCGTCACACCAACCTCGCCCTTGAGGCCCGCAAACTCGGCTATGAGCCCGCTCTGTTCGGGTATACCGATACGACACCCGATCCGCGTCCGCTCCATCCCAATGATCCGTCGCTGACCGCATATGATGAGGGTGTGCTACCGGGATTTTCAACGCCGCTTCATTTGCCGGAAGACATGGGGAAGTGGGTTTCGCACCTCAAAGCATTGGGCTACGATATTCCGCATGGACGCGATGATGTCTTCAGGCCGCGCCCAGGTTTCGACAAGCCGGCGGACAGGGGGTTCCGCTTCATTCCGCCAGTGTTCAAGGCTGAACACAGTGAGACTGCGTTCCTCACGGACGAATTTCTGAAGTGGCTGCTCGTGCGCGAAACCAAGCCCTGGTTTGCCCACTTCGTCTTCTTCCGTCCACACCCGCCCATCATTGCACCGGAGCCCTACAACGCGGCGGTACATCCGAAGGACGTGGAATTCCCATTCCGCAAGGCAAGCCCTTCAGCGGAAGGAGACCAGCATCCGCTTCTCGCCCATGAAATCAACAATGTGGCGCGCCCCAATTCCTATGACGAACACAACCCCATGAACCTCGTCGAGGCCAGCGATCTTGAAATCCGGCAGATGAAGGCAACCTATTTCGGCTTGATCGAGGAGATGGATCACCATCTCGGTCGGATCATCCGGCACCTCAGCGACACAGAACAACTGGACCGGACCTTGATCATCGTCACCAGTGATCACGCCGAGATGCTTGGTGATCACTACATCTGGGGCAAGGAAATCTATTTCGACGGATCGTTTCATTTGCCCCTCGTCATCTTTGATCCATCGAAGGCCGCCGATGCGACACGGGGCGCACGTGTCGGGACATTCACCGAAGCCATCGACGTGATGCCGACCATTCTCGCGTGGCTCGGTGCCGAGAAGCCGCGCAGTGCCGATGGCCATTCGCTCCTGCCGTTCCTGCACGGAAAGCCGGCAGAGCAATGGCGTGATGCGGTGTTCTTTGAACATGACTTCCGCAATGTCCGCAGTCAGCGCGTGGAGCGTGCCCTCGGCATCACGTCCGACGAATGTTCATATGCCGCAGTCAGGGACGACAAATACAAGTATGTTCACTTCACGTCCCTGCCTCCGCTCTTGTTCGACATCGCAGACGATCCTCATGAAATGAACAATCTTGCGGGCCGCAATGATTTCGCATCGGTGGAGCTGGCTTATGCGCAGAAGCTCTTGAGTTGGCGCCTGCTCAATCAGGAGCGCATCCTCACAAACATGCATGTGGGCGAAGGGGGATTGTACGTCCACGCGTGACCGCCGGAATCGCGTGGCTGGAGAGTTTGCCGCCACAATTCAGGTGCATTGGCGAAGGGTTGCCCGCGCCGGTGGCGCGTTCCCACGATGGGGAGTTGGAATCACAGATTGAAAACGATATGGCTGGCGATGACGGTCATCCGCCGCAGGGTGCATGGCTGAACGCAGGCGGGGATGGAATTCTGATGACGAAATGGGTTGATGCTTGTGCAGTCTCTGACGTGGATGCGGAAGATGTGATCCGCTTCGGCAATGGGGCCGCACCTTTGTCCACTGCCGTTCACCGCATGACACCATCGAATGTCCCGGGCACCAGGGCCGATTCAACCACAAGCGGGTGACGCGCCCGGTGCAATTGTCTGCAACAACTTCAACAGCTGCGCGGTCCGGATCGAGAACGGCCGCGTGATGATCGGAACCTGAACATGACCTCTCCATTCCAACTTGCGGCCTGTGCTGAAATGCTCTGGCGGGACAAGCCGATTGACTGGCGGGCCAGCCGGCTGAAAGACCTGGGCTTCGGCGTGGGGCTTTGGAACTGGCCGGCCCATGATCTCGCCAAGCTGGAAAAGACCGGTGCCACCTTCACCATCATCAACGGCTATCTGCAGGGCCGGCTTGCCGATGCCGAAGGTGCGGAGATGCTGCTCAAGTCTGCCCGTGAGACGGCGCAAGTGGGCAAGCGACTGGGCGTGCACCGGCTCAACCTGCATGGCACGGGTCTGGGCGACGGCGGCATTCCCATTGCGCAGACGGACGTGGTGACGGGTGCCATGTGGCTCACGGCGCGCGATACGCTGAACCGGATCTGCGACATGGCCGAGGCGGAAGGTGTGACCTTCACACTGGAAAACCTCAACCTGCTGGATCATCCGGGTTGCCCGTTCGGCGCCACGGCGGATGTGCTGGCGCTGGTATCGTCGGTGAACCGGCCGCAGCTTCGTATCAATCTCGATCTTTATCACACGCAAATCGGCGAAGGCGACCTGGTGCGCTGGTGCGAGAAGTGCCTGCCCTGGATCGGCGAAGTGCAGGTGGCCGACAACCCCGGCCGTTGTGAGCCCGGCACGGGCGAGATCAACTACCGGGGCGTAGCGCTGGCATTGAAGAAAATGGGCTATCGCGGTCCGGTGGGGCTTGAGTCATTCGCGGCAGGTGATGCTGAAGTTGCATTGGCCGCTTTCCGGGATGCCTTCACCGTCTAGGGCGCCGAGGGGCCACGCCTTTCACACATTTGCGGCAACGAAATCCATGCTCGCCTTCAGGGCGGCGGCGTGATCGGCGAGGTTCTGCACCTCGGCGGAGAAGGGTTCGAAGCTGAAGGAGCCTTTGTAGCCGGCGGCGATCAGGGTCCTGATCTGGGCGATGTTGCCCAGCCTGTCACCTTCATCCACCAGCACGCGGTGGGCATCCAGCATGTCGTTCACCGCGACCTTCAAGTCACTGACGCCAGAGATGTGAACGAGTCCCGTCCATTCGGGATAGAACTGCGTCTCACCGCCGAGGTGATGATGGAAGGTGTCGTGCACCAGCTTGTAGACATCTTCGCCGCCGGCGTCGGTGATGGCGGAAATGGCTTCGGCCTTGGTGCGCACGGAGGAGAAGTGGAAGCCGAGCGGTTCCACGAGGCCGGTGAGGCCATGGTCCATGAGGATGGGGCGGATGGCCTTCAGGCCCGCGACGAGGCTTTCACGCGGCACGGCCCTGCCCTCGTTGAGCGGGCACATGACGAGGGCCTTCGCGCCGCACTTGGCCGCAAAGGCCGCAAGTTCCGCCGTCTTTCCGGCCATGTTCGCGGACCAGACATTGAAGGGATAGAGGGCGTTGATTGTGATGATCTTCACGCCCGCTTTGTCTGCGGCGGCGCGCACCGCCTCAGGCGGCGTGCCATCGGCAATGGCAACGCCCTTCATGTCGTTGCGGATTTCGACTTCGGTGCAGCCGAGCGACTTCGCCATGGCGAAGAATTCCGCCAGTGACTGGCGCGGTGAGATGATGTGATTCAGGGCAAAGCGCATGAATGATCCTCGGGCACGTGATGGGCGGATGGGCAATGATCGAGCCGGACTTTGACTGGACAGCAATACAGGCATCGACCGTGAGATTGGCCATATTACCGTCGACGGCCGAGATCGCCAAGGTGCCGCTAGCTTCGCGTGCGCCTGCGCGAGCCAAAGCGTTCCGCATAGAGCCAGGTGAATTCGGCGCCCAGCAGGAAGATCTGCGCGGAGTAGTAGACCCACAGGATGATCGCGATCAGCGAACCCGCTGCGCCAAATCCCGACGTCACACCTGTCTTGCCGATGTAGAGACCGATCAGCAGCTTGCCGATGTTGAACAGGAGCGCCGTAAAGCCAGCGCCAACGATCACATCGCTCCAGGCGACCGAGACACGCGGCAGCAATTTGAAGAGCAGCGCAAAGAGCGCCGTGATGATCAGGAAACTCACGGCAAAGTTGATGACCTGCCACATCAGTTCGACGGTATCGGACGGAGTGAACACCAGTGTCTGCAGGGATGAGACCAGCGCACTGACAGCGAGCGACACCAGGAGCAGGAAAGCCACGGCCAGCAGGATTCCGAAGGTGAGCACGCGCCGGCGCAGCATGTTCCAAAGTCCTGATTCCTGTGCGCGTGCCGGCGCCTTCCAGATGCGGTCCATGGCACCCTGCAATTCGGCAAAGACGCCGGTTGCGCCCAGGATGGTGAAGAACAGGCCGGTCAATGTTGCCAGCACGCCTTCTTCAGGCCGGCTTGCACTTTGCACAAGGCCCTGCAATGCAGTGGCGCCATCGTCACCAACAAGGCTCCGTGCCTCGCCAAAGATGCGGTTTGCTGCCGCTTCCGCGCCGAAAAAGAAGCCCGCGATGGCGAGGACAATGATCAGCAAGGGGGCAATGGAGAAGATGGTGTAGTAGGCGATAGCCGCACCCATGCTGGCTGCACCGTCCGCATTCCATTTCAACGCGGCGTCCCTCAACAGCGTCCACAAGCCCATCAGGCCCACGGATGAGGGGCCGTGGCTGGCGGTGCGAACGCGTCTGGTGTTCTTCCTCGGTTGCTGCGCCATGTTTCTGCTGCGGGCCTGATTGCCTGTCGTGACAACGTGTTTTCCCGGCCTCCGTTCCACAACCCGGGCCGGACGTTTTGGATCATGCGGCCGCGGCGGACACTTCTGCCTGTGCGCGCGGCAGCATGGAGGGAGCCTGAGAGGCGAGGACCGCTTCCGTCTCGCCTGCCGTCTCGCGCCAGGCGATGTTCAGGAATTTCGCCTCGCCGATGCGGGGCGCAAGGCGGCGGGACATGTAGCGTTGCTGTGACGCCGTGAGCGGTGACAGGCCGATCAACCCGACGATCGACGCCTTGTCGTCCTGATCGACGGTGATTCCCGGAAGAAGTACGTCCTGTGACAGCATGCGATGGGGAATGTGTTTCAGGTTGAGCAGCGCGGAGAAAGCGAGGGTCGCGGCGAAGTTGATAGGGCCGTGCGCGGGGATCAGGATGACGGGCGCGTCCTTCCGGTCATAGTCGCCTTCCTCTGACCAGACCTCGTCCAGCGTGTCGGAGAGTGTCTTGGCGATTTCGGTGGCCTTCTCCTTGGAGATCCTGCCGCGCCTGACATCCTCGTCCGCAAGCGCGAGTGCGGGAACGACGACGGCTTCAAGGAACTCCACCAGCTTGCCCTGCTGCTGATAGCTGTCCGCGGCCTCCGCAGCTTCGACGCTGTCACCATTGAGGAGGCGCTGATAGAGGGCGTGATCGGGGCTCAGCACGGGTTCGCTGCCGAACAGCACATCGAGGAATTTCATCGATTCAATGTTGCGGCCAAGAACATGCAAGCCAATCGTGATCGGCGTTGCGAGAATGAGTCCGACCGGTCCCCAGAGCATGGCCCAGAAGGCTGCCGAGACAACAATGGCGGTTGAAGACACGCCCGTCATCCGGCCCAGGAAGACAGGTTCGAGAATGTGGCCGGCAGTCACCTCTGCCGCAATCACGATTCCTGCAACGAGGAACGGCAGGGTCCAGCCATCGCCCACGGCAAGCGCAATGATGATGGGGAAGATGGAGGCGATGAGGGTACCGACGTAGGGTACAAAGCGCAGAAGCGTCGTGAGTATGCCCCACAAGGGTGCGCCGGGAATGCCAAGCAGCAGCAGGGCCGTGCCGATGAAGGTGCCCACACCGGTGTTGATGGCCAACTGTCCGAGAAAGAGGCGGCTGAGCCTCTTGCCGCCTTCGTCGAGAGCCGCCGTCGTGCGGTGAAGGTCGCGCGTGCCCGCAAGTCCGATCAGCCTGTCACGCAGGTCTTCGCGATTGAAGAGAATGAAGGACAGCATGAGGACGACAATCACCACCTGCACGATGGGATGGACCACCATGGACACGACCGTGATGATAGGACCAAGCGGCCCGAACCGCGTCTCCGTCACCTCAACGGGAATGGGCGTGCGGTTCTCGGCCGCGCTGGGCAAGACGCTTGCATCGTTCTTTTCCAGTTCCACCTGCAGGCCCTTGATCACGAGGGCAGCCTTTTCCAGCGCCACGCCCTTGCTGGTGAAAATCTTGATCGAACGCGCCTTCTCCCGCAGGCTCGCTTCATAGCGGGGCAAATCGGCAGCGAGGTTTGTCAACGTCCGCCCTACGAACAGGGTGACTGCTCCGCTCACGACCATCAGCAGAGCAACCACCAGGATAATGGAGACCGACCTCGGAAGGCCGGTCCGCATGCCCAGGCGGATGAGCGGCGTGAGGAGAATGGCGAGAAGCACTGCAATCGCAATGGGGATCAGGACATCCCGTGCGAAGTAGAGGATCGTGCACAACACCACGAAGGTGGCGAGCCGGTAAAACAGCATTTCGCTGGCGCTGCCCTCATCAAGGCTTTTCCGCAACACGGTGACTGGTAGCGGCTTCATTCCCCTGCACTTTCCCCTGGCCCCTTTTCATCATGAATGGGCCGAATCGGCTGAACGCATGGCAGGGCCATCTGTTCCGGGGACCTTGAGGAATAGTTTTGGTCGAGCGGGGATGGAACCTTTGGATGCGCCGGGCATTACCGGCGCATGCTGCGGGTGTGGGAATCATATCACTACAAGTTGTGCGCAGGCGGCCTCGCCTTGATGCTAGCTCAGGCGGGGCTTGCGCATGCCTCACCCATCACCGATCTGACCCGGGCGATGCAACGGATCGACCGGCAGATTTGCGCGCGTCTCAAGGATGCGAAATGCGGACACCGCGCTCAGCGTCCCGCGGCAATCAGGAAACGTGCGCATGTGGGGAGAGTGAAGCCCGTCAAGGTTGCCGAGCCCAAGGTGTCCAGTGCTGGAGTAACCGAGGCCTCGCCCGTCCTTCCCCGTCTGAAGCCGTCCCGGATTGCACCGACAGAAAGCGTGGATGTGTCCCCGGTGATTCCGAGGCTGAAACCTGCGGAAATTCTCGCGCACGATCAGGTGGCTGTCACACCCGTTGCACCAGCGGCACAGGTGAGCCCGCCGCCCGTTGTCAAGCTGAAGCCTGAGCGCAAGGTGGCCATGGCGCCTTCACCGGTCCAGCCTCCGGCAGACCTCTCGCTTGCAAATCCGATGCCTGATGGCACCTTGTCGGGAGAACGTTGCATGGCCCACCTCCAGGAGATGAACGTCCGCTTCTCGCCTGCAGCCACGCTCGTGTCGTCCGGTGTCTGTTCGGTGTTCGAGCCGGTCACGCTCACGTCCATGACGGTTTCCGGCAGAGAGGTGAAGTTTCCGGACAAGCCACTGCTCACATGCGGATTTGCGGCGCGCCTGGCCTCGTGGATTGCGGAGCAGGCTGCACCATCTGTGAAGGTGGCAACGGGGTCTTCGCTGACATCGCTGGGCACTGGTCCCGGCTATCAATGCCGCGGGCGGAACGGCGACAGCAGTGCCAAGCTGAGCGAACATGCCTTCGGCAATGCCGTGGACATCGAGTATCTCGGGCTGTCGGATGGCCGCAAGGTTCATGTTGAAACCACCGCACTTTCGACTGCGATGGATTCCACACTGCTGAACACGTTGCGCGGAGAGGGCTGCACCTATTTCACCACGGTGCTCGGGCCCGGCACGAATGCCGCCCATGCCCATCACTTCCACTTCGATCTTGAACGGCGCGGCAAGAAGGGAAATCACAAACTTTGTCAGTAAAGACTTACCACGAGGACCAACGTGCGATCGAGATGCAGAATGTTCTGCAACACTCGCCCTTCGATGTGTCCACGCCTGCATGCTGCGCGCCATTGCCTCGGGACGTCAGAACGGCGTGATGGCAGCCTTTGGTCTTGGGAAACTCGGGACGGCCTTGCGGTCTGTGACAACCGCGCCGGGGGCCACCCCATCATCCACCATCGCACCCGCGACGGCGATCCTGTTCTTTGTGGGCCTGAGCGCACTGCTGGTCATCGTCGGCACGACGACGTGGCTGAGCAAACGGTCTGAATCCCAATTCACCGAGATCGCGCGCATCCGCGATTTCCGAAGTGCGATTCTGGAGTTGCGCGCCGCCGTTCAAGCGGCGGAGACGAGTCAGCGTGGTTATCTTCTCACAGAAAACGAAATTTATCTCTCGCCCTTCGGTCTGGAGAAGAACAAAGCCAACCGGAACCTCGGCCTGCTGGTGAAATACATTCCCGCTGCCACGCAACAGGACAAATCGCTGTCCCGCCTGCGGAGTGTCATCCAGCAGAAATTTGCGGAGATGGAAGAGACAATCACACTGAAGCGTGCGCACAGGGATACTGACGTTGCACTCCTGCTCAAGACCAACAAGGGCAAACGCCTCACCGATGAATCCAATATCTATTATGCCGGGTTGGCTGCCTACGCCGACCAGCTGCTGTTCCGGGTATCGGAAGAGCAGGGCCGGAATTTCACGCTGCTGCAGGTGGTGTCGTTCGTTGGCGGCATCATCATCGTTTTCGTGACCGCCACCGCGGCCATGTTCAGTTCACGTTATACGCGCGCGATTTCCAGATCGCGGGACGAGGTGAACCGGCTCAACTCGAGCCTCGAAATACGCGTTCGGGAACGCACGGCGCATCTGGCGCAGTTGAACGAAGAGGTCCGCCGCTTCGCCTATATCGTGACACACGACTTGCGCGCACCCCTCGTCAACATCATGGGCTTCACACGGGAAATCGAAGAAAGTGTCGGTGCCATCCGGCCGGTCCTAGAATCCACGCCGCAAACGGAAGGCGAACTGGAGAGGGCCACCGCGTCTTTGAACCGCGACATTCCCGAGGCGATTTCCTTCATCCAGAGTTCAACTCAGAAGATGGACGCCTTGATCAATGCCATCCTGAAGTTGTCACGCGAGGGACAGCGCAAACTGAACGTGGAGCCGATCGATCTTCTCTCGGGATCACAAAAGGCAATTGCCGCGCTTCAGCACCGGATCAACGAATGCGGCGGACAGGTGCGCTTCGACCTGAAGGTGAAGACCATTGTGACCGACCGCATTTCATTCGAGCAGATCATCGGAAACCTGCTGGATAATGCCGTCAAATACCGATCTAAGGAGCGTGTTCTGGAAATCCGCATTGCCAGCCGTCCCGTGGGGTATGACCGGGTGGCGATCGAAATTTCGGACAATGGCCGGGGCATTGCTGCCGAGGACCGGGAACGCGTCTTTGAGTTGTTCCGCCGCTCGGGCGCGCTGGATCAGGCGGGCGAAGGCATTGGCCTTGCGCATGTGCGCGCGCTGGTGCGGAACCTCGGTGGGGAGATCACGCTTGCGTCGCAGTTCGGCCAAGGTACAACATTCACAATTGAAATGCCCGTAACGCACAGACAGGCGGAGGTTTTCACGCAATGAACAGAAACACCGCCCCCGTTGCCATCGTGATGATCGAGGATGACGAAGGTCATTCGCGGCTGATCGAAAAGAATATCCGCAGGGCTGGAGTCAACAATGAGATCATGGGGTTTTTCACCGGCGGGGACGCTATGGAATTCCTGTTCAAGGGCGGCAAGGATGGTGCGGCCCACGCCAACCGGCAATTGCTGGTTCTGCTGGATCTCAATCTTCCCGATACGTCAGGGATCACCATCCTCGAACGCATCAAGAGCGATCCGCATCTGAAGCGGACACCCGTCATCATTCTCACGACGACGGATGATCAGGAGGAGATCAAGCGCTGCTACGATCTCGGCGCCAATGCCTATGTGACGAAGCCCCTGAACTACGAAGGATTTGCCAAGGCCATCCAGCAACTGGGGCTGTTCATCTCCATCGTCAAGATTCCCGAGAGTTGATGGCACGCTGATGTCGATCCGGATTCTCTATGTCGATGATGATGCCGCGCTGGTTCGCCTGGTCGAACGCTTCTTCAACCGGCACGGCTTCACCATCGTACACGCCAGCGCCATCGATCACGCGACGGAGCTCCTGGCGAAGGAACCCATCAACGTGATCGCGCTCGATCATCACCTGCCGGAAGGTGACGGGTTGCAGTTCATGGCCCGCATCGCGACGTTGCCTGACATGCCGCCGGTCGTCTACGTGACGGGCTCGTCGGACATGAATGTGGCCGTTGCTGCACTGAAGGCGGGTGCGACAGACTTTGTGCCGAAGAGCATCGGCAATGATTTTCTTGAACTGCTCAAGGCGGCGGTGGAACAGGCACTCGAGAAGGCCCGGCTCAAGAGTGAAAAGGAAGCGGCAGAGCGTGAAGTCCGCGCGGCGCGAGACAGGGCGGAAATGATGGTGCGGGAAGTCAATCACCGGGTCGCGAACAGCCTGGCGCTGGTCAGCGCCATGGTCAATTTGCAGCTCAGCGCCATCACCGACGAGGCGGGACGGAACGCGCTCACGGAGATGCAGAACCGTCTCTTCGCGGTCTCCATGATCCACAAGCGTCTCTACACATCACAGTCAGTGGGTACCGTCGAACTGCATGACTACGTATCGGGACTACTGGATCACTTGCGCGCCACGATGGGCGGCCAGGGGCGGGGTGAACTCCGTGCCGAGTTGGAACCGCTGTTGTGCGCAACCGACTACGCCATCAACCTTGGAGTCATCGTCACCGAATGGGTGACGAACGCCTACAAATACGCCTATCCCCAGGGCGGAGGTGCCATCCGAGTGTCATTGCGGTCGCTTCCCGACGAGCGCGGCGAGTTGATTGTCGAAGATGACGGGATCGGATTCGATACGGAGAATCCCATGAAGGGAACAGGCCTTGGTACACGCCTGGTGCGGGCCATGGCACAATCCATGGATGGGCACATCGACCAGATTTCCCGCGATCATGGTGCGGCTCTCCGCCTGACCTTTTTACTGAGGCGCCCGTCACCGCATGGATGAAAACCGCAGCAACGCCGGAATTCGCTTCGCCTTCGCCGCAGCAGTGATGGGCGCGGCGGTGACTTGTGTGGCCGTCCTGCCCGCGCACGCAGATGACGCGCCTGCGGGCGTCGTCACAGCCGTGAAGCTGCCTCCCTTCGAAAACGGAGCGCCACCTTGCACCGCACCGCACGGGCTGTCCCGGTCTCTCGTATTTTTGCAGGACAATTCGCGGGAGTTCATGCAGGGCGCCGCGGCGGGTCTGAAACTTGCCGCCGCAGACCGCAATCTCTCCTTCTCCATTCGCCTTGCAAACAATGATCCCGCGCGCATGGCCGCGGATGTGGACAGCCTCATCGCGGAGAAGGTGGGGGGAGCGGTGGTGGCGCCCATTGATTCCGCGGGCCTGGCGCCGCACCTGATCGATTTCATGCGGGGTGGCAGCTATGTCGGCGCCATCGTGCCACCGCCCGCCACCACGATCCTCAACGCGCCCCAGTACAAGACGGGCCAGGTGCTTGCCAGGGTTGCGGCGGACTACATTGCGCAACACTACAAGAGCGGCGCCAACGTCGTCTTGCTGACGCATGATTCCAACCAGTTCCTCGCTGCGCGTTTTGATGCCATGCGCGACCTGCTGGGCGCATTGCCCACCGTCAACATCATCGCTGATATCTCGCCCGAAACGGTCGACAAGGAAGGCGGCTACGCTACGATGAAGCTCATCCTCATGGCGAACCCGCGCGTTGATGTGGTGCTCGGCGCCGATACGGTGGTGCTCGGCGCCTTGAAAGCATTGCGTGAAGCCGGCATGGCGCGCAGCGACCAGTTTCTGGGCGGCATCGATGGCGAGCCGGAAGCGGTCGCCGAAATCAAATCCGGATCAGGTCCCTACAAGGCCACGATCAGCCTGAACTCACCGGTCTTTGCCTATGCCATGGGCCAGCAGGCGGCGGACTGGCTGGAGGGCAAGCGCATTCCCCAGGCGATGGACGTGCTGCCCGTCGCCCTCAGCAAGGACACGGTTGCCGATTTTGAAAAGGATATGGCCGATCCGCGCTCGGTTTACGAAGACCGGGAGCGCCGCAGCCGGTATCTGCAAATGTACGGCAGCATCTGCTACGACACGCGCGACACCTTCCTGAATTTTCCCTGGTCCTCGGAACGCTGAGTCAGCCCTTCGGTTGGCTGCCTGCTCCGCCTAGATCATTGCCGGTGTGCAGGCACAGATGACCACGGCAGTGGTCTTGCCGATGTTGGTGAGGCGGTAGGGCTGACGGCCGATGAGCTGATACCCGCCGCCGGCGGTGATCCGGTTCTTCTTGCCGTCCACCTCCACTTCAACAACACCACTCACCACCACGGCCGCCGTCTCGCCATCATGGGCCAGCGGCTCGTTGCCCGTGCCCGCGCCGGGCTTGTAGCGTTCAATGAAGACCTGCAATTTCTTGTCACGCCGTTCGCTGCCCAGCACGCGAAGGTCGGCGGCACCGCGCGTCACAACGGCCAGATCGCCCGCCTGATAGAAGAGCACATTCTGCTGCGACACCGGCAGCGCGAAGAAATCGGCAATCGAGATCGGGATGGCGGAGAGAATGCGATGCAACGAGGCGAGCGACGGGGCGTGGGCTTCCTGTTCGATCAGCGAGACGGTGGCATTGGTGACGCCCGCCTGCTTGGCCAACTGGCGCTGCGTGAGGCCCGCCGCCTCGCGGACAGCCCGCAGGCGCGCGCCCACCGCGAGATTGCTGGCGCGGTCACGGGAGGGGGAATGTGCCTTCTTCTTCGGCTTCGCCTTCTTCGCGACAGTGCTGCGCCGCTTTGCGGCTGACGTCGTCCCGGTCAATCCCGTCACTCCCAAATCATTGCCATCAATAGGGTGTTGCGGCGCAACGTCAACCCTGGCCTGCTGATCTCCGGCATGTCTTGCCGTGTTAAATATATTGTGCCATGTTCTAAAAAAATTGAACACCACAAAAACGGGGATACGCCATGACGACGCTCCAGGAATTCAAGCGCCTTGCCGGCAAGTTGTTCATCGATGGCAGCTTCCGGCAGAGCAAGGCCACGGCCATGTTCGATATCGTGGAGCCTGCGACCGAGGACGTGATCGGCCAGGTCGCGGATGCCACGGATGAAGAGGTGGATGAGGCGATCGAGATCGCCGCCCGGGCCCGCAAGACCTGGAACGCCAATGACGCACGCAGCCGCGCCGTCATCCTGCACGACATCGCAGCGGTGATCCGCCGCGACAAGGCGCTCTATGCCGAGTACCTGACGCGCGAGGAGGGCAAGCCCTTCAAGGAATCTGTCGATGAAGTGTCGTGGTGCGCCACGGCCATCGACTATTATGCCGAACTGGCCCGCCACGAGCAGGGCCGCATCGCGGGCAGCACCGTGCCGGGGCAATTTCATTTCAGCATCAAGGAGCCGCTGGGTACGATCGTCATCATCCTGCCGTTCAACTATCCGCTGGTGCTGCTGTGCTGGGAAGCCGCGGCGGCACTGGCCGCCGGCAATGCCGTCATCGTCAAGCCGCATGAGCAGACGAGTGTGACCACGCTCAAATTCATGGAGCTGTTCAAGGGTCTTCCCAATGGTCTGCTGCAGGTGGTCACGGGCGGTGCGCGCGTGGGCCAGCGGCTGATTTCCAGCCACAACACCCATGGCGTCGCCTACACCGGTTCGGTGAGCGTGGGGCAGGCGGTGGCCCGCACCTGTGCAGAGAGTTTCAAGCCGTGCCTCATCGAGGCATCGGGCAATGATCCGTTCATCGTGATGCCGTCGGCCCCCATGGAGCAGGCGGTGCGCGGGGCCGCCTTTGCGGCGTATCTCAACTGCGGCCAGGTTTGCACGTCGGCGGAGCGCTTCTACGTCCACCAGGACATCTATGACGAATTCGCCCGCCGACTTGCCGACGAGGCGAAGAAGCTGCGGGTGGGAAATGGTCTTGATTTCGTTGACATGGGACCCATGGCGACGCGCAAGCAGCGCGACCGCTTCGAGGGCATGATGGCGAAGGCGCGCCAGCAGGGCGCAAAGGTTGCTGCCGGTGGCGGACGGCCTGCGGGCCTCAATCGCGGCTGGTTCGTGGAGCCGACGGTTCTCACCGACGTGACGCCCGACATGGAAATCCTGAACGACGAGCCCTTCGGCCCCGTTGCACCCTTGTGCCGCGTGAAGGATTTCGACGAGGCGATCACGCTCGCCAACCGCTCGCGCTTCGGGTTGGGCGGGAATATCTATACGCTCGACAGCAACGAGATCTTCCGTTCGGTGCGCGAGGTGCAGTCGGGCATCCTCTGGATCAATGCGCCGCTCCTGGACAATGATGCCCTGCCTTTCGGTGGACGCAAGCTCTCCGGCACGGGCCGCCAGCTTGGGCCGGAAGGCCTGTCGCAATTCCAGAACACCAAGTTCGTGATGATTGATCCGAAGGCAGAGAACCAGGATTTCTGGTGGTTCCCCTACGCCAAAGAGGAAAGCTACAAGGGCTGAAGGTCGGGGAAGACAGGCATGGCGGGGAGAAGACAGTGGTGAACACGGACATTCCATCACGGGCGGACGTCGTCATCGTGGGCGGTGGCGTGGCGGGCGCATCGATTGCCTATCACCTCACCAAGATCGGCATCACGGATGTCGTGCTGTGCGAGCGCAAGCAACTCACCTGCGGCACCACATGGCATGCGGCGGGCCTGGTGACGCAGCTGCGTGCCACGCGCCGCATGACGGAACTCGCCAAATACACGGGTGAACTTTTCGGCACGCTGGAGGAGGAAACGGGGCAGGCCACGGGTTTCAAGCGCAATGGCTCGCTTCGCGTGGCCAATACGCCGGCACGTTATGAGGAACTGGCGCGCGGTGCCTCCATGGGACGGAATTTCGGGCTGCCGGTGGAGCCCGTGTCGCCCGGTGAAATCAAGGAGCGCTGGTCGCCGATCAGCACTGAGGGGATCGTCGGCGGATTCTGGTTCCCGCATGATGGCCAGGTGAACCCCGCTGATGTGACCATGGCCTATGCCAAGGGCGCCCGCACCCGGGGTGCCCGCATCCTCGAACATACGGCCGTCACGAAGATCATCGTGGAACAGGGCCGGGCTGCCGGTGTGATGACCGACAAGGGCGAAATCCGCGCCAAGAAGGTCGTGATCTGCGGCGGCATGTGGTCGCGCGATCTCGCCGCCAAGGCAGGCGTGGCGCTGCCGCTCCATGCGGCTGAACATTTCTATATCGTGACGGAGCCCGTGGACGGCTTGCCGCGCAACCTGCCGGTGCTGTTCCTCGGCGATGAGTGGACCTACTACAAGGAAGATGCCGGCAAGTTGCTCGTCGGCTTTTTCGAGCCCAACGCCAAGCCGTGGGGACAGGCGGGGATACCCGAGAGCTTCTCTTTCGATGCGCTTCCGGAAGATGTGGAGCACATCGCGCCCTATCTGGAACAGGCGACACGCCGTGTGCCCGTGCTGCAGAAGACGGGCGTGCAACTGTTCTTCAACGGTCCCGAGAGTTTCACGCCCGACGACCGCTACCTGCTCGGCGAAACGCCGGAGGTGCGCGGGCTGTTCTGCGCCACGGGCTTCAACTCCATCGGAATTCTCTCGTCAGGCGGCGTGGGCAAGGCGCTTGCAGACTGGATACGCGATGAGCACCCGCCCATGGAACTCATGGATGTGGATGTCCGCCGCATGCAGAGCTTCCAGGTCAACCGCAAGTACCTCGAAGAGCGGACAACGGAAACGCTGGGCCTGCTGTTCGACATGCATTGGCCGTCGCGGCAGTTCGTGACGGCGCGCGGCGTGCGGCGCAGCCCCTTCCATGACCGGCTCCTCGCCATGGGCGCATGGATGACCGAGGCTGCAGGCTGGGAACGTCCCGGATTCTTCGGCGCGGCAGGCACGTCGCCGGACGTCACCTATTCCTACGGCAAGCCGAGCTGGTTCGACAACGTGTGCGCCGAATGCCGCAACACGGCCGAGAACGTGACGCTGTTCGATCACAGCTGCTTCATCAAATACCAGATGGATGGCCGGGACGCGCTCCGTGTTCTCAACACTGTGTGCGCGAACAACATCGACGTGCCGGTGGGCAAGGTTGTCTACACGCAGTGGCTCAACGGCAAGGGCGGCATCGAGGCCGACGTGACGGTCACGCGGCTGTCGGAAACATCGTTCCTCATCGTGACGATTGCCGTGTCGCAGCGCCGCGACCTGGCCTGGCTCACGCGCGCCATTCCCGATGATGCCCACGCCTTCGTGCGCGACGTCACCTCGGCCCTGCCCATGCTGGCACTGATGGGGCCAAAGGCCCGTGCACTCCTCTCGAAGATTTCGCCCGCCGATTTCTCCGATGCGGCATTTCCGTTCGGCACATCGCAGGAGATTGACCTTGGCTATGCCCGTGTGCGGGCATCTCGGCTGACCTTCGTGGGCGAACAGGGTTTCGAGATCTACATGCCCACGGAATTTGCCGCCCACGTGTTCGACAGCATTGTGGAGGCCGGCACGGCATTCGGGCTTGGAATGGGCGGGTTCTTCGCCATCAATTCGCTCCGCATGGAGAAGGGCTATCGTCACTGGGGCCATGATATCGGCGAAGAGGACACGCCCTACCATGCCGGCCTCGGCTTCGCCGTGGCGCTCAACAAGGCCCATGGCTTCATCGGCCGCGATGCGCTGGTGAAACAGAAGTCCGAGGGCCCAGTCACGCGCCGCATGGTTCAGTTGCGGCTCGCCGGAGCGGATGCTCCGATGATGTATCACAACGAGCCCATCCTCAGGGATGGCGTGATCGTCGGGTCCGTCACGACCGGCGCTTGGGGTCACCGCATCAATGCCTCGCTGGGCCTTGGCTATGTGGGCCACGATGCTGGCGTGACGGAGGTCTGGCTCGGAAGTGGTGCCTGGGAGGTGGAGATCGCGTGGAAGCGCTATCCCGTGCAGGTGCAATTGAAGCCCTGGTACGACCCGGCGGGCGACAGGATCAAATAGCAACAACCGGACAAAAGAACCGGACAACATGAAAGCGATGGAGGAAAGACATGGCCGAGAAACTCAATCCGGAACTTGAGCGAAGGCTCAAGGCGCTGGAAAATCCCGCCGAGCAGGGGGGAGACTACGATTCCACAAGCTGGTTCTGGCTCCTGTTCCTCGGAGTCGTGCTGCCCGTCATCGTGCTGATCTGGGGGTGGCAACTATGAGCAGCTCCACACATCACCACCTTGAAGGCGTGCTCGAGGCCGACAAGAATGCCTGGCCGCTTCTGAAAAGCGAACGTACCTGGGGTAGCTGGAAGCTCGGCATCTCGCTGATGACCGCCGCTGCCGCCACATGGTGCTACATCATCGGCGAATACGTCGGCTACTACCTCAACTTCGACAAGGGCTTTGCGGCCCTGTTCGCGGGCAGCATGATTGGCATGCTGATCGTGGCGCTGGCCGCGGGGCCAATCTGCCTGCGCTTTGGCGTCGATTCGATTGCCTCGACAAAACCGTCCTTTGGCTCGCGCGGCTGGATCATTCCCGCCGCCATGCAGCAGATTTCCATCATCGGGTGGAACTCCCTGCTGCTCATCTTCTTCGCCAAGTCCACGACACAGCTTCTGTTGGCGCTGGGCGTGATCGCCGACACGGGCAGCAAGCTGCTCGTTCCGGCAACGATCCTGCTGGCCTGTTCGCTGGTCTTCACCATCCTGCTGAAGGGCTCGGGCGGTGTGGACCGTGTCTCGAAGATTCTCGTGGCGCACGTGGTCGTCGGTTTCTGGATGCTGTACGTGATCCTCAGCCAGCGCTGGGGCGATCTCACGGCCGCCGTGCCGGCCTATGCCTCGACCAGTCCGCTGTGGAACTACACGACGGGCGTCGAGATCGGCATCGTCTCGCTGCTGTCATGGTGGCCCTATCTCGGCGCCATGATCCGCATGGCCCCCAATGGCCGCACGGCTGCTGCACCGATCATGATCGGCATGGGCGCACCCGTGCCGCTGCTCAGCCTCATCGGCATCGCGGGCATCTTGGTGCTCCAGGTTTCCGATCCGGCGGAATGGCTGCGCACCATCGGTGGACCGACCTACGGCATCGTGGCGCTGGTCTTCGTGGCGGCTGCGAACCTTGGAACGGCCGTGGCAGGCGTCTATGCCTCGGCGATCGGCCTCCGGCATTTCCCGGCCTTCGAGAACATGTCGTGGACGACGCTGCTGCTGATGGCAATCGGCCCTGTGGTGCTCGTTGGCCTCATCATCCCGGAACTGTTCTTTGCCAACTTCGGCACATTCCTGGCCTTCATCGGTCTTGCCTTTGCGCCGCTCTGTGGCATCCAGATCACGGACTACTACCTGCTGCGCAAGCGCCGTATCAGCATCCGGAGCATCTTCTCGAACGGAGATCATTCCGGCTACTGGTTCTCGGGCGGCTTCAACATTGCTGCCATTGTGGCGATGATCGCCGGTTGCGGCACCTACCGCTACCTGCTGAACCCCATCACCTACGAAAGCCACGCGCCCTATGAATACGTGACGGCGTCGCTTCCGGCGGCGATTGTTGCGGGGCTCGTCTATGCGCTGGTAACGGTGTTGTTCAACAAGCCCAAGGCCATGGGCGGTTACTGAACCTGACTGTGCCCGGGCTTCCCGCAACCGAAGCCCGGGCACTTCCCCTGCCATGGCGGGAACTCTCCCGGCGTGCATGCGTTACCCGCCTCGACTGCGCAAATTGCAGTCTCGCATCAGGGAGCATCACGCGTGGCCACATCAACAAGCACCAGCGAACGCCAGAACCACATGTGGGAGATTGCCCGCAAAATGGATTTCTGCATGTTCGTGACCATGGACTCCCGGAAGCCCTGGGCCCGTCCCATGTCGACCATCGTCCGTCACGAAGAGGGCAAGATCTTCATGCTGACGGACAGGAAGTCCGTGAAGGACGACCAGATCAAGTCAAATTCCTCCGTGGTGCTCGCTTACGCAAACAAGCCGACATTCCTCACCGTGCGGGGCAAGGCGCGGCTGCTGACGGATCGCGGAACCGTGCGCAATCTGTGGAGCCCGGGCGCGCAGGCCTTCTGGCCCAAAGGTCCGGAGGACAAGAATATCGTCGCCATCGAGGTGACGCCAGAGCAGGCGGAATATTGGGAAGGCGACAACGCGCTCGTTTCTTCGGCAAAGTTCGCCTGGGCCATTGTCACCCGGAAGGTGGCAGAGCCGGGCGAGAGCACCAAGCTCCGGCTTGCGCCGTCGCGGGGCAAACGTGTGTCGCGCACCTCATCAACGCGTGCGAAGACGGCGGCCAAGAAACCTGCCAAGGCGAAGCGGCGCTGAAGTCCATTCTACTCTGAAAACACCCGCACCATCGAAAGGTGGCGCGGGTGTTTTCGTGTCGTGATACCGGACATGCAGTCCAAAATGACTTCGCCATCCTGCGCGCAGTTGGAGGACTGGTGCGCAGGATGGCGATGACGCCGGCAATCCGGAACGGGACGTTACGGATTGGCGGGCGGCGTGGTGGCCGGAGGCGTGGCAGGAGCCGTGTCGCCTCCCGTCGTGGCGGGCGGTTCAGCCGGAGTTGCAGGCTGCTCAGTGCCCGTCGTGGCCGGAGGCGTGGTGGCCGGAGGCGTCGTCGCATCGGGCGTCGTGGTGGTCGTGGAATTTTCCTGCGTCACTGCAGGTGTGGTCGGCGTGGAGCCGTCGCGGTTGAGCATGATCAGGCCAATCACGATGGCCACCAGCACGGCGGCGATGATGGCGATGGTGCCGCTGCTGCTGTAGTTCGATACGTTGTTCCTGACGGTTGAGCGGTCAGTCGGTCCACTGTTCGGATCATTCATAGTCATCACTTGTCTCCTCGTTGTGCGCAGGAAAATTTTTGCAACCTTCTGCCCCACGCCAATGGAAATGCTGCCGCAGGGGTAGTGGTTCCCGTGGGTGGATGAAATTTACGTGCTGCCGCTGTTGTCCTGAGACAGCTTTTGCGGGAGGAACCCCGTGACGGGGTCAGGAGTTCCCTGCGGACGACGGTTTTTGCGGGGTGCCCGGGTGCCAATTCAATCTGAGCGACGTATCGGCGCTGTCCTCACAACCGGGAAGAGGTGAATGAGCAGCGTCACGTCTGAGCAACTCCTGGCGCTAGGGCTGGTCGCCGGGATGATGGCCATGTTTGTGTGGGGCCGGATCCGCTACGATCTTGTCGCCGTCTGCACCCTGCTTCTCGCCGTCGTGCTGGGCGTTGTGCCTGCCAAAGAGATGTTCTCCGGCTTCAGCGATGACATCACCATCATCGTGGGCAGTGCGCTGGTTGTCAGTGCGGCGATTTCGCGAAGCGGCATCATTGATTTTGCCGCGCGGCGCTATCTCCCCGCAACCCTCAATGTCCGCATGCAGCTGATCGTGCTCATCGTCACCGTGGCGGTGCTGTCGGCCTTCGTGAAAAACATTGGTGCTCTCGCCATCATGCTGCCGATTGCGCTGCAGTTCGCGCGCCGCTCCAACGTGCCACCGTCCGTGTTTCTCATGCCCATGTCCTTTGCATCGCTGCTGGGAGGGTTGATCACCCTTGTCGGCACGTCACCGAACATCGTCGTTTCGCGTGTGCGCGAGGAACTGACCGGGCAACCCTTTGCCATGTTCGACTATGCCCCCATCGGCATACTCCTCACGATCGCCGGCCTCGGATTCATGGCGGCGTTTTCCTGGCTGGTGCCGCAGCGCGTGCGGGTGAATCTCTCGGCCGAGGATGCGATGGACATCAGGGATTATCTGGTGGAGGCAAAGGTGCCAGCGAAGGCCTCCGCGGAGGGCATGACCATTGCGAGGCTTCTCAGCCTGGCAGGCGAGGACGTGACCATCATCTCCATCCTGCGCGCTGGCTCCCTGCAGATCAGACCGCTACCAGATGCCACCCTGGCTGCAGGCGATGTTGTGTTGATCGAAGGGCCAGCCGACCTCGTCGACCGGCTGGTGGTCGATGCCGGGCTCGACCTGACTGGCCAGCGTGAGCTGGCGCCTGACGGCGAAACCGGAACCGTCATCAGCATGGAAACGGTGATCACTGAAGACTCGCGGCTTGTCGGCGCCAGCGCCGAAACCTTGCGGCTCTTTCATAATCATGGCGTGAACCTGCTCGCAGTGAGCCGCCGCAACCAACGTCTCAGCCAGAAACTCGGCACCGTGCGATTCCGGCCCGGAGACATTCTGCTGTTGCAGGGCCAGGAGACGGGACTGGTGACGCTCATGCGCGACATGGGGCTGCTGCCGCTGGCCGAGCGGAAGGTGCTGCTCGGCAGCGTGCGTCATGCCGTGGTACCGGTTGCCATCCTTGTGGCCGCCATGGCAGCCACCTCGACGGGGTTTGTGCCCGTCGCCACCGCCTTTTTTGCTGCAGCGACGGCAATGGCCATGTTTGGCGTGCTGCCGTTGCGCGATCTCTATCACTCGGTGGAGGCGCCGATCCTGATGATGCTGGCCGCGCTCATTCCCGTCAGCCAGTCGCTCCAGGCCACAGGCACAACGGACCTTCTGGCAAGCGGCTTGTCGCGCGCGGGTGAGGGTTTGCCGATCCATGGGGCCATCGCGCTGGTGATGGTGGCGGCCATGGCGGTGACGCCGTTCCTCAACAATGCCGCCACCGTACTTGTGGTGGCTCCCATTGCCGCCAAATTCGCGGAAGGGCTGGGCTACCGGCCCGAAGCTTTTCTCATGGCGGTGGCCATTGGTGCGGGATGCGATTTCCTCACGCCCATCGGACACCAGTGCAATACGCTCGTCATGGGTCCGGGTGGATACCGCTTCACAGATTACATGCGGCTTGGCCTGCCGCTCTCTCTGTTGGTGATCATCTTGGCCGTGCCTGCGCTGGCGCTGATCTGGGCGTGACGGGTGAGGCGGCTCAGCCGGCCGTCTTTGAAAAGAGCTGATGCTGGATGATGGCTTCGGAGGGAGCTGCACCTCCTGCCCCGTTCCCGGCGCAGGCGTTCACCATATGGCGCAGATAGGTGTCTGCCAACGGGATCTTGAGCCAATCCGTGAGCAGAGGCGCCACACAGTAGAGAGGCTTGTCCTGCAGGCGGGAGCGCAATTCTGCGACGTCGTCACTGTTGCTGGTTGCGAGAAAGGGCACCTGATGCAGGCGGGGGTCTGTCTCGGATTTCATGCCGAGCTTCCACTGGTGCGTGCGCGTGCCCGGCAGGTGATCGCCAAAGACAAACAGCACATAGGGCTTGCCGCGCGCTCTGAGTTGTTCATTGAAGGCAACAACGGCATCGGCGGCACCGGAGAGCCGTTCATGATAATCGGTCATGCCGGGATGACGTTCGCCGCTGATCGCGTCGCGCGCCTTGTCTTCAGCATAGGGACCGTGAGTCTGCACGGTGACGATGAAGTGGAACTGTGGTGCGGTGCTGTCGATATGTTTCGCCACCGCTGCAAACAAACCGGCATCGGTGGGCCAGCCGTTCTTCTGTTTCTGCAGCGCCATCGTTTCCATGCTGTCGAAGCTCGCGAAGCCAAGGAGGGGATAGACCTGGTCGCGCAGCCAGAAGCGCCGTTCGAAGTTGTGATAGGCGTGGGCCTCGTAACCGAAGGCGTGCAGCAGGCGCGGCAAGCTGCGGGTATGCTCACTGAAATACTGCACGAAGTGCTGATAGGGAATGATCCCGGACATGAAGCTGTGGGCGGGAATGCCTGTCAGAACTTCAAATTCCGCATTGGGCGTGGTGCCGCCATAGACGGGCGAAATGGCCGTGCCTTCAGTGAAGCCAGCAGCGACAAGCTTGTCGATGGGGCTTTGCGCGTCGGACGGATCGCGCCACCAGGCTTCGCCCAGCACCACAAAGACGTCAGGCAGGGGCGCCGTGCGGGCTGGCGGCGGAGGTGGTACATCGAGAGCCGCCATGGCGGCGCGCACTTCTGCATCGGTGAAGGTCTTCAGGCGCAGGCCCGCCGTGGAGAAATAGAGATGGGTGGCGAGGCCGTTCATGCGTTCGCTCTCGGCCTGGCTGAAGGTGAGGTTCTCGACCCCGATCCAGTAGGAGTTGTCATGGATCCACTTGACCACGGGTTCCAGCCGGTAGGTGGAGAGCAGTCCCGCGCAGACGAGAGCAAGGGGCAGGCTCCACAGGCGGACGCGGATGCTGCGCAGCGCGTAGACCACGGCCGGAATGACGAGTGCGCCCGCAAGCCAATAGCTCCAGTCCACATAACCGAGCAGGGCCGGTGCGTGGGCGGAAAGAAAGAGATCACTCACCTGGAACGGTTCGCCCGTGGCATCGCGCTTGATGGCCGAGATGGTGCCGACCAGCAGCAGCGTGGCGGCCAGCAGCAGGGCTGCGGGAAAAAGCCGGATGAAGGATGCGAGCACGCCCAGCATCACCATGGCGACGATCATCCGCGTCACGAGGAAATGCCACAGGTCACGGCCTGCGAGATACTCCGGTGTCCAGCGCCCAAGCCAGGCCATCACCGCGAGCAGCAACACATAGGCGGCGATGAATTTCCAAAGATCACGCTTGAGCAAGGCGAGCACGCGTTGCCGCAGGCGCTGCGGCGGCAGGTCCGGCTTGCCCATCGCTATTCCGCCGCCTGCAGAACTGTGGTGATGGCAACGGGCGTGGCGGCGGCTTCATCTTCCTCGGGAATGCGGAAGACGTTGGCGCGCCACAGGGCACGGCCAATGGCAGGATGGCCCGTAGCCCAGGATACGGCGGGGGACAGCACAAGTCCGGCCATGATGGGAAGGAACCACAGGAACGTGGCCCAGGAGATTGCGAAACTCGCAGCCCCCAGGATCAATCCTGCCAGCGCGTGAATGGCGTGGCGGTGCAGTGTTTCGGCAAAGGGCACGGCAGCGTCGTCGCGATTCTGGGTGTTCCAGCCGGAGTCGCGGCCCATGACGATGTCGATCACGAAGCGCGTCTGCAACAGCATCATCACCGGCGACAGCAACATGGAGAGAACGGTTTCGGCGGCAACGCTGCGGATGAGCCCCGTGGCCCCGCCGCAGCCCTTGCGCAGATCGGGGTCGCGCAGCGCCAGCACGAGGCCGAGGCACTTGGGCAGGTAGAGAACGATACCCGTGACGCCGAGGAGGCGCAGCGCCAGCTCCGGATCGAACACGGGCCAGGCCGGGAAGAGCGAGAAGCCCTCCGAGAAATAATTGGGCTCGGTGTAACGCGCCACAAGTGCGAGACCGAGACCCGCCAGCAGCATCAACAGCCACAGCGGCGAAGCGAGATAGGACATGATGCCCTGGACGAGATGCACGCGGCTGACCCAGCTCAGGCCCTTCGCTGCAACGATCTTGATGTGCTGCAAATTGCCCTGGGCCCAGCGTTTGTCACGTGTTGCGAGATCAATCAGCGACGGCGGCGTTTCCTCGTAGGACCCTTGCAGGTGCGGCAGCATGTAGACGGCCCAACCGGCGCGGCGCATGAGGGCAGCCTCGATGAAGTCATGGCTAAGGATGTGGCCGCCGAAAGGTTTCCGTCCCCGCAGTTCGGGAAGTCCCGCAGAGTGCGCGAAGGCTCGCGTCCTGATGATGGCGTTGTGGCCCCAGTAGTTGCCGTCGCGCCCGTGCCAGGCCGCAAGGCCTGCGGCCACGACCGGGCCATAGACCCGTCCGGCAAACTGCGTCATGCGCGCATAGGGACTCCAGCGGTTGCGCAGCAGCGGCAGTGTCTGGATGATGCCCGCAGCCGGGTCCGCCGCCATGGCCGATGCCAGGGATACGAGGAGTGCCCCGCTCATCTCGCTGTCGGCATCGAGGACGATCATGTGATCGTAGGAGCCGCCCCAGCGGCTGACGAAGTCGGCTATGTTGCCGGCCTTGCGGTGATGATTGTCGGCGCGGCGGCGGTAGTAGACGCCCATCTCGCCACGCAGCGCGGTGCGGAGCGACTGGAAGCACTGCAACTCTTCCACCGCCACCGGGTCGTTGCGGGTGTCGCTGAGAATGAAGATGTCGAAATGGCGTTGCGCGCCCTGCCAGATGAGGCTGCGCGCCATGCGTTCCAGCGTGGCGAAGACCTGCTGCGGGTTTTCATTGTAGACTGGCATGAGCAATGCCGTCCGGCCGATTTCCGCGTGCGGCAACGGGGCCGGTGCCTTGTTGCGCAACAGTACGGCGAAGCCCACGATGGCGCTGGCGCAGGCGAAGGAAATCCAGGTGAAGGTCATCGCGAAGACGGCGGCGAAGAAGAGCTGCAGCCACGTGACGTTCACAGGGCTGATCACCTCGTACATGCCATAGGTGCCGGCGCTGGTGAGGAGCGCCGTCAATCCGAACACGAAGATGCGCGCCAGATACACATCCGCCGAAGGGCGATGCGACCGCTCGGGCGCGGTGCACGTCGTGAGGCTTTGCACCGGCATGTCGAGCCGGGATTCCGGCGGCATGTGGATCAAGACCGTGTCCACCTGAAAAGCCACGTCTCACCCGCGATCACGCCGCCGCGCTTGATGACGGCGCGCAGTTCGGCGACGTCGATGCCTGTGGTATCGTGGGCAAAGGAGAGGCGCGTCGTGTTCTTGACCGGATTGGGATAGGTCACGATCTTGCTGATGGTGCCCGCGCTTGCGGTCACGTCCGCGGTGAATTCACCAGCTCCCGGCCCACCATCGAACTCCACCACGTAGAGGCGGAGGTTGGGATCGTAGGCGGGCGGATTGGCGGTGTAGTTGTAGTCCACGCCGGAGCCAGAATAGGACACGAGGCCAACAGGCGGCGGTTGCTCCGCAGGCCAGTGCTCGCACCAGTGCAGCCGGTAAACAAAGGTGTAGCTCGCCCCCGCGGCAAGCGCGTCCTTGGGCTGCCAGTAGGAAACGATGTTGTCGTTGGTCTCAAGCTGCGTCGGGATTTCGAAGAGCTGCACGAAGCCTGCTCCCCAGTCGCCGATCGGTTCAACCCACAGGCTGGGGCGGCGCTCATAGCGGGATTCGAGATCGAGAAAGTCCTCGTAGCGGCGCGTGCGCTGCATCAGGCCAAAGCCGCGCGGGCTCTTGTCCTGGAAGGCGCTTACTTGCAGCGTCTTGGGATTTGAGAGAGGGCGCCAGAGCCATTCCCCGGTTCCCGTCTGCATCATCAGTCCATCCGAATCATGGACGGCGTTGCGATAGTCTTCCACCGGGCGGCCGATGGCGTTGAAAAGGAACATGCTGGTCAGCGGCGCGATACCGACATGCGGCAGGTCACGGCGCGGGAACAGCGTCACTTCCGTGTCCATCTGCGTGTCTTCTCCGGGCTTCACGGAAAAGCGGTAGGCGCCCGTGACCGAGGGACTGTCGAGAAGGGCTTCCACCACGATGATCCCGGTGGCGGGTTCGGGCCTGCGAATCCAGAACGACTTGAAGAAGGGGAACTCCTCGCCAGAGGGCTGGCCCGTGTCGACGGCGAGGCCGCGCGCCGACAAACCATAAAGCAATCCCTTGCCGACGGCGCGAAAGTAGGAGGCGCCCTGGAAAACGAGAAACTCGTCATCGACATCGGGTGAGTTGATGGGATGGCGGAGGCGGAAACCGGCATAATGCAGATCCGTCTTGCCGTCGGGGCGCTTCACCGAAGGGCCGAAGACGAAGAGTGCGGGATCGTAGTTCAGCTTGGCCTGCCGGCCGTCCTGCACGACGTAGATGTCGACCGGACGCGTGAACAGGAATCCGGAGTGAAAGAGGTCGAAGGAGAACTTGTGTTCCTCACCCTTCCAGATCGCCCGGTCCGGGTTGAAACGGATGTCGCGGTACTGGTCGTATGTGCTCACGTCGAATCCGGCGGGCATCTCGATCTTCTCGTCGACGAAGGGCTTGGCCGCGAGATCGCGGGCGAGATTGCGGACGAAGTCGTCACGAAAATCCGTGAACGGTCCATACATGTCTTCGGCGGCGGCTTCGGGTACGAATCCCGACTTGAGGGCGGTGGCGAGCGCAGCGAGTCGCGCTGCCTGCCCGATGAAATTCCTGCGGGACGTGTTCATGTCTTGTACTGTCAGTCTATGCGGCGGACGTGTGGGCTTGCTGGTTATTTTTGTAAAGTGGCATTTTCACAGAGCCGTCATGAACTTGTGGGTCGAATTCGGGTCGCCCTGCACCACGAAAAGAAGGCGAATTCCGGACGCCCGGGCCTGACATGGCGCCGCACCAAACGAACAGGGGGCCAAGAGGCCCCCTGCGCATCCGATGTTCCGAATAGGTTCGCTCAACTCTCGCGATAGGTGCCTGATTTCTTGGCAGCTTCAGTGGCGAGATAGTCCATCAGTGCCGGCGACAGGCAGTCATAGGGCTCAAGGCCAAGCTGCTTGAGGCGCTTGCGGATGGCGGGCATCCTGGAGGGCGGCACGCCGCCTTCGATGGCAGACGAGACGAAAGCTGCGAAGGTGGGCGGCGACCAGCCCTTGTCCCTGGACAGTTCAGTGTGGACGAAGGTCAATCCCTGGAAGGGGTGGCCGGCACGTTCCACGGGACCATGGAGATGGGCGCCGCAGCCGGTGCAGGCATGGCGCTGGATGAGGGCGGAGGGGTCGACGACCTTCAGCTTGTCGCCGTTCTGCACGACCTTCACCTTGTCGCTCGGCACAACGGCCACGACCGAGAAGATGGCGCCTTCCGGCTTCCAGCACTTGGTGCAGCCGCAGGCATGGTTATGCATGCTCTGCGACGACAGTTCGACCACCACCGGGTCGGTGCTGCAGTTGCAGGTGAGCCTGCCGCCCGCGAAGCCCTTCTTGCCGGATTTGGCAACGCCCTTGTCGATCGAGGGATGCAACGCAATTGCCGGAGCGCTTTTCCGCGCGGGCTTGCGTGCTGCCTTCTTTGCCTTTGCGGCCTTCTTAACTGCCTTACGCGCCATTCTCGTTCTCCCTGTGTTTGAACCCGGCTTCCGTAATACTCAGAATACGACGACGCTTCTGATCGACTTGCCTTCGTGCATGAGATCGAAGGCCTTGTTGATGTCTTCCAGCGGCAGGATGTGGGTGATCATGGGATCAATCTGGATCTTGCCGTCCATGTACCAGTCGACGATCTTCGGAACGTCGGTGCGACCGCGGGCACCGCCGAAGGCCGTGCCCTTCCATGTGCGCCCGGTCACAAGCTGGAAGGGACGGGTGGAAATCTCCTGGCCCGCGCCCGCCACGCCGATGATGACCGACTGGCCCCAGCCGCGGTGCGAACATTCCAGCGCCTGGCGCATGACCTTCACATTGCCCGTGCAGTCGAAGGTGTAGTCGGCGCCGCCGATCTGGTCAGCACCACGCTTCGTCATGTTGACGATGTGGGAGACGACGTCGCCCTCGATCTCGGCCGGATTGACGAAATGGGTCATGCCGAAGCGCTCGCCCCACTCCTTCTTGGAGTTGTTGAGGTCCACGCCGATGATCATGTCGGCGCCGGCCATCTTGAGACCCTGGATCACGTTGAGGCCGATGCCGCCGAGGCCGAAGACGGCGGCGGTAGCGCCCTGTTCGACCTTGGCCGTGTTGAGGACCGCGCCCACGCCCGTGGTGACGCCGCAGCCGATGTAGCAGATCTTGTCGAAGGGGGCGGCTGGATTGACCTTGGCCACCGCGATCTCGGGCAGCACCGTGTAGTTCGAGAAGGTCGAACAGCCCATGTAGTGATGAATCTTCTGCCCCTTGTAGGAGAAGCGCGAGGTGCCGTCGGGCATCAGCCCCTGACCTTGCGTCGAGCGAATGGCCGTGCAGAGGTTGGTCTTGCGCGACAGGCAGGAGGGGCACTGGCGGCATTCCGGCGTGTAGAGCGGAATGACATGGTCACCCTTCTTCACGGTGGTCACGCCCGGGCCCACGTCGACCACGACGCCTGCACCTTCATGTCCGAGGATGGCCGGGAACAGGCCTTCGGGATCAGCGCCCGAGAGGGTGAATTCGTCGGTGTGGCAGATGCCGGTGGCCTTCACTTCGACGAGGACTTCGCCTGCCTTCGGGCCCTCCAGATCCACCTCGACAATTTCCAAAGGTTTGCCTGCTGCAAAAGCCACAGCTGCGCGCGTCTTCATGCCTACTCCCCGCGTGATGATTTTTTATGCGCCGGACTATTTCACAAGTGTATGCCTATGTCCATGGAACAGCGTGGCCCAGGGCCTTTGAATGCCATCACGGTCGGGGCATGATCGCGCCAGAGGCAGACATGACCACACTCAGCATCCGAATCGACTTCGGTCCGAACAGCCGCATCGGCCCCGGCAAGATTGCGCTGCTGGAGATGATCGCGGCTGAGGGGTCGATTGCCGCGGGCGGGCGGGCACTCGGCATGTCCTATCGCCGCGCCTGGGAACTGATCGATGAACTGAACGGCATCTTTGGCCGCCCCGTGGTCACGCCCAGGTCGGGCGGCAAGAAGGGGGGCGGTGCCGCGCTCACGCCCCTGGGTGAGGCGCTCATTTCCCGCTACCGCGCCATCGAGCGGGCCGCCACGGCAGCGGCGGCGGAACAGATGGATGCGCTCCGCATAGAACTCCCGGCCCTGCGCCGTTGATCGCCGTCAGGCACCCGGCGGGCGTACCGACATGGCCTTGACCACGGCATAAACCGTCTTGC
Organism: Hyphomicrobiales bacterium; assembly: GCA_016710435.1. NCBI lineage: Bacteria > Pseudomonadati > Pseudomonadota > Alphaproteobacteria > Hyphomicrobiales > Hyphomicrobiales bacterium. The sequence goes on along the minus strand of JADJVV010000001.1, from coordinate 842,677 downwards.
CCTGCGCCAGGGCGAGGCGGCGGGCCGAGAAGCGGGTGATGCGGGCCGAGAGGAACGTGGCACCCACACCCATCCGCACATCAACGGAGGCACCGTCGCCTTCGGCGATGGCGGCGATGGTGCCCTGCAACACGTTGAGCGCACTCACGCCACTGGGAGGGCTGGTTGCCAGCATCACGTCGGTGGCTCGGATGTGGATGCGCAACGCCTTGCCGGGTGTGCCGACAGCCCCCGCAATCCGTAATTCGCCGAGCGGGGAGGCGAGTGTCGTCAAGCCATCGTCAGAATCATAGGCGCGGACCGAGGCATCGATGAGCGAGCCTGCTTCCTGTGCCAGTTCGCCGCTTGCGGCCGCAAGGGTCGGGAGGACGTCGCGCACGGGTCCGGCGCTGATCACATGGCCCTTCGACATGAGGATGATGTCACTGGCGAGGCGCGTCACCTCACCGAGGACGTGGCTCACATAGACGACCGGAATCTTGACCTCGTCGCGCAGCCGTTCCACGTAGGGCAGGATCTCGTGCTTGCGGGCGTCATCAAGCGAGGCCAGCGGCTCGTCCATGAGCAGCAGGCGCGGAGACTGCAGGAGCGCACGGCCAATCGCCACGCGCTGCCGCTCACCCCCGGAGAGATGGGCGGGGCGGCGCGCGAGCAGGGCAGAGAGTCCGAGAAGTTCCACCACCGCCACCTCGTCCACGTAGCGTGCCGATGCTGCCGTGAACCACCGCCCGTAGCGGAGGTTCTGCTGCACCGTCAGATGGGGCAGGAGGCGCGCGTCCTGGAAGACGCAGCCGATGCGCCGCAGGTGAGGAGGCGTCCAGCGGCCGCTCGCCGTATCGACAAAGACGTCGCCGTCGAGGGCGATGCGCGCTTCCGCCGGGCGCAGCAATCCGGCGATCACATTGATGACGGTGGTCTTGCCGCAGCCGGAGGGGCCAAACAGCGCCGTCAGCCGGCCCATGCTCTCGAAGTTGACGTCGATGTCGAGAGAGGCAAGGCGGTGGCGAATGGAAACGGAAAGGCTCATGCGGCGATCCGCTGTCCGGCGCGCCGGGCCAGAACTTCCGACGCCATGAGGGCCGCGAGTGAAATCATCACCGAGATGGCGGTGAGTCGGAGCGCCTGGGGATCGCCGCCCGGCACCTGCGTGTAGGCATAGATGGCGGTAGGCAATGTTTGCGTTTCGCCGGGAATGTTGGAGACAAAGGTGATGGTCGCTCCGAATTCACCCATGGCTTTGGCGAAACTGAGGATCATGCCTGCGATAATACCGGGCAATGTGAGCGGCAGGGTGACGGTGAGGAACACCCACAGCGGATTTGCACCGAGGGTGGAAGCGGCGTCTTCCAGGCGTGTATCCACTGCTTCAACCGACAGGCGAATGGCCCGCACCATCAGGGGAAAGCCCATCACCGCGCAGGCCAGTGCTGCCCCGGTCCAGCGAAAGGAAAAGACGAGCCCGAAGGCGTCGGCGAGGAAGCTGCCCACAAGTCCCTTCCTGCCGAAGGTGAGCAGGAGCACATAGCCCGTCACCACCGGCGGCAGCACGAGCGGCAGGTGCACCACGCCGTTCAGCAGCGACTTTCCCCAGAATTCACGGCGGGCGAGGAGCAGGGCCACGGCGATGGCAACAGGCAGGCTTGCCACCATCGCGACGGCGGCGACCTTGACGCTCAGCCCGACGGCATTCCATTCATCGGGGCTGAGCGAAAAGAAATCCATGCCTCACTTTGCAGGAGGCACGAGAACTGTAAAGCCCTGGGCCTTGAAAATGGACTGGGCCTTGGCTCCCTGCAGATAGCTGATGAAATCCGCTGCCGACGCGTTCTCCGATGTGGCGACGCGGCCGACAGGATAGACAATGGCGGGGTGGGAAGCGGCAGGGAAGGTTGCCACCACCTTCACCGCAGGTTCGGCCATCGCGTCCGTTTTGTAGACGATGCCGAGCGGTGCCTCGCCCGTCGCAACAAGTTTGAGGGCGGCGCGGACATTCTCCGCCATTGCCACCTTGCCTTCGACGGACGGCCAGAGGCCGAGCTGCTCCAGCGCGGCCTTGCCATATTTTCCGGCGGGGACTCCCTTCACGTCACCCATGGCGAGCTTGCCACTACCCAGTGCCGCAGAAAGGGCGGCACCGTCTCCGAGTGTGACCGCGAGGGATGACTCTTTTGGCGCGATGAGGACGAGGTCGTTGCCCAGCAGCTTGACGATGGAGCCATCGGAAATGTGCTTTTCAACGGCAAGCGTGTTCATCCAATCCATGTCGGCAGACATGAACACGTCCGCTGGCGCACCCTCCTGGATTTGCTTGGCGAGTGCCGAACTTGCGGCATAGGACACCGCCACGTCCATGCCGGTGTCTGCGGTCCAGGCCGCGCCCACGGCATCCAAAGCGTTCTTCAGGCTGGCGGCGGCGAAGACTGTGATCTTGTCTGCGGCAAAGGCTGGTGAAGTCAGCGCGAAAGCCAACGTGCAGACTGCTGCCCAGCGTGCAAGCGATTTCAATACTATTCGGCAAGTCATGAGATTTCCTTTCCGTTATAGCCAATGAACTATAACGGAAAGAAACGCAAGGTACCTTCTCCGGATCAGCCAATGCCTTCGAAGAGCGCGGTCGAAAGGTAGCGTTCGGCGAAGGACGGCACGATGGCGACGATGGACTTGCCCTTGTTCTCCGGGCGCTTAGCCAGTTGCAATGCGGCCCAGATCGCCGCGCCGGAACTGATGCCGCCGGGCAGGCCCTCGGTGCGCGCAAGCTCGCGGGCGGTGGCCAAGGCATCGCCGTTGCTGACGGTCACGACCTCATCGATCACGCTCCGGTCAAGGATGCCGGGCACGAAGCCGGCGCCGATGCCCTGGATCTTGTGGGGGCCTGGGCTTCCCCCGGACAAGATGGGGGAGTCCGCCGGTTCCACCGCCACCATGCGGAGCGAGGGTTTGCGCTGTTTCAATACGCTGCCCACGCCGGTGATGGTGCCGCCGGTGCCCACGCCCGCCACGAAGATGTCGATCTTGCCGCCGGTGTCGTTCCAGATTTCTTCCGCCGTGGTGACGCGGTGGATGGCGGGGTTGGCGGGATTTTCAAACTGCTGGGGAATGATGACGTTCGGATCGGCGGCCTTGATCTCCTCCGCCCTGGCGATGGCGCCCTTCATGCCCTTGGCGGCCTCGGTGAGCACCAGTTCCGCGCCGAGGAGCGCAAACATCTTGCGCCGTTCGATGGACATGGATTCGGGCATCACCAGCTTCAGCCTGTAGCCCCGCGCCGCCGCGACGAAGGCCAGCGCGATGCCCGTATTGCCGGAGGTCGGTTCGACCAGAACAGTGTCCGGCGTCATGCGGCCCGCCTTCTCCAGTGCATCAATCATGGCGACGCCGATGCGGTCCTTCACGCTTGCCAGCGGATTGAAGAACTCCAGCTTGGCGAGAATTTCCGCCTGCGCGCCGTGGGCCTTGGCGTAACGGGACAATCTGACAATCGGCGTGTCCCCGACCGTGTCGGTGATGGAATTGAAGATGCGCCCGCGGCCCGGTTTCTGTGCACTCATTGCCTGTCTCCTTCAGTCCGTTTGCTTCGTGCAAAGAGAAACCAAAGCAGAGACATTTACAATGGGCAGGCGGGAGAAAGGGTGCGGCTGCGTCAATCATGACAGGACAGCCGTGACGCTAGGGACGTCCGGAAAAGAACACGACGATCAGCCCGTAACCGACGAGCAGCGCCAGTACGCTCCAGAACAACACATAGCGCACGTTATGCCCGGTCACACCCTGGCGGGCACGGTTCGTGGGGTCCTGCTTTTCCTGCTGGCGGGTCTGGGGTGATTTATCGTCATCTGATGTCATCGGGACCTCGAAGTTCTCCCACTAAAAATGCCACCGCGCTGCGGAAGTTCCGGGGAACCGGGGGCCGCCTTGCACCGTTCTGTTGGCGGTGTGTTTTGCGTGAAGGAGGATTTCATGCCTGCAGGACGTCGCGCGTACTGGAAGGGGTACCTCCGGCTTTCCCTGGTCTCCGTCGGGATCGAGCTTTTCGATGCCGAGGACAAGAAAAGCCAGATCAGCTTCAACCAGATTCACAAGCCCACCGGACGGCGCATCAATTACGTGAAGAGCGTGCAGGGCGTGGGACCCGTTCCCGCCTCCGAGATCATTTCCGGTTACGAGATCGACAAGGACCGTTACGTCACGCTGGATCCGGACGAACTCACCGCCGTGAAGCTGGAAAGCAAGCGTACCATCGAACTCGGCCGTTTTGCGCCTGCGGCAGAAATCGACTCGCGCTTTGTCGAGCAGCCCTATTACGTGGTACCGTCGGACGAGTATGCGGCGGAGGGCTACATGGTGATCCGCGAGGCATTGGCCAAGACAGGCCGCGCCGGCATCGGCCAGATGACCCATGGCGGCAAGGAACATCTCATAGCCGTGACGGCGCTGGGGGACGGCCTCGTCCTGTACCGGCTCCGCTATGCCAACGAAGTGAAGGCCGCGAAGGATTTCTTCGGCGACCTGCCGCGCGCCAAGCTGGACAAGGAGATGGTTGACCTCGCCAGCGAACTGATCGAGCGCAAGTCCGGTCCCTTCGATCCGGAGGACTACGACGACAAGTATGCGACGGAACTGAAGAAACTCATTGCCCGCAAGGCCAAGGGCGAAAAGATCGTGGCGGCGCCCGAGCCGGAACCGGCCGAGAGCAACGTGATCAATCTCATGGACGCGCTGCGCAAGAGCCTGGGCGACAAGAAATCCGCCCGTCCCGCCGAACGGGAAACCGCCGCTCCAGCGCCGCGCAAGAAAGCTGCGAAGTCGCCGCGGCGAAAGGCGGGATAAAGAGCCATGGCTGTGACGGCACGGAAGACATCCAAGCGGGCGGCGGCGAGCAAGGCGGCCTCGCTCAAGGCCTATCAACGCAAGCGCGACTTCAGCAAGACGACCGAACCGCCCGCGGGTCCGCGCGGCAAAGCCACGGGCCAGCGCTTCGTGGTGCAGAAACATGATGCGCGGCGCCTGCATTTCGACCTGCGGCTGGAACTGGATGGCGTGCTGAAAAGCTGGGCCGTTACCAAGGGTCCGAGCATGACAGCAGGGGTGCGCCGTCTCGCGGTGGAAACCGAGGATCACCCCATCGGCTACATTGATTGGGAAGGTGTCATTCCCAAGGGCCAATATGGCGGCGGCACCATGATCGTGTGGGACCAGGGAAGCTGGACCGCCGAGGGGGACGCTGCAGCCTCGCTGAAAGCCGGAAAGCTGTCGTTTGAATTGAAGGGACAAAGGCTGCACGGGCGCTGGACGCTGGTTCGCATGAAGCCCGAGGGCAAGCGTCACAACTGGCTGCTCATCAAGGGGCACGATGAACACGCGCTGACCGAAGGATCAGCCGAGCCGGTGGAGACCGAAACATCGTCTCTCAAATCCGGACTCGCCAACAGTGATCTTGAGGGCGGTGCTCTGCGCCCCGATCACAAGGCGCGGCAGGCGAAGGCGGGAAAGCTTCCTGCTGTCTCCACCACCAACCTCCGCAAGATCGCCGGAGCCGCGGTCGGCATCCTCCCCGCTTTTGTCGAGCCGAGCCTTGCGCTCAGCGTCACCGGACCGCCCAAGGGCAAACAGTGGATCCATGAGATCAAGCACGACGGCTACCGCATGCAGGCGCGTATCGAAGGCGGCAAGGTCACGCTTCTCACCCGCAAGGGCCTGGACTGGACGGCCCGCTTTCCACCCATTGCGCAGCGGCTTGCCGGGTTGCCCGTGGGCGCGGCCCTGATCGATGGCGAGATCATCGTGCAGGATGCGTCCGGCCATTCCAGCTTCAGCGGCCTGCAGGATGATCTCAAGGCGAAGCGGTACAACCGCCTCGTCTACTTCATGTTCGACATCATGCATTGCAATGGCGTGGACCTCAGGGGAGCACAACTTGCCGACCGCAAGGACGTGTTGCGGCAGGTCATCGCGGCGGCACCTCAATCCTTTGCGCTTCGCTTCAGCGATCATTTCGGCGAGGCCACGAGCAAGGACATTCTTGGCGAAGCCTGCCGCCTGGGCCTGGAAGGCATTGTCTCGAAGCGCGCCGATCTTCCTTACGTGTCGGGCCGGGGCGACCACTGGCAGAAATCCAAGTGCTCGCTGCGACAGGAGTTCATCGTGGTGGGCTTCGTGCGGTCTGCGGCGCAACCGCGTGCTGTGGGATCATTGGTGCTGGCCTATCACGAGGGAGACGCCTTGGTACATGCGGGCCGGGCGGGCACAGGGCTTGATGCCAAGGAAGCAGCGGCGCTGGCCGAGCGGCTGGAGCCGCTCAAGACCACCATGCCGCACTTCGCCAGCGATCCGCCGCCGCTGGCACAGCGTGGCGTCATCTGGGTAAAGCCGCAACTGGCGGCCGAGATCGAATACCGGGGCTGGTCCTCGCAGGGGCTTCTGCGCCAGGCCGCCATCAAGGGCCTGCGCGACGACAAGCCGGAAGCCGAGATCGTGCTGGAACATGCCGAAGCGCCGCATGATGATCCCGCGGGTGCCAAGCCGAAGCGCACCAGCAAGGCAAAGGTTGCCGTGAAGCCCGGCAAAGCTGCGGTGTCTGCTCATGCGTCAGGTGTTCCCACGCTCACACATCCTGACAAGCTGCTGTGGGCGGATGTGAAAGTGAGCAAGCGCATGCTGGCGGACTATTACACGCTGGTGGCCGAGCGCTGCCTTCCCCACGTGGCGGGCCGCGTGCTCGCCTTGCTGCGCTGTCCGGAGGGTACCTCCGGGCAATGTTTCTTCGCCAAGCACGCCTGGATGGGAACATCGCAACATATCCGGCAGGTGGATGCCGGCAGCGAGAAGCCGATGCTGGCGATTGACGATGCGAACGGGCTCATCAGCCTCGTGCAGATGAATGTGCTGGAGATCCATGTCTGGGGATCGCTGGTGACGCACATCGAGAAACCGGACCGCATCATCTTCGACCTCGATCCCGACGAGGCTGTCTCTTGGACAACGCTTCGCGATGCCGCCATCGAGGTGAAGGACCGCCTTTCAAAACTGGGACTGACCAGTTTCGTGAAGAGCACGGGCGGCAAGGGTCTGCATGTCGTCGTACCGGTGCTTCCGGAGGCGGACTGGGATACGGTGAAGAATTTCACCAAGGCCTTCGCCATGATCATGTCGCAGGACAGTCCGGAGAAATATCTCGCCGTGATGAGCAAGACCCGGCGCAAGGGGCGCATCTTCATCGACTACCTGCGCAACGGGCGCGGGGCCACGGCGATCGCCCCCTATTCCACCCGGGCGCGGCCGAAAGCCCCCGTTTCGCTGCCCCTGGACTGGAACGACCTCACGGGGGACAGGCCGCTGTTCACGGTGCCCGACATCTTGAAGGCCGGGAAATTGCCTGTTGATCCGTGGACGGATTTCGCCAAAATCCGCCAGAAGTTGCCGCGTCTGGGCTGACGTCAATTTCGAAACATATTGACATTTCAGAATACAAATGTTCAGTGCGGGCATCCTTTCATCGTCCGCAAGCGAGGAACATCCTGCCGTGAAGGCTGCCGTGCTGAAGCAGGTGAACGACATCAGCTGCACCTCCGTGCCGGAGCCCCGGCTGGAGGCGGGGGACCTCTTGGTGAAGGTCCGGGCGGCGACGATCTGCGGCACCGACATCCGCATCATCCGTGGCCGCAAGACGGCAGGCGTGCGCTACCCCTCCATCCTCGGCCACGAGTTTTCCGGCGAGATCGTCGATACCGGCGGCCATGCCCAGTTCTCCCTTGGCCAGGCCGTTGCCGTTTGTCCGGCCTTTGCCTGCGGCCATTGCGCGGCCTGCATGTCAGGCGCCGAGAACCTCTGTCACAACCTCGTGGCCATGGGCTACGAGATTGATGGCGGATTTGCCGAGTACGTCCGTATCCCGGCCAAAGGCGTGGCGTCGGGCAATGTCTTCGCGCTGCCGGAAGGCATGACCTTTGAAGCCGCCGCGCTGGCAGAGCCGCTGGCTTGCGTGATCAATGGCCAGGAGCGCGTCCGGGTCGGCCTGGGCGATACCGTCGTCGTACTGGGGGCGGGGCCCATCGGTTTGCTGCATGTGCAATTGGCGAAGCTCTCGGGGGCCAGTCGCATCATCGTGAGCCAGCGTAGTGCGGTGCGCCGCGCCGCTGCTCTCGCCGCCGGAGCCGATACGGTGATTGATCCCACAACGGAGAACGTGATCGAGCGGGTGCGTGCGCTGACCGGCGGGCAAGGGGCGGATGTCGCCATCTGCGCCATCGGTGATCCGTCGCTTGCCAATGATGCCATCCACATGGTGCGGCCGCGCGGGCGCGTCAGCCTCTTTGCCGGATTTGCCAAGGGCACGGAAGCACCGCTCGATGTCAATGCCATCCACTACAGCGAACTCCTGGTGACGGGCGCCTTCGGGCTCTCCCGCCTGCAATTCCGTACGGCACTCCAGATGATCGCCAGCGGACACATCAATGCCGCCTCGCTCCTCAGCCACCGCTTCCCGCTGTCGGACTTCACCGCAGCGCTGGCGACGGCGGAGCAAGGCTCCGCCATCAAGGTCTCACTCCTCAACTCCTGATCCATGCCATGACACCAACTGCACCTGCCCCCCTGAAATCCCACTATTCCGTTCTCATCATCGGCGCCGGCATCAATGGTTGCGGCACCTTCCGCGACTTGTGCCTGCAAGGCGTGGATTGCCTGCTCATCGACCGGGGCGACATCTGCGGCGGCGCCAGTGCGGCACCGTCGCGACTCATCCACGGCGGCATCAAGTATCTCGAGACACGCGAATTCCGCCTGGTGCGCGAGTCCGCCATGGAGCGGAACCGGTTGCTGCGCAACGCGCCACATTATGTGAAGGCGCTGGAAACGGTGTTTCCGTCGCGCTCGCTGTTCGCGGGCCTTGTCCCGGCGGCGCTGGGCTTTCTCGGCTTCAACACGACGATCAAGAAGCGCGGCGCCATCCTCATCGAACTCGGATTGCGGATCTATGATTTCTACAGCCGCAAGGTCCAGGCGCTGCCGGACCACTACTCGATGAACAAGACGCGACTGCACAGCGAATATCCGGCGATCACGCCTGATCTCATCGCTGCCGGTGTCTACAACGAAGGCCGTGTCACGCACGCTGAACGCCTCGGCATGGAACTGGTGCAGGATGGTCTTGCGGCCAATCCGGCAAGTGCCCTCGGCACCTATACGCAGGTGACCGGCACAAAGGGCCGCACGCTCTCGCTGAAGCACGAGGTGACGGGGACGGTGCATGAGGTCACGGCCGACGTGATCATCAATGCCGGCGGCGCCTGGATCGACAAGGTCAATGCAGGCATGGGCATTGCCTCCCGGCACATGGGCGGATCGAAGGGCGCGCATCTCATCGTCCGGAATGATGCGCTGGTGGCCGCGCTCAAGGGGCGCATGCTCTATTTCGGCACATCGGATGGGCGCTTCAACCTCATCTATCCTTTCTTCGGCAATGCGCTGGTGGGATCGACCGACATTGCGGTGAAGGATCCGGACCAGGCCTATTGCAGCACGGAAGAGGCGGACTACCTGCTGAACACGGTGCGCGAAATACTTCCGGACATCAAGGTGAGCCGCGACGACGTGGTTCTCACCTATTGTGGCGTGCGGCCGCTGCCGCGCTCCGAGGGCAAGGACATTGGTGTGGTGACGCGCGACCATGCCATCGCGCGCGACACGTTGCCGGGAACGGATGTGCCCGTGCTGTCGCTGATCGGCGGAAAGTGGACGACACACCGGGCCTTTTCCGAGCAGAGCGCGGATGCCGTGCTGGCGCTCCTCAAGCGCGCGCGCAAGCTGACGACAGAGGACCTCGCCATCGGTGGCGGGCGTGATTATCCGAAAGCGGATGAAGCCCGCGCTGCTTTCGTGAGCGGACTTGCGAAAACGCTCGGCGTCGACGCGGCGCGTGCCACGCTTCTGTTCGAGCGCTACGGCACCTCCGCGACGGCGTTGAAGGAGGCCTTCGCCAACGGTGGCAGTGCGCCGCTGTACTCCTTGCCGCACTACAGCAGGGGCGAGATCGTCCACATCTGTGCCACGGAAAATGTCTGCCGTCTCGCGGACCTTCTGTTGCGTCGCACGGCCGTGACCATGGAAGGCTTGCTCAGTGACGCGGCCATTCGAGAGACGGCTGATATTGCCGCTCCTGTTCTGGGCTGGAACACGGCGCGCCGCGATGCCGAGATTGCTTTCGCAGCGGAAGAAATGTCGAGGCGCAATGTGCGCAACACGCGCCCGCAGAAGGCCGCCTGACTCTCACGTCTGGGAGGCGCGTACCTCAGCTGCCAGCAGGTCCGTGATTTTCTGACAGGCGCCGGTGATGGAGTGAACGGGGCTCAGACTGACAATGTCTCCGAAGGTGACGGGATCGAAGGCAACGCCCATGATGCCGTAGGCCTCCGCCACCGCGGCGAGAGCGGCGGGAGACGGCGCAACGGAAATCACGGCGCCGAGATGGTAACCGTGCTTCGCCACGCGCTGGGCAACGCCAACGAGTTTCACGCGGCCACCGGCGTTGACGCTGTAGTCGCCCGCGCAATACTCACCTTCGACGGCGCCGACGCGTGCATCGAGGCCGAGAGAGGCGAGTGCCGATGCGACACTGGCCGAGAAAAGTCGGTAGCGTTCCCGCGTGTGGTCGCGCGGCTGGGCATGGGGTGCCACCAGGTCGATCACCAATGTGGCTTCGTCATAGATTGCAAGTTGTCCACCGGCACCCCGTTCGGCGGGGGCAAAGCCGCGCGCGCCCAGCAGAGAGGTCAGGTGATGATAGTGCGGATGGGTGGTATCCCGCGGTGAAAACGCCGCGGTGGGACGGGGTCGATAGGCACGGAGCGAGGCCGGACTGTCTTGCTCCAGCGACGACAGCATCCGGCGCACGCGGGCCATGTCTTCGGCAGGTGCAAGGGAAGAAGGCTCTTCCACCTGCACACTGCCGATGCCCCCGGCCGCGTGGCCAAATGGCTGTGTCACATCAGCCCCGGGCGGCGGCCTTGCCGGCGCAGCCGTAGAGTTCCATCTTCTCGATGGTCGCAGCGATCATGCGCTTGCGGCCTTCGGCCATGGCCTCTTCGAGTTGATGATCCCCCTTCGACCAGACGTCGAGCATGCCCTGGCGGAAGGCGTGGCGGAGGTCGGTGTCGGCGTTGAACTTGTGAACGCCCGCGGCCTTGGCGGCCTGCACTTCGTCCTCGGGCACTCCGGAGGCGCCATGCAGCACGAGTGGAATCTTTGTGGCGTCGCGAATTTCGAGCGTGCGCTGGATCGACAGCGGTTCCGGCTTGAGACCGGGAATGACGCCGTGCACGATGCCCACGGAAATGGCGAGATAGTCCACACCCGTCTCGGCGACGAAGCGCGTCGCTTCATCGACGGTGGTGTAATAGTCTGCCCAGTTCACGCTTTCGCCCACGTCCGGAATCTTGCCCAGCTCGGATTCCACGGGAATGCCGAAGTCATGGGCGATCTCCACGACGCGCCTCGTCATCTTGATGTTCTCTTCGAACGGCAGATGGGCGAAGTCGCACATGATGGAGTTGAAGCCGAGCTTGATGGCCTCCAGGCATTCTTCCCAGGGACCGTGATCGAGATGGATGACGAATTCGGCATCCGATTCCTCGGCGATGCGCTTGGTCATCTCGAAAGCGCGGGCCACACCCATGTGGGGGACGATGGCGCGGCCAACCTGCAGGAAGACCGGTGCCTTGGCCTGCTCGGCGGCACGGACGAGGGCCTCGGTTGTCTCGGGGTTGTGCATGTTGAAGGCGCCAACGGCATACTTGCCCTTGCGCGCATCGTTGATCAGTTGGCGGGGGTCAGCCCATGGCATGTGCAAATTCCTTGTGAGCGGGTGATCAGGCTTTTTCGATGATGGCGACAGGCGTGCGAACCGCGACAACGGTGCCGGGCTGTTCCAGGATTTCGACGAGCTTTCCGGCGGCAGGCGACTCGATCACCTCCACGGTCTTTTCGGATTCGACTTCCGCCAGCGGCTCATCTTCGGCCACGGTGTCGCCCACGGCCTTGAGCCATTTGACGATGGTGCCTTCACTCATGCCCATGCCCCATTGCGGGAGCAGTACTTTGATGCGTGCCATGGATTTATGCCTTTCGTGTTCCGGCGACCTTGCGGACGGCATCCGCGATCGTTCCGGCGTTGGGGTAGAGTTGCTTCTCCAGCGCGGGGCTGAAGGGGATGTGGGTGTCGGGCGTCGTCACGCGGATGATCGGGGCCTTCAGGCAGTCGAAGGCCTTCTCGGCCACAAGCGCTGAAATCTCGGCCGCTGCACCGCAGGTGCGGTTGGCAGGATCGGCGACGACCAGCCGCCCGGTGCGGGCCACGGAATTGAGAACGGCATCCGAGTCGAAGGGCACAAGCGTGCGCGGATCGATTACCTCGATGGAGATGCCTTCCTTCTCCAGTTGCTGGGCCGCCTGCATCGCGGCGGGAACGGCGCTCGAAATTGCAACGACGGTGACGTCGCTGCCGCTGCGCACGGTCTTGGCGACGCCGAAGGGAATGTGGAATTCGCCATCCTGCACATCTTCCTTCATGCCCCAGAGCATGCAGGCCTCGAAGGACATCACGGGATCGTCCATGTCGATTGCCGTGCGCAACAGGCCCTTGGCATCGCTGGGCGAGGCTGGGACCATGATCTTGATGCCCGGCATGTTCATGAACATGGGGTAGGGACGGTCGGAGTGGTGCGCCGCCGTGCTGAGGCCGTAGAACATGGCCGAGCGGAAGACGACGGGCATGGAGGCCTGTCCACCAAACATGTAGCGGCTCTTGGCTACCTGATTGATGAACTGGTCCATCGCCATGTAGAGGAAGGTGGAATAGGAGAGGTCCACGATGGGGCGAAGGCCCGTCATGGCGGCGCCTGCCGCCGCTCCCACCATGACCTCTTCCGAGATGGGCGTGTTCCGGATGCGGTTCGAACCGAACATCTGCAGGAAGTCACCCTTGTCGGCGCGCGACTTGCCGCCCATGGTGCCATAGACGTTGGCTTCGACGTCTTCGCCGAAGATGATCACGCGCGAGTCGGCCTCCATGGCTTCACGCTGTGCGGCGCCGATGGCGCCCAGATAGCTCATGACAGTCATTGCGCAACTCCGATCGGAACGGTGTAGACATCCTTGAAGGCAACGGACGGATCGGGATCCGGGCTGTCTTCGGCGAACTGCACGGCGGCATCGACTTCGGCAAGGATGTCGGCTTCGATGCTGTCCAGCATGGCGGCATCGGCGACGCCCTGTTCCTGCAGGTAGCTGCGGAACATCTTCACCGGATCGCGTTTGAGCCAGGATTCCTTTTCGGCGGCGTTGCGGTAGTCGACGGCAAGGCGCAGGCCTTCGGAATGTTCGTTGAAACGGTAGGTGACGACCTCGATCAGCGTCGGACCCTTGCCGGCGCGGGCGCGGTCCACGGCCTCGCGCACGGCGTCATAGACCGTGAGCACGCTCTGTCCGTCTTCAACGCGCACGCCCGGCATGCCGAAGCCGTGGGCGCGTTCAGCAACGACGCCCGCCGTCACCGTGTGTTGCGGCGTTGACAGTGCGTACTGGTTGTTCTCGCAGAGGAAGATGATGGGCAGCTTCCACACCGAGGCGAGGTTCATGGCCTCGTAGAGACAGCCCTGGTTTGCCGCGCCATCACCGAAGAAGGCGAGCGAGACTTTGCCGTTGTTCAAGACCTTGCTGGAGAGGGCGGCACCCGTGGCGATGGGGATGGATGAGCCGACGATGCCGGATTCACCGAGGCTTCCCACCTTGAAGTCGGCGAGGTGCATGGAACCGCCCTTGCCCTGGCAGACGCCCCAGGCTTTGCCGACAAGCTCGGCCATCAGGGGCCCGAGCTTCGCGCCCTTGCCGATGGGGTGGCCATGGCTGCGGTGGTTGCCGGTCATGTAGTCGCCCTCGCCCAGCGCCATGCAGGCGCCGACGACCTGGGCTTCCTGCCCGATCGAGGTGTGGACAGTGCCGGGAATTTCACCGCGCTTCACCATCTTGGAAGCGCGTTCGTCGAAGTAGCGGATGCGGAGCATGCGCCGCTGCATCTCCAGCAGCATGTCGTTGGCGAGTGTCATGCGGGTCCTTTCGGAGGTTGGGGTTGGCCGCGGGTGGCGGCGGTGAGGGCGTTGGCGGTGTTCACGTCGGTGACGAGAACGTCGATCCATTGTCCGGCGAGAGCCGCAGCAATGGCGTCGTGCTTGGCGGCGCCGCCCGCCACCACGATCTTGCGGCGGACATGACGGAGCTGATCAAGGGTGATGCCGACCACGAGGCTGTCGAGATGCGTCTTCACGGGCTGGCCCGCGGCATCGATGAAGCGCTGGTGCAACTGGCCGACTGCGCCCGCAGCGCGGACTTCCGCCAGTTGTTCGGCGGTGAAGAAGTTGTCGCCTTCCTCAAGAGGACCGTGGAAATCGGCGGGACCGACACCGACGAAGGCGATGTCGACGGTATCGAGCAGCTTCAGCGTGGCGCGGATGTGGCTGTCGGAGAGGGCCAGTTGGCGGAGGTCCACGCTCGGCATCACGCCCGGTGTGCGCAGGAAGACAGGCTCCGCCCCAAAGGCCCAGGCCACCTGTTGCGTGGCAAGGGCCGCCTCATGCTGCAGGCGCGGCGAACCGAGGTCGCCCAGCATTTCCACCACGCGGGTGATGCCGGTGTTGGCGCGGGGCTGCAGGTGGCGCGCCATTTCGCGGAGCGTGGTGCTCCATGACGTCAGCCCCAGCACGGGGCCGCCCTGCAATTCGCCGCCGAGGCATTGCGCGGCGGCGGCGCCGAGTGCGGTTTCCAGTCCGTCTTCACGGCTGCTCACGTCGACAACGTAGGCGGATTGAAGGCCGTAGGCCGAGACGAGGTTTTCCTCGAGATCAGGATAGAGCCCCTCCGGCGGCACAACGATGGTGCGGACGATGCCGTGTTCTGCCGCAAGGCTGAGGAAGCGCGAGACGCTGGCTTGCGACACGCCCATCTCATCGGCGATTTCGGCCTGGCGCTTGCCTTGCAGGTAATGCAGGCGCGCGGCGCGGGTGATGAGCCGCATCTGTTGCAGGTCAAGCCGCGTGACACGCGCAGGCGAGGTGGAGAGGGCGCGCTTCATGGCGTGGTTCCGTTGAGGAGGCGGAAGGTTTCCTTCAATCCCGGATAGATGCTGCGGTAAGATTCGAAGATGCCGGCATAGCGCGCATGGGATTGCGGGTCGGGTTCGAAGCTCTTGTGCACGCCCGTCATGGCGTCGGCGGCGTCGCGGAGTGATGCATGCAATCCTGCGGCTGCGGCGGCGTGGATGCCGGCGCCCAGTGCCGTGCTTTCCTGTTCGCGGGCGAGCTTCACGGTGCGGCCCAGCACGTTGGCGATGATCTGGCACCAGAGGGGACTGCGTGCGCCCCCGCCGAGCAGGACAATTTCGTCGAGCTGGCGGCCGGTCGCTGCTTCCACGCCCGTGGTGAGCAGGCGTTCTTCCAGCGCAATGGCTTCGAGGATGGCGCGGTACATGTGGCTCTTGCCATGCAGGCCCGACAGGCCAACGAAGGCGCCGCGGGCGTGACCGTCCCAGTAGGGAGTCATGGCACCGGTCCAGTAGGGCAGGCAGAGAAGGCCGGCGGCGCCTTCCGGCACCTTGGCCGCCATCGCTTCCAGCACTTGTTCCGCCGTTTCGCCGGGCTTCAGGGTGGTGGCGTCGAGGCCCGACAGTTGTTCCACGAACCAGACGATGTTCTGCGTGCCACCGCCGATGAAGGTTTCGAGAATGTAGGTCCCGGGCACAGGCCCGCCCATGGTGCGGTAAGCCATGCTGTGGCTGTAGGTGTCGGCGTAGACGCCCGAAACGGTGCCGGTTCCGATGTTGAGGTAGGCGCGGCCCGGCTGCGTGACATTGCAGCCAAGACCGGCCGATTGTCCGTCGCCCGCACCCACGACAACGGGAAGTCCGGCGGGCAGGCCTGTCAACGCCGCCACGTCAGGCGTGAGGCCACCGGCGATGGCGCCGGGTGGCAGGAGCCGGCTCACCTTGCTGCGCGTCAGTCCTGCCTTGTCGAGCAAAGCATCGTCATAGTCGAAGGAGCGGAGGTCCACGAGGCCGAGCGGATCGGCGCAGGCCCATGATGTGGACCATTCCCCGGTGAGCTTGTTGACCAGATAGCCGGCGACATCGACCACGTGGGCCGTGCGCCGGATCGTCTCGGGTTCATGCTTGCGCAGCCAGAGCAGCTTGTACCAGGCGGGCGTGGGGTTGGGCGGCTTGCCGGTGATGCGGTGAACATCAGCGCTGCCATGTTCGCCGACTTCGGCGGTCGCTCGAATGTCCATCCAGGTGATGCCGGGGCGGAGCGGCTTTCCCGCTGCGTCAAGGCAGACGAAGGTTTCGCGCTGGTGGGTGATGGCGACCGCCGCGATGCGATCCGCCTGAACCTGTTTCACCGCATCGGCCAGCGCGGCGGAGGTGGCGGTCCACCAGTCTTCGGCATTCTGTTCGACCCAGCCGGACTGCACATGATCCAGGCCATAGGTGCGGCGGCCGGTGGCGACGGCCTTGCCTGTCCTGTCCCAAACCACGGCCTTGCTGGCCGTGGTGGAACAATCGATGCCAATGACCAGGTCCCTGCTCATGCGGCAGCCTTGCGGCTCACGGATCCTTCCATGGCCCAGGCAATCATGTCTTCCGTCCACAGGCCCATCATGTCGAGCAGGTCAACGAGGTTGAAGCGGTTGCGCATGAGATGGCAATGCTTGACGGCCCAGTGGGCGAGGTCGGGCGAGATGGCGGGGTTCAAATCCGCAAACGTTGCTGGCGATCCTGAGGCCTTCAGTGTCGGGCGGAGAATTTCCGAGGGCTGAACCATCTTGCCGAATTCGCGGGCGTGCGATTTCCAGTCCGCCACGACAGAAACAAAGCGGTCCCAGTTCTGATCCACGAGCTTGAGCTTCTTCTGACAATCGGCCCAGCATTCGGCGGCGATTGCGCCTGCGGGGTCGAGTGGACCGAAGGCATTGCCGATGCGCTGTTCCATCGCCTTTGAATCGGGCTTGCGCAGGCGTTCGGGCGTGATGAGATCGGTGTCGATGGCGCGGCGCCAGAGGCGCGTGGCAACCAGCGTGGCCACACCAACCTGTGCGCCATGCAATCCGGTGGGCCTGTGATGGGCGGCGTGATGCAGGTCGAGCATGTGGCTGATGACGTGTTCAACGCCCGAGAGGCAGGCCGTGGTGTTGGAAACACCCGAGACGATACCGCGAAGGGCGAGGAGGCGCGTCAGGTTCTGGATGGCTTGCTTGTCTCCCGTCGCCACGCCGGCAGCCCAGCCCGGCGGTTCGGCGGCAGCGGCTTTCAGAAGCTCCATCGAGGCGGGATGAAAGGTGTTGTCCAGCCCCACGAGATTGGCGAGGTACCAGTCGGCGGGCGCGGTGAAGAGGGAGATTGCCTCGCCATAGCCGGAGGTGTTCAGTTCCAGCGGGGCATCGGCGATGGTCGTGGCATCGGCCAGCACGACGGTCGGCCAGCGCGAGGGGATGGTGCGCTTCACGCCGTTGCGCAGGATGACGGAAACGTTGTCGGTGAAGCCATCCACGGAAGCGGCCGTCTGCACCGCGACCTGGGGAATGTTGGCATTGCGGTTGGTCGCCACCTTGCCGATGTCGGTCATGGTGCCGGAGCCGATGGTGACGACGAGGTCGGCGCCCTTTACTTCGCGCGTGGCGGCATCGAGTACCTTGTCATCGGCATGGAGCGTGCGATGGCCGTCATCGAGGACAGCCGTGCGCACAGTATGGGTATCCTGCAACTGGCCTTCGACGAAGGCGCGCAGGCTGTGGCCCTGGCGCTTGATCGCCGACTTGTCCACGAGGATCACGATTGCCGCGCGGCCGCTCTTGCCGGCCTGTGCCAGCGCATCACCGACGGCAGCGGCGACGTGGAGATGGGCATCGCCGGAGATCTGCAGGTCCAGCATGTCGAGGGACGCGAGCTTGCCTGCGGCATCTTCCGCCTTCAGATAGCGCCGCAGTCCCGCCAAGTCCGTGGGGTCCGACAGATCGTGCGCGTGTGCCATGAAGCCCTCTTGAAAATTCGCAGCGTCCAGCACCTGCCGGCGTTGTCGTGATTTTTATACATAAGATGAATTTTTATGCAAGGGAGATTTGCAGTGGCGGTGCGGCAAGCAAGGCGTGCCATCGACCGACCAGACCACCGTAAGGAAAAAAATTCAAAAACAGTCGCTTACGCGAGGAGCCTTGTCCTCAGGAACCATTGCGCAGGGCGCGCCAGATGGGCCGCATGGCTTTCCGCGCGGCTACGTATTGCGGGAACACGGCATCGTATTTCGCCGCCAACTGCCCATCCGGTTTCAGAGGTTCGCCGAGGTGCGGATCAATCCAGCGGGCGGCGCAAGCGGCCATGTCCGGGTAGAGGCCCTGCTGCACGGCAGCCATCATCGCGGCACCGGCCGCACCCGCTTCCTCGCGCGTGACGCTCCGCACCTCGGCATTGAGGACGCTGGCAAGTATGAGGCGCAGCACGTTCGAGCGCGCCGCACCACCGGTGATGCGGACCTCCTGCGGCACAGGCCCCATGGCTTCGTAACAATCGCGGGAGGCGAAGGCGAGGCTCTCGAACACGGCGCGCATCATGTCGAAATAATCAGCCGTGGTGTCGAGGCCGTTGAACATGGCGCGGGCGGAGAGGTCCATGAAAGGCCCGCGTTCGCCGGCGCGCGAGATGTAGGGGTGGTAGAGGAGCTTCGCGGGCTCACGCTCAAGCAGTTTGCCGTCCATGCCGGAGAGAAGGTCGGCGCGCGTCTTGCTTATACCGCTGTCGGACAAAACGCCGCGCGCAACGTCCAGCAACCAGTCGATGTTGAGGGTCGAGGCCATGTTGGACTGCATCTGCGCCACGGTGCCAGGTGCCGGAAAGATGCAGGTGAAACCGGAGCGTTCGGCGTTGAGGCGCACATCACCGGCACTCATGCGCAGGCGCTGGTGCATGCCGGTCGATCCGACGATGGTGCAGCCCGAACGGCCGCTGGGATCGAACAACCCACCGCCGAGCCCCGAGCAGACGATGTCGATGTAACCGAGACAAACGGGTGTGCCGGTCTTCAGGTTGGCAGCCTTGGCGGCATCCGCCGACAAGGCGCCCGCGATTTCCGTGCCGTTGACGACGGGCGTCAACAGTCGCCTGGCCGTGCCCGCGCCCATCTGGTCGAGGATGTCAGGCTTGTACGTCTGCGTCTGGTAGTTGCCGAAAGTGAAGTTCGCTTCCGACGGATCGGTGACGCGCTCGCCCGTGAGCTTGAAATAGATCCAGTCCTTGCAATGGAAGGCGTGGCTAGCGCGGGCCAGCATCTCCGGGCGGTGACGCTGCATCCAGGCGAGCTTGCCGCTCATCTGCACGACGGTAAGGCCGGTTCCCGTGCGCGCATAATGCGCCGCGTAGTTTTCCGAGGCAACGAAGTCCTCGACGATGGAGGCGGCGCGGTTGTCGAGCCAGATCGTCGCAGGTCCGACCGGTTCTCCCGCCTTGTCGATGAGCCACATGCCATCGCCTTGTGCGGTGACGGAAATGGCGATGAGACGGGAGGCGAGATCCGGAATCTTCTCGCCCAATTCGCGCAATGTGGCGGCCGCGGCATTCCAGGTCACGTGCATGTCCTGTTCCACGCCGCCATCGGCATGGGTGACATAGACGTTGGGTACTGCGGCGACCGCAAGCTGGGTTCCGTCGCCCGCGAAGGCCACCGATTTGATGACGGACGTGCCCGCGTCAATGCCGATCAGAATTCCGTCGTTCATGAAATGCCCCCGAACTGCGGCCTGGTGTTTGGCGCAAAAGGCTACGCAGGAGCAAGGCGGAACTCAAGGGTGCGTGGCCCGCCATGCGCGTTTCACATCGCGGTATAGCCACCGTCCACGGTGAGAACTGTTCCGGTGATGTAGCTTGCCGCATCCGACGCGAGGAATACAACGGCATTGGCGATTTCATGCGGTTCACCGAGGCGTCCCATCGGCGTCATGCGCATCCATGTCTCGAACCACTCCGGCTTCGAGCGGCCCGCGAGGGTGAGTTCCGTTGCGGTGTATCCGGGGGCGACAGCATTCACGCGCACGCCCTTCTGCGCCCATTCCACAGCGAGGGATTTGGTCAGCAGGTTTACGCCGGCCTTGGCGGCGTTGTAGGCCGCTTGCGGTTGCGGATAGACGGCGACGCTGCCGCAGATCGACGAAATGGAAACGATCGCTCCCCGTCCGGCCTCCACCATGTGCTTGCCGAATCCTTGCGCACAATAGAACACGCCGTTGAGATTGACGTCCATCACGCGCAGCCAATCCTGCTCTGCCAGCGCTTCGGAGGGGGCGTTGTGGACGATCCCGGCATTGTTGACGAGAACATCGAGCGGGCCGTGAAGCGACTTCAGCTCCTGGGCCAATGCTTCAATGGCGGCGCGATCGGTGACGTCGAGGCGGTGAAAGGTGCCGCCGAGGTCCTTTGCGGTCTGCTGTCCCGCGGTTGGATCAACGTCGGCAATCACCACCGTGGCACCCGCCTTGACAAGGGCTTCCGCACAGGCGCGGCCGATTCCTTTTGCGCCGCCCGTGACGAGTGCGCGTTTGCCGTGAAGGGAGAAGGGCTGTGATGACATGGCGGGCTCGTGTTCCTGTGGGTTGAATGCGGAAGACGCGCATCACGCGCCTCTGCGTTGCGTCTTGCCAATGCGGCAGTTTGTGGCAGCATGACCTCGCGAGGGGGAATATGCCATGGCAACCTGTCTGATTGGAATCGATATCGGCTCCTACGAGTCGAAGGGCGTGCTGAGCGACACATCAGGCAAGGTTCTCGCCAAGGCGGCGCTGAAGCACGAATTGCAGTTTCTGCGCCCGGGTTTCGTGGAACAGGATGTGGAAGCGGTATGGTGGGGCGAATTCGTGGAGCTGGTGCGGCTGCTCATGGAGCAGGCCAGGGTGCGGGCGCAGGACGTGGCCAGCGTGGGTCTCAGCGGCATCTATTCCATGGTGCCTGTCGATGCCAATGCCGATCCGTTGCGCTCCGGCGGCATCATGTACGGTGTCGATACACGGTCGGTCGTCGAGATCGAGGACCTGGAAAAGAAACTCGGTGCCGAACAGATTTTCCGGCGCACGGGCAACGGCTTGTCGGCGCAGTCCATGGGGCCGAAGATCCTGTGGCTGCAGCGCCACGAGCCGGAGGTGTTCAAGATGGCGCACAGCTTCCTCCCTTGCGCCAACTTCATCGCAGCGCGGCTGACGGGCAACTTCTTCATCGACCATTTGACGGCCGGATTTTTTGGCCCTCTCTATGAGCCCGCCAGACTGGCCTGGGCCGAAGACCTGTGCGAGGGGATCGTCGATCCACTCCGCCTGCCCGTACCGCGCTGGGCCACGGAACTTGCGGGCCGCGTCACCGCCAGTGCGGCGCGCCGTACCGGGCTGGCTGAAGGCACGGCCGTCACCATCGGCACCTGCGACGTGGCAAGCGAGGCCATGAGCATCGGCGTCCGTTCGCCCGGCGACATGATGCTGATGTATGGCTCAACCGCGTGGATCACGCTCCTGAGCGATGCGCCCATCATGCACGAGAAACTTTTTGCCACGCCGTTCATCTTTCCCGGCACCTACTGCCTGCACGGCGGCATGGCCACCAGTGGCTCGCTCACACGCTGGTTCCGCGACAATATGGGTGCCGACCACGTGGCGGCGGAGAAGGCGGGTGGTGACGAGGCCTATTCGGTTCTCACCAGTCTTGCGTCCAAGGTGCCGCCCGGTTCTGATGGGATCGTCGTGCTTCCGTATTTTTCCGGCGAACGCTCGCCGCTCAACGATGCCGATGCGCGAGGCATGATCTTCGGCCTCGACATCGGCCATGGCCGCGGACATCTCTACCGCGCCGCCCTCGAAGGCGTGGGATATTCCATCAACCATTCGCTGCAGGTGATGAGAGGCGCGGGCGCGCAGCCCCGGATGATGACTTCGGTGGGCGGCGGCACGAAGAACGCGGTGTGGCTGCAATCCGTCTCCGACATCACCGGCCTGCCGCAACGGGTGCCAGCGCTCACCATGGGGGCTTCCTACGGCAACTGCTTCATTGCCGGTTATGCGGCGGGGCTCATCCACGATGCAGCCGCCATTTCGAGATGGGTGGAGATGGATCACACGGTGGAGCCCGACGCCAGCAATGCCGGCGTCTACAGCCGCCGCATGTCCACCTATCTCGATCTTTACACCCGCACAGCAGACCTGATGCACGCGACAAGCCGCGAGCAGCGAACGGTGTCCTGACCTCAGGCTGATGGAAGGTCCGGTGGAGGCGAAAGCGGCGGGACCAGTTTCATGACCTCTCCGAGGAATGGATGCTGCGCCGCGAGGAGGGCGATATCCTCGTCCACGAATTGTCCCCGCAACATTTCCGCCAGCTTGTGGTCGCGCCAGACCGCGCGGGCGCCATTCTCCAGCAACGTGCCGATGACGAAAAGTTTGACCTCGTGGGTGACGTCTTCGAAATCCGGGCGATGGCGATGCTGGTGCAATCCGATGACATGTTCGCTCTCGGCCGTGTTGGAATCATGGAGGCCGCGCCAGCTCAGCATCTCGTCGATGAGCAGGGTTCCGCCAAGCATGTGCGCGCCGTAGGCACAATAGGCATCGGCGAAGTGGCGTACATTCTCCATGTAGGCCTTGCGCCGTAGGAACATCAGCGCGTCCCTTCGGAACATCATGGCGGAGGTGGTGGCCCAGAGCCAGCCATTGTGTTCCGGCGGATAATAGGCCGTGAAGCCGAAGTCGGCGAGGGTGGCCTCGGCGCGTGGCAGCGTACCGCCGGTGAATGCCTTGTACCTGTAACCCACGTAAGTTCGCGCGAGCACGCTGCCGCCGATGCGGAACAGGCCCATCTCGCACGTGGCCACGGGTGCAAAGACGATGGGATTGAGGTGGCAGTCGAGCATCCGTTCGACGAACCGGGGTTCGTAGATGTCATCAGGATCGAGAAGCGCCACAAACTCTCCGCGTGCAACAGCGAGACCTTCGAACACGGCATTGATCTGTCCCTTGTTATGGGGCAGTTCGACGAGGTTTACGCGCGGGTCGCCGATGTCCTTGACGATGGTACGCAGGGCGGCGCGATGCGGCGCATCGGACGAATCATCCACGACGATGATCTCAACCAAAGAATGAGTTTGGGCGAGCGCGCTCTCCAGGGCTGTCTTCACAAAACGTGAATAATTATAATGGGTGACGATGATGGACACGAGGGCATTCCTCGCATCTGGAACACCGTGAAGTGGTCTTGCCTTTGCCGCTGTGTCTTCCGCCATACGAACTGCCGTCATACCTGTCATTTTCGCAACGCTGGTTTCAATCATTCATAATTGCCAGCGTCTCATCACCATGCAACAATTGAGTTTGAGGGGTGTCAACAAAATAGAGGTTTCTCATGAGCCGTACATCCGTCCTTGCCATCTTTGCAGCTGCCGGAATTGCATTTACCGGAGCGATGACGCCTGATGCCATGGCCCTGGCGCGTGCCATCTCTTCCGGCGACATGGGGCAATTGCAGCGCTTCGTGAAACAATATCCCGCCAGTCCCTACACTCCGGCGGCCGTTCGTCTCGCCTGTGAGACCAACTGGGTCAATGGTGCCTGCGGCAGCGATTCCGATCTCAAGGGAATCAACAACGGCAACAGCAGCAGCCCGCCGCCGAAGTCGGGCTATACCACGACCTGACGCTGGAACCTTGCTGGCCGCACGTGCGGCACAGTGCTGAAAAATGCGCCAGAGCATGATGTGCTCTGGCGTTTTCCCGATGATTCTCACGAAGTCACGCCGCACAGCCTTGCGGACGTCAATCATGCGTGCGAAATGCTCATTTGAGGGGCATTGCACACACTTGAACAAGGAACACTCATGAGCCGCACTTCCATTCTCGCGATTTTTGCCGCCGCAGGAATCGCCTTCACAGGCGCCATGACCCCGGACGCCATGGCTCTTGCCCGGGCGATTTCGTCTGGAGACATGGCCCAACTGCAACGCTTCATCACGCAATATCCTGCGAGCCCCTACAAACCGGAGGCCGTTCGCCTCGCGTGCGAAACCAATTGGGTCAACGGCGCCTGCAGCAGCGATTCCGATCTCAAGGGAATCAACAACGGCAACAGCAGCAGCCCGCCGGCGAAGTCGGGCTACGCTTCCGGCTGATCATCGTTCGTTGCATTCTGTTCGCCGGGACTCCCTGAGTCCTGGCGTTTTTTCTCATTCCGTGAAGCGCATTCGCACGTGCTGTGGTCTTGCTATCGGCTTATCCGGGTGGCAAAATGATGAATGGGGGGAGTTCAACATTTGAGGTCACTCACATGAGCCGCACATCCATTCTTGCCATCTTTGCCGCCGCGGGTATCGCCTTCACGGGTGCCATGACGCCTGATGCCATGGCCTTGGCGCGCGCCATCTCTTCCGGCGACATGGGGCAACTGCAACGCTTCATGAAGCAGTATCCAGCCAGTCCCTACACGCCGGATGCGCTTCGTCTTGCCTGCCAGACCAACTGGGTCAATGGTGCTTGCGGCAGCGATTCTGATCTCAAGGGAATCAACAACGGCAACAGCAGCAGCCCCGGCCCGAACTCCGGCTACGCCGCGCCAGCGTAGGACTGTATCACCCGTCAGAATACATGTGCCAGGGCATTCGTGCCTTGGCACGCTTCTGTTCATCTCTGTGCAATTCGACACTCCACCAGTTTCAGTTTCTGCGTGTGGCCGCCATTCTGTCGCACTTGCAGGCTGTAGCAACTGTACCACATGTGCTGTTGAGGGGTTTCAACACACTGAGGTGAACCATGAGTCGCACTTCCATTCTTGCCATCTTCGCCGCTGCGGGCATTGCCTTTACCGGTGCCATGACGCCTGATGCCCTTGCGCTGGCGCGCGCCATTTCGTCTGGAGACATGGGGCAGCTGCAACGCTTCGCGAAGCAGTTTCCTGCGAGTGCCTACAAGGGTGAGGCATTGCGCCTTGCCTGCGTGACGAACTGGGTCAACGGTGCCTGCGGCACGGATGCCGACCTCAAGGGCATCAACAACGGCAACAGCAGCAATACGCACAAGCAGATGTATGGCATGAGCGGCTGAGCGCCCGACTGCAACGTCCCGGAAAGCGCCAGAGCAGAAGTGCTCTGGCGCTTTTCATTTGGGGTGGGCGGGTTTCGTGACATGGGCTTCTATTCGCGATATGGAGTGAACTCTGGAAGCGATGCGGCGCAAACGAAATCACAAGGCCGCGCGATCAGGGAGGGGGAAAGACATGGCGAACAAGGTGATCATTTCGGTTGCGGTGACGGGGTCCATCCACACACCCACCATGTCGCCGCATCTGCCCGTCACGCCCGACGAGATTGCGGAGCAGTCGATCGCGGCGGCGAAGGCGGGCGCTGCCATCATCCACCTGCACGCCCGTGACCCCAAGGATGGGCGGCCGACGCCTGATCCGGAGGTGTTCATGCAGTTCCTGCCGCGCATCAAGCAGAACTGTGATGCCGTCATCAACATCACCACAGGAGGCGGGGCCAACATGACGGTGGACCAGCGCATGGCCGCGCCGCTGGTGGCCAAGCCGGAGATGTGCTCGCTCAACATGGGGTCGATGAATTTCGGCATCTTCGGCCTCGCCGACCGCTACAAGGACTGGAAACACGACTGGGAAGAACCCTTCCTGCGCGGCACCGACAACTTCATCTTCCGCAATACCTTCGGCGACATCACGCGCATCCTCAAGGAACTGGGCGAGACCCATGGCACGCGCTTCGAGCACGAATGCTATGACGTGGGCCACCTCTACACACTTGCCCATTTCGTGGACCGGGGCCTGGTGAAGCCGCCCTTCTTCGTACAGATGATCTTCGGCATTCTCGGCGGCATTGGCGCCGACATGCGCAATCTCATGTTCATGAAGGAAACCGCCGACAAGCTGTTCGGCGACAGCTACCGCTGGTCCGTGCTGGCGGCGGGCAAGAACCAGATGGCTTTCTGCACGCAGGCCGCCATGCTGGGCGGCAACGTGCGCGTGGGGCTGGAGGATTCACTCTGGCTCGGCAAGGGGCAACTGGCGCCCAACAATGCCGCGCAGGTTTCCAAGATCCGCCGCATCATCGAGGAACTGGGACTCGAGGTTGCGACGCCGGCGGAAGCGCGCGCGATGCTCGCCCTCAAGGGCGGCGACCGGGTGGGTTTCTGAACCCTGCCAATCTCAGGCGGACTGGACTTCTTCCATGAAAAAGTCGCGGAGCTTGCGGGTGATGGGCCCTGGCTGTCCGCCGCCCACGCGCTTGCCGTCGATTTCCACGATGGGCATCACGAATTGCGAGGCGGAGGTGAGGAAGGCTTCGTCCGCGGCGCAAGCCTCATCCGGCGTGAAGGCGCGTTCCTCGATCTTCACGCCATGCTCCCTGGCGAGGCGGAAGAGGGCACGGCGGGTGCAGCCCGCGAGGATGCGATTGGACAGGGGCCGCGTGATGACGGTGTTGTCCTTGACGATGTAGGCGTTGGATGACGTGCCTTCGGTGACGAAACCATCCTCCACCATCCAGCCTTCGCTCGCGCCCTTTTCATAGGCTTCCTGCTTGCCCAGCACGGGGGCGAGCAGCATCACCGACTTGATGTCGCGGCGCAGCCAGCGGATATCCGGCGTCGTCACCACCTTCACGCCGGTGCGGGCATTGGGGTTGTCGACGAGCACCATCACCTGCGGGAAGGCGACGAGGGAGGATTTTGCCTCCTTGGGAAAATTGAACTGGCGGTCGGCCACGCCGCGCGTCACCTGCATGTAGATGATGCCTTCGCGGAGGGCATTGCGCTTCACCAGTTCCTCATGCATGGCGCGGAGTTCGGCAGCCGTGCAGGGCCAGGCCATGCGCAATTCCTTGAGGGAGCGGTCGAGGCGCTCGATGTGCGCGTCATAATCCACGAGCCTGCCGTTCACGATCGGCGTCACCTCATACACCCCGTCGGCGAAGAGGAAGCCGCGATCAAAGATCGAAACCTTGGCGTCGGCTTCGGGCAGGTATTGACCGTTGACGTAGGCGATGCGGCTCATGGGGCAAGTCCTGAGTTATGTTGCAGTGCAAACCTGAGGGGTTGAGGTCGCCCCTTAAACCCGGCTAAGGCCATGGTCAACGGAAACAACTTTCAGGTTCATCTTGCCTTCAACCCTTTCGGACATCGCCGTCGAGGCGATGATCACGCGTGAAAAGGCTCACTTCCGGCAACGCAATCCGATTTCAAGGGCGCTCGGTGAGAAGGCGGCTGAGCACTGGCTCCGCGGTGTTCCGATGCACTGGATGGTGGACTGGGGAACGCCCTTTCCCCTGTTTGTGAACCACGCCACGGGCGTCGATCTCACCGATGCGGATGGCAATCACTACATCGACTTCTGCCTGGGCGACACGGGCGCCATGTTTGGACATTCACCACCTGCCGTGGCGGAAACGCTGGCGCGGGAAGGGGCCACCGGCCTCACCACCATGCTGCCGTCGGAAGACGCAGACGAGGTGGGGGGCTTGCTCCAGGACCGCTTCGGCCTTCCCTACTGGCAGGTGACGGCCACGGCCTCCGATGCCAACCGCGCCGTGCTGCGCTGGTGCCGCGCCATCACGGGGCGGAGCAAGATCCTCGTGTTCAATCATTGCTATCACGGCTGCGTGGATGACACCTTCGTCACCGCAGACGATGGCCGGGTGAAGATGGTGGAAGGTCTCGTCGGAGAACCGCGCGACCTCACGGCCTTTACCAAGGTCGTGGAATTCAACGACGAGGCGGCGCTGGAAGCTGCTCTCGCACCTGGCGATGTGGCCTGCGTGCTGGCCGAACCGGTGATGACGAATATCGGCATGGTGCTGCCGGCCCCGGGATTTCTTGAAAAACTCCGTGTGCTGACGGAAAAGACGGGCACGCTGCTGATCCTCGACGAAACGCATACGCTGTCCTCCGGACCCGGCGGCTATACGCGGGAGGCGGGGCTGCGGCCTGATGGTCTCGTGTTCGGAAAGCCCATCGCTGGCGGCATTCCCGCCGCGGCCTACGGTTTTTCAACAGCCGTTGCCATGCGCATCCGCGAATACCTGGCGAGCCGCGGCGAAGGCCGCTCCGGCATCGGCACCACATTGTCAGGCTCGAAGATCCAGATCGCCCTCATCAAGACGGTGCTCAAGACATTCTTCACGCCAGACGCCTTCCTGCCGCTCATCAACCGGGCGCGGCGTCTGGAAAAGGGAATTGCGGATGTCATCATCAAACATGGTGTGCCCTGGCACGTGACCCGCGTGGGAGCCCGCGTGGAATTCATGTGCTGCCCGGGCCGTCCGAAAAACGGTTGCGAGGCGTCGAAGGTGATCCACCGTCCGATTGACGAGGCCGTGCATCATTTTCTCCTGAACCGCGGCGTGGTGATCACGCCGTTCCACAACATGATGCTCATCTGCCCGGCCACCACCGACGACCACGTCGACACACTGATCCGCAACCTGGACCGCTGCATCGCCGAGCTGAAGAGCTGAAATCCCGAAAGGGAGGAGTTCAAAATGTCTTATGTCACCCCCAAGCGTGGCGCCGAGGCGCAAGCCTTCCTGGATGCCAACTCTGATATCGACAGCGTACAGATCGTCTGGACCGATCTGTGCGGCGTCGTGCGCGGCAAGGTGCTGCGCCGCGACGAAGTGGTGCCCGCCTGGAACGACGGCCGCTTCTTCCCCATCTCCGCGCTGGTGCTCGATGCCACCGGACAGGACGTGCCCGAAACGGGGCTGGTCTTTGACGAGGGCGACCGCGATTTGCTGCTCTGGCCCGTGCCGGGGTCACTGCACCGTGTGCCGTGGCTCGAGAACACGGCACAATATGTGGCGGCTATCCACGATCTCGACGGCACACCTGCCTATGCGGACCCGCGCAATGCGCTGGAGAAAATCATCCGCCGCTTCACCGAAGACCTCAAGATGGTTCCTGTCGGTGCGATCGAACTTGAATTCTTCCTCATGGACCGTGCCTCGGCCATGGCGGGCAAGCCCATTCCGCCCCGTTCGCTGATCAACGAGGCCCGGCCGCAACATTACCAGGCCTATTATCTTCAGGACACGGATGATTTCGGCCCGTTCTTCAAGGACCTCTATGCCTGGTGCGATGCGCAGGGGCTTCCTGCCAAGACGCTGATCTCGGAATATGCGCCGGGGCAGATGGAAATCGTCTTGCGTCACCGCGCCGACGTTCTGAAGGCCTGTGACGAGGCCGTCATGCTGAAGCGTGTCATCAAGGCCGCGGCCGAGAAGCACGGGCTTTGCGCAACTTTCATGGCCAAGCCCTATTCGCAATGGACCGGCTCGGGCATGCATGTGCATGTGTCGCTTGGCGATGAAGATGGCAACAATCTCTTTGCCGCCGATGTTCCGGCGGAGAACCAGTTGCTGATGCATGCCATCGGCGGATTGAAGGCGGCCATGGCGGAATCCATGCTGATCTTCGCTCCCAACGCCAATTCCTACCGCCGCTTCCGCCGCAACTCCTATGCGCCGGTTGCTGCCAACTGGGGCGTGAACAACCGCACCGTGAGCCTGCGCATTCCAGCAGGCTCTGCCAAGGCCTGCCACATCGAGCACCGTCCCTCTGGCGCTGATGCCAACCCCTATCTCGTCATGGCGGCAATCCTCGCGGGCATGCATTACGGTATTTCGGAGAAGGAAGATCCCGGCAACCCGGTCGTCGGCAATGGCTATGAAAAGCGCGCAAAATATATTCCCGGCAACTGGTTCGATGCCATTGATGCCTTCTGGCGCGCCTCGATCCTGAAGGAGTATTTCGGCAAGGAGTTCGTGGACACCTTCTGCACGTTGAAGGAGGTGGAGGCGGACCGCTTCTTCGCCGAGCCCACCGTGCGGGATTTCGAATGGTATCTGCGCACGGTCTGAGCAGCGCGCGAAAAAGAAAAGAGAGCGGGGTCTCGCCCCGCTCTTTTCATTTCTTGGTCGTGGCCATCACGCGGTCGATGTAGGCGAGCAGCAGGGCGGACGCGACGAAGGCCATGTGCATGACCGTCAGCCACATGATCTTGTCGCTGGTGTACTGGTTGGCATTGAGGAAGACCTGCAGCAGGTGGATCGAGGAGATGGCCACGATCGTCGATGCCACCTTGATCTTGAGCGAGCCCGCGTCGATCTTGCCGAGCCACGACAGTTCGCCGCTCTTTTCTTCGGCCTCATCGAAGCGGCTGACGAAGTTCTCGTAGCCGGAGATGATCACCATCACCACGAGGCTCGCAACAAGGCTTGCATCGATGAGTGCGAGGATCTTGAGGATGGCGTCGGTCTCCTCCAGCACCATGACCTTCGAGAAATACTCCCACAGCTTGCGGAGGAACGAGATGGCGTACAGCAACAGGGCCATGGCGAGGCCGAGATAGAACACCACCAGGAGCCAGCGCGAGGCCAGGATGATGCGTTCGACCATGAGTTCCAATTGCTTCATGTGTATATCGTTCCGATGCTGAATGTTGGGATGCTATTTGACGAGATCGTGCATGTCGGTGTCCATGGCGGGTTCGTTGCGGGTGCGCCACAGGGAGAAGAGAACACCCGCGGCCAGGATCGCCAGTGTCACGACCAGCGAGAGCAACGTGTCCACCTTCACGCCCAGCGGCACGAGGAAGATCTTGATGCCGACGAGGACGAGGATCGTGGCGAGTGACACCTTCAGGTACTTGAAGCGGTGCATGGCGGCGGCCAGGGCGAAATAGAGCGAACGCAGGCCGAGGATCGCGAAGATGTTTGAAGTGTAGACAATGAAGGGGTCGAGCGTGACGGCGAAGATCGCGGGCACGGAGTCGACCGCGAAGATCAGGTCCACGCATTCGACGAGGATGAGCGCCACGGCGAGCGGGGTGAGCCAGGTGACGAGCTTGCCCGAGGCGGGGTCCTTCTTCCTCACGGTGAAGTCGTGGCCGTGCAGTTCGGAGGTGATACGGAAATGCCGGCGCAGGTATTTCAGCACGGGATTGCTGTCGAAATCGGATTTCTCATCCGTGGCGGCGAACATCTTCACGCCTGTGAACACGAGGAAAGCGCCGAAAAGATAGAGGATCCAGCTGAACTGCGTGACCAGGGCAGCACCGAGCCCGATCATCAGTGCCCGCATGAGGATTGCGCCAAGGATGCCCCAGAACAGCACGCGGTGCTGATAGGCACGGGGCACGGCGAAATAGCCGAAGATGGTGGCGATGACGAAGATGTTGTCCATCGCCAGTGACTGTTCGATCACGTAGCCCGTGTAGAATTCCAGACCGCTCTGGGCACCGCGCGACCACCACACCCAGGCGCCGAAGGCCACGGCAATGCCGACGTAGCCAGCGTAGAGCGCGAAACTTTCACGGGCGGAGATCTCGTGGTCATCCCGGTGCAGGACGCCGAGGTCGAAGACCAGAAGGGCAACAACAATGGTCGCAAAGACCATCCAGAAATAGGCTGGCGTGCCGAAGACGTCGGCAGACAGGAAGGCGAAGAGGATTTCCATGCCGGGCTCTCAATCAGAAGGTTGAACTGATCCAGCTCCGACATCGCAGGAGGGAATCCTGCCAGAGGGGCCCGGCGCTGGTCTCCCCGAAATATAGAGCAATTGCGGATATTCAAGGCCATCCCCGATTAAACATTTGTAAGGTGGCGGGAGTGGCTTTATTCCGGTGCGGCTTCTGCGGAGAACCCCATGGGAACGGTGCCCATTACCTGCCTCGTTGCATCAGCCGACAGCCTCGGCGAAGGCTGCCTGTGGGACCATGACGGCCAATGCCTGTGGTGGATCGACATCGCGCGGCCCAGCACCATTCACCGGTTCGTTCCGTCGACCGGCGATCATCGCATGTGGCACTCGTCCCTGCTGTTGACCACCATCGCGCTCCGCCGCCTGGGTGGCGTCGTGCTGGGCGGGGAAGACGGCGTGTACAGTTTCGATCCTGCGACGGGTGCCATTTCGCCATTTGCTTTTCCCGAGCGCGACCGTCCGCAGAACCGTTTCAATGATGGTGCCTGCGACCCGCAGGGGCGGTTGTGGATCGGCACCATGCACCAGAACATCGGCCCGAACGGCGAGGACCTGCCGATCCCGGCCGATACGGGCGCGCTCTATTGTGTCGATGGGGAGCGCACGTCCCGCCGCGTGGAAGATAGTATCGGCGTTTCCAACGGCCCGTGCTGGTCGCCCGATGGCCGCGTCTTCTATTTCTCGGATTCGAAGAACCAGGTGATCTACGCCTATGACTTCGACGGCGCCACGGGCCAAGTGTCGAACCGCCGCGTGTTCAATGACAGCCGCGCCCATGGTTATCCGGATGGCGCCACCGTCGATGCCGAGGGTTTCGTGTGGAGCGCCCGGTGGGATGGCTCGTGCGTGGTGCGCATCGATCCGCGTGGCCGTATCGATCGCGTGGTCGCCATGCCGGCGCAGCGGCCGACATGCGTGTGCTTCGGCGGAGACAATCTCGACGTGATGTATGTGACGTCATCGCGGGCCCATCTCGATCATGCCTCCCTGATGCGTCATCCGCTGCAGGGCGGACTCTTTTGTTTCAACCCGGGTGTGAGGGGAACGCCCAAGAACAGTTTTGCTGGCTGAGAGGACAACCATGAACATCGTTCAGTACGTCAATGAAAAGGGCAAGCGCCAGGTGGCCGTCGTGAAGGACGGGCAGCTGCACCCCATCAAGGGTCTGCGCACCACGCTGGAACTTGCCGAGCATGCGCTGGTGGAGCGTGCCGGACTTGCAAAACTCGCGGCGTCTCTCGCCTCGTCCAAGGGTGAAGATTATGCCGCCGCGCTGAAGGAACGGCGCGTGCTGCCGCCTGTCGATCACGCAGATCCCGCGCATTGCATCATCACGGGCACGGGCCTCACGCATTTGGGCTCAGCCGCGGCGCGCGACTCGATGCACAAGAAGCTCGACACTGCGGAAGAGACGCTGACTGACAGCCTCAAGATGTTCAAGATGGGCATTGAGGGCGGCAAGCCTGCGAAGGGCGAGGCGGGCGTGCAGCCGGAGTGGTTCTACAAGGGCGATGGCCGCTGGCTCGTCGCCCCAGGTGCGCCGCTGCCACAGCCCTCCTTCGCGCTGGACGGCGGCGAGGAGCCAGAGATTGCCGGACTCTATCTGATTGACGGCAAAGGGCGGCCCGTGCGCCTCGGCTTTGCGCTGGGCAACGAATATTCGGATCACGTGACGGAACGGCAGAACTATCTCTATCTCGCCCATTCCAAGTTGCGCCATTCGGCGATCGGCCCGGAGATGATCATGGGCGCCCTGCCGCAGAACATCGAAGGCAAGAGCCGCATCCTCCGCAAGGGCAAGGTGGTGTGGGAGAAGCCATTCCTCACGGGTGAAGGCAACATGTCCCACACGCTGGCCAACCTCGAATACCATCACTTCAAGTATGAAGCGTTCCGCAAGCCGGGCGATCTGCACATCCATTATTTCGGCACGGCAACGCTTTCGATCGCGGACGGTTTCCGCACGGAAGAGGGCGATGTCTTCGAAATCGAAGCGGCTCCCTTCGGAGCGCCCCTGCGCAATCCGCTGAAGCTGATGAAACCCGACTTCAAGCCGGGCGGCGTGAAGGCGCTGTGATGACGAAGCCCTTCGTCGCGGTCGACTGGGGCACAACGTCCTTCCGCGCCTATCATGTCGATGGCGGCGGGCGGGTCGTGGATGAAGTGGCTGATGGAAACGGGATCCTCGCCGTCAGCGACGGTGCGTTCGATTCGGCTCTGGAACAACGCCTTTCCCGCTGGGACCGGCGGCTGCCCATCCTGGCGGCTGGCATGATCACATCACGGCAGGGCTGGATCGAACTTCCCTACCGTGATTGCCCTGCAGGCCCCGCTGACATGGCGGCGGCTTTGCACCGGCATGAGATGGCTTCGGGCCGTATTGTTCACTTCTCGACCGGCCTCCATTACCTCAGCCCCAGTCTCGGCCATGATGTGATGCGGAGCGAGGAGACGCAGGTCTTCGGGGCCCTCGAATCGGGGGCGAAACATTTCATCACGCCCGGCACGCACTCGAAATGGATCGATGTGGAGGATGGCAGAATCGTCCGCTTCGATACCTATGTGACAGGCGAGATGTATGCGGTCTTGAAAGCCCACAGCATCCTCGGCCGCCTCATCGCGGGCGAAGCAACGGACGAGCCGGCATTCCGGCGCGGTGTGGAAAAAGCGCTGGCTGATCCTGCGGGCCTCAGCCATCTCCTGTTTTCCGCGCGCAGCCTCGCACTCTATGAGGAACTGCCGGGCGCTTCGGTGTCCGCCTACCTCTCGGGTCTCGTTGTCGGGGCGGAAGTGGGCCACGCGCTGATGGGCCGCGATCCCGGTGCCCAATACCTGATCCTCGCCTCGGCAAAGATCGGGGGCGCCTATGCGTCTGCGTTGGAGGTGGCGGGGGCCAAGGCGGGCTATGGAGTTGCCACGGCCATTGTCGCAGGGCTGCGGGCCATCGGGCTGGCAGCGAACATCATCTGAGGGCGGAGCAGGACCATGAAAGTTGCACTGATCACGGGTGCAGGAACCGGTATCGGCCGGGCCTGTGCCGTTGCCCTGTCGGAGGCCGGATTTGCAGTCGTCCTCACGGGCCGGCACATGGACAAGCTGGCGGAGACCAAACGCCTGATCAAGGGCGAGTGCCTGTGCGTCACCGCTGATGTGACCAACCCGGAGAGTGTGCGCGCGCTGTTTGCCGAGACACTCAAGGCCTACGGCCGTCTCGACCTGCTGTTCAACAACGCCGGAACAGGCGCGCCGGGAACAGTGATGCTGGAGGACCTCACCTTCGCGCAGTGGAGTGCGGTGGTGAACACCAATCTCACGGGGCCTTTCCTGTGCACGCAAGAAGCCTTCAAGATCATGAAGGCGCAGGTGCCGATGGGCGGGCGCATCATCAACAACGGCTCCATCTCTGCAACGGCACCCCGCCCCAATTCCGCGCCCTACACGGCGACCAAGCACGCCATCACGGGGCTGACGAAATCAACTGCGCTCGATGGGCGCAAATACAACATTGCCTGCGGGCAGATCGACATCGGCAATGCCGCCACCGACATGACATCGCGCATGACGGATGGCGTTCCCCAGGCCGATGGACGGCTTGCGCCGGAGCCGCGCATGGATGTGGCCCATGTCGCCTCCTCCGTTGTGCACATGGCACAACTGCCGCTGGAGGCCAACGTGTTGTTCATGACCGTCATGGCCACCAAGATGCCGCTGACGGGACGGGGCTGAGCGTTTTGAACAAGGCGCATCTCGCCCTCATCCTCACCTTCGCCGCCTTCGGCTCGGTCGTGGGAACGCATGTGGGGTCCATTCCGGTCTTGATTGCGAAAAGCGGCATCTCGCCCTTTGCCTTCGGCATTGCGGGCAGCCTCGGCATGCTTGTGAACATCGGCTGCATGGCGGCGGGTGGACTGGTCAACCGCATCGCCAGTCCGCGCACGGTGTTGCTGTTCATCGTGCCCGTTTCCATCGCCGTCCTGCTTGCGGCCCTGTCGAGCAATTCGCCGGTCACATTCTTCGTCACCTTCCTGCTGCTCAACGCCTGCATCGGCACCATGGATATCTTCATGAATGCCGAAGCCTCTGTCGTGGAACATGAGTTGTCGCGGCCGGTGTTCAGCACCTATCACGCGTGCGCCATGCTCGCGATTGCCGGCTTTGCGCTGGCGGGGAGCATGACATCGGTTTTGCTGGCGCCCTGGTTTGGAATCGTGCTGGCGGCGGTGCCGCTGCTTCTGGCGTGGGGTGCAATCCACAAGCATTTCCACGAGCGCGGACCGGCCGTTGTCACGGCGGGGCACGAACGCGTTCCCCTGCCGCGTGG
Source organism: Hyphomicrobiales bacterium (assembly GCA_016710435.1). NCBI lineage: Bacteria > Pseudomonadati > Pseudomonadota > Alphaproteobacteria > Hyphomicrobiales > Hyphomicrobiales bacterium. Next base: position 806,767 of record JADJVV010000001.1, on the reverse strand, counting down.
ATTGCTGACCGTGATCGGGCTTGCCGCTGGCTTCAGTGTCACCTGCGAGGTCGCGGCCATCCAGTGGTCCGGACAATTGCTGGCCAAGGTGGCGCCGGATTTTGCTGCGTTCTCTGGCCTTGGCCTTTGCTTCTTCGGCATCTGCAGCGGCGGCATGCGGTTGTTCGGCGACCGGTTGCGCACGGGCTTCGGCGACTTGCGGGTGATGGCCGTGGGACTGGCGGTTGCCGTTGCCGGCTTTGCCGGGCTCGGCCTTGCGCCGGGGTTCTGGCTTTCGGCACTGGCCTTTGCAGCGGTTGGTTTCGGCGTGTCGCTGGTGTTCCCCTGCCTCTTTGCGCTGGCAGGCCGGCTTGCGCCGCAGGCGCGGGCGGCGGCCATGAGCTATACAGCACTGGTCGGCGGCTTGCCGCGCGTGGCGCTGCCGTGGACGCTCGGCGTGCTCGCGGCGGCGCATTCCGTGAGCACCGTCTTTGCCGCCTGCGCCATCTTCGCGCTGGCCTCACTGCTGCTGATCGTCATGGCCTTTGCGCGCGCAGGGCAAAGGTTGAGCGCCGCCTGACAACAATAAAGGGCAGTGCCTGCGCACTGCCCTCCATTCATTCGGACCTGATCGGAAGAATCAGGCGGCCTTGGCTTCGATGGCCTTCGGCTTGTCCGTCGTGTTGATGGCGATCTGGCGCGGCTTCATGGCTTCCGGAAGCACGCGGGCAAGCGCCACATGCAGGAGGCCATGAGACATCTCCGCACCCTTCACCTCGACGTAGTCGGCGAGCTGGAAGCGGCGCTCGAAGCTGCGTCCGGCGATGCCCTGATGGAGCACTTCCACCGAGGGATCGGCCTTGTCGGCCTTCTTGCCGGTGATCGTCAGGCTGTTGCCCTTGGCTTCAATCGCGATGTCGGCCGGGCCGAAGCCTGCGACAGCGATGGTGATGCGATAGTCGTTCTCGCCGAGGCGCTCGATGTTGTAGGGCGGCCAGGCCTGGGTTTCGACGTTTGCGGCTTCATCGAGCAAACGGAACAGGCGGTCGAAGCCAACGGAGGAACGGTTGAAGGGGGAATAATCAAACATGTCACACTCTCCTTGAAGCAGTGTCTGCGGTTGCCCGCCGGAATGGCCGGGCTTCTGTTGGTTTTGCGTGGCCCCGAGTGGCGGCCACGCCTCTCAGGTAGGGAGGGGGAAGGCGAGTTCAAGGGGGCGGGGCCTGGAAAAATGAACGGCAGATGAATGGAAGGTTGGGCTTCAGTTCAACTTTGCCGCGCTATCTCTGGCGACAACGATGGCCAATCGGGGCTGTCTCTGGAGTGCAAACCATGTTGAAGAAATCCCTCATCGCCGCTGCTGCTGTTGCTGCTGCCGTCGCCGGTTTTTCCGCCACCTCGGCCCAGGCCGGCAAGGTCCATGTGGACGTCGGCATCGGTCTCTATCCGAACTACGGCTACCCGGCCTACGAACCCTACTATGACGGGTATGACAGCTACCCGGTCTATGGCCACGGCCATCACGGCGGTTCGTGGGGCGTGTCTTGCGGCGAAGCCAAGTGGCAGGTGAAGAGCGCCAACTTCCACAAGGTCAACACGCTGGATTGCTCCGGCAAGACCTACACCTTCACCGGCTGGAAGCATGGCGACAAGTACCGCATCAAGGTCAGCCGCAAGTACGGCGAGATCATCTCGGTATCGGCGCTCTACTGAGCAAACGATTGAACGGGGCGCGGCAATTGCCGCGCCCGCCACATTTCCGCCACCATGCTGAACCGCAGATGAACGCGGGGGTTGGTTAACGTTCAGCAAGTTTCTGCCATTTTCGCCCTCTAGGACGGCATCCGTGGTGCGGGGCACGTCCTGTACCGGAGGGCACATCCATGACTATCAAGACGATCATCACCGCCACTGGCCTTGCCGCCATGATGCTTGCGGGCTTTGGCGGAGCAGCGGCGGAAGCCAAGCCGCATCGTCATCTGCAGCGGCCATTCTTCGAATTCGAGGACTATCCCTTCGGCCAGCATTGCATGCGTTTTGGCCATGCCCTGCATTGCTCCGAACCGCGCTGGGGCGGCACCAATCACATCATGCGCCGCGATCCGGGCTACTATTCCTGGTCCAACGATCCGTTCGACCCGGGCTACCGCGTCTACAATGATGATCCGGGCTATTCCTTCAGCCACCGCCTTTCCTGCGGCGAAGCGCGCGAACGCGTGCGCAGCCTCGGTTTCAAGAAGGTCGTGAGCAAGGATTGCAGCGGCAAGAGCTACAGCTTCACCGGCAGCAAGCGCGGTCACCGCTATCTTGTGAAGGTGAACGCCCATACGGGCCGGGTGAAACCGTACGCCATGTGAGTTCGTTGGGAGGGGAGGACATTCCACCCGCCCGCCTAAGTTTGAAGGGGATTACTGCCATGTCATTGTTCCGCGCTGCCGCCGTTTCCGCCCTGGCGCTGGTCGCCGTCCTGCAGACCACCGGTGAGGCGGCCGCCGATCACCGCTACCGCATGCGTGTGCTGTGGCCGAAGATCTACGCGCCGCATCTCTCCGGCTACCTCTACCGCGACGAGACGGATGACGAGGACGTGGGCTTCTTCGATCCGGAGGACGAGGAAGACGTGTTCATTCCGCGCCGCCATCGCGACCGCAACGTGGTGCTCGACTACGGCAACGAGGACGAGGACCTCGACCCCGTATACGAGCCGCCGGTGAAGCGCGTGGTCAAGCCCAAGACCAAGAAGGTTGCCGTGAAGAAGACGCCGGCCAAGCCCGTGCAGACGGCCTCAGCCGTGGTGAAGCCCAAGGTGAAGCCGGTGATCAAGCCTGCCGCGCCTGTGGCGACCAAGGTGTCGGCTTCGTCCAGCGAGGCCGTGACTGTAAAGTCACCGACCAGCACGGCAGCGATCAAGGCCAATCCGCCGCTGACCAGCGCGGCCGTTGTGGCGAAACCTCCGATTCCGGCGGCCAAGACTGTGACGCCTCCGCCGGCAAAGGTGGCGACTGCGGCAACGGCTGCCAAGGCTGCGGCCCCGGCGGGTGCCGGCATCGGTTGCAGCAAGGGTGCCGAGATCGTCTCGGGCTATGGCTTCACCAGCGTGAAGCCGCGGACCTGTTCGGGCGCCACCTACACCTTTGATGCCACGCGCGCCGCCAACGCCTATCTGATCAAGGTGTCATCGGCCACGGGCGAAATCAGCGACGTCCAGAAGCTGAAATAACTCCGTCTTGTCCCCTGCCGTGGCCTTGCCTATAGCTTGGCCCGGCATGGAGCTTTATCCCACACTGGAAAACCGTCTGCCCCCCGGGGCGGAAGTCATTCCGCTCAAGACGGCGGATGGCTATGACCTGCGCGGCATGAAATGCGGCACAGGCGAGCGCGGCACCATCCTGCTGCTCACCGGCCGCAGCGACTTCATGGAACGCTACTTCGAAACCATGCGCGACCTTGCGGCCCGCGGGTTCTGCGTGGCGAGTTTCGACTGGCGCGGGCAGGGCGGCTCCGAACGCCTGCTCAAGGACCGCCTGCGCGGCCACATCGGCAATTTCCGCTCCTTTGACGAGGACCTGCGCACGGCGATGGACCAACTGGTGCGGGCCCATTGTCCTGGGCCTTACTATGCGCTGGCCCACTCCACCGGCGGGCACATCCTTTTGCGCAGCATCTTGCGCGAGACGTGGTTCTCGAAGGCCATTCTCACGGCCCCGCTCATCGACCTCAACTACAATCTCTGGCCGCGCTGGATGGCGCGCTTCCTCAGCTATGTCTTCACCCAGGGCCGCTTCTCGTGGATCCTGCTGCCTGGCATGCGGCGTGAGCCCTTCATGGCCCGCGACTACGTGGACAACCCGCTGACGCTGGAACCGCGACGCTGGGAACGCGACCAGATCACCTTGCAGCGCCATCCCGAACTGGGCCTCGGCGGGCCAACCTTCGGCTGGCTCAATGCGACGATGGACAGCATCGCCTCGCTCGGCGGGAACTGGCCGAAGGGTCCCAAATGCCCGGTGCTCATGGTGCTGGCGGGCCGCGACCGGGTGGTGAACAATGCCGCCGCGCAAACTTTCGCGCGCAGGGTGCCGGGCGTGTCGCTGGTCTATATCCAGGACGCCCTGCACGAAATCCTGATGGAGCGCGACGTCATCCGCCAGGAGTTCCTGGCGGGTCTCGACAGCTACCTTGGCGTGGCCGACGCCACCAGCTGATCGTGGGCGATGTTGATGCGCGCCAACATTGCGGCCGCATAGTCTTTCATCTCAACGGGCAGGTCGAGATTGGCGAAACGGTCGGGATGGTACATCTTCACCAGCGTGCGGTAGGCGGTCTTGATGTCATCCGGTGAGGCCTCCCGGCTCACGCCGAGCACGGCCCAGGGGTTGAAGCCGCTTTGGTCCGAGTTGCGGCGCTGCAAGTTCAGTTCCGCCTTGGGCGGGTTGGCGGCGGCGACCCGGTGGACGAGATCCTTGGAGAGGAAGAACTGCTCGCCCTCCGGCCCCAGCACATCCAGGTAGCGGTCGGCATTGTTCAGGATGTCCGCCAGTTTTCCGGACATGGCGAGCTTGACGCTGGCCATCAGGGTCCGCCCGTCGGCCATGGTCAGGATGACGAGGGATCGTTGCGGGCCGCTTTTCTCGAACATGGCTGGTTTCCTGCAGGGTTCCGGGGCCGGGGAGGCTAGCCGAGAAAAATTGCCAAAGGCTTGCGGCCTGTGCTAACGCCCGGGCCAATTCCCCTTGAGCTTGTAGAGAAAGTCAGGCGCACCCCATGAAACTGCGCAACATCGCCATTATTGCCCACGTCGACCACGGCAAGACCACGCTGATCGACCGGCTGCTTACCCAATCCGGCACCTTCCGCGACAACCAGAAGGTTGCCGAACGCGTGATGGATTCCAATGATCTGGAAAGGGAGCGCGGCATCACCATCCTTGCCAAGGTCACGTCCCTCAACTGGAAGGACACGCGGATCAACATTGTCGACACGCCCGGCCACGCCGACTTCGGTGGCGAGGTGGAGCGCATCCTCAACATGGTGGATGGCGCGGTGCTGCTGGTGGACGCTGCCGAAGGCCCCATGCCGCAGACCAAGTTCGTGCTGCAGAAGGCCCTGAAGATTGGCCTGAAGCCCATCGTGTGCATCAACAAGATCGACCGTCCCGACGAGCGCCACATCGAAGTGGTGAACGAGGTGTTCGATCTCTTCGCGGCGCTGGATGCGAGCGAAGAGCAACTCGACTTCCCGATCATCTATGGTTCCGCCAAGCATGGCTGGATGGCCGACAAGCCCGAGGGCCCCCAGGACAACATGAACGCCCTGTTCGACCTGATCGTGCGCCACTTCGCGCCGCCGATTGTCGAAGACGGCCCGTTCCGCATGCTGGCGACGACGCTGGAAGCCAATCCCTTCCTCGGCCGCATTCTCACGGGGCGCATCCGCTCCGGTTCGGTGAAGCCGAACCAGGCGGTGAAGATCCTGTCGCGTGACGGATCGGTTGTCGAAACAGGTCGCGTCTCGAAGGTGCTCGCCTTCCGCGGCATCGAGCGCGTGCCGGTGGAGGAAGGCGAAGCGGGCGACATCGTGGCCATTGCCGGACTGGTGAAGGCCACCGTCTCCGATACCTTCTGCGACCCGTCGGTGACGGAACCCATTGCGGCAACGCCCATCGACCCGCCGACGCTGGCCATGGCCTTCCGCATCAACGACGGACCGCTTGCGGGCCGCGAAGGCGACAAGGTGCAGAGCCGCGTCATCCGCGACCGCCTGATGCGCGAAGCCGAAGGCAACATCGCGCTCCGCGTGACGCCCTCGGAATCCGAAACGGACGCCTTTGAAGTGGCGGGCCGTGGCGAATTGCAGCTCGGCATTCTCATTGAAACCATGCGCCGGGAGGGCTTCGAACTCACCGTGGGCCGCCCGCGCGTTGTGTTCAAGATCGACGATGCCACGGGCGAGAAGCTGGAGCCGGTGGAAGAAGTGATCATCGACGTCGATGAAGACTACGCCGGCGTGGTGGTGCAGAAGGTTTCGGAGCGCAAGGGCGAACTGCGCGACATGCGCCCCTCGGGCACCGGCCGTCAGCGCCTTATGTTCCACGCGCCGACGCGGGGCCTCATCGGCTACCAGTCGGAACTCCTGTCAGATACGCGCGGCACGGCGATCATGAACCGCCTGTTCCATGCCTATGCCCCGCACATGGGCGAAATCCCGATGCGGCACACGGGCGCGCTCATCTCCAACGGCGAAGGCGAGGCTGTGACCTATGCCATGTTCAATCTGCAAGACCGCGGACCCATGTTCATCGAGCCGGGTGCCAAGGTCTATGCGGGCATGATCATTGGCGAACACACGCGCGGCAATGACCTTGAACTCAACGTGCTGAAGGAAAAGAAACTTTCCAACGTGCGTTCCAAGGGCGCAGAGGAAGCGCAGATCCTCACACCGCCCATCAAGATGTCGCTGGAAAAGGCGCTGGCCTATATCGGCGAGGATGAATACGTCGAGGTGACGCCGAAGTCGATCCGCCTGCGCAAGGCGGTTCTCGATCCGCACGAGCGCAAGCGCATCAGCCGCGCCAAGGAAGCCGCCGCATAAAGTGATCTAGCGCTGGCAGCCGTCGTTGGCGGCGATATTTTCCGTCACCGTGCCGCTGTTTGCGATGATGATGGGCTTGCTGGTCTTGCATGAGAAACTGGTGGCGAAATCGTCCGCCAGTTTCTGTGCGGCTTCATTCGCATTCGGTGCTGCCCCCTCGACGTAGCCCATGTGGCAGGCCTCATCGCCATCAAGCTTCGTCACCACCAGCCAGGTCTTGGTCTTCTCGGCGTTCTCCGGATCATAGGACACTGTCCAGCGCAGGATGGTGGCGATGGGCTTTCCGTCGCGCAGCCGCCATTCGATCTTGTTGCCGATGCTGTTGAAGCCGCTGAAGGTTTGCCGGACCGCACATTGATCGGCGGTGTCCGTGCCGAAGGTGATGTAGCTGCGAAGGTCGCCTTCGAAAAAGGTGACGACATAGTCGCCATAGCCCCGGCATTCATAGGTCGCACTGCCCTCGCCCTCGCCGGGTTGCGGGGCGGGGCTGGTGATCATGCAGGCTTTCTTGTCGTTGAGATCGAGGGCCGTGTAGGCGCTGCTGCTTCCGGCGAAGGCAGGCGATATGGTTGCCATGGCCAGTCCCAGCGCGGCAGCAAAGCATGTCCGGCGCATCTAATCCTCCCGCGCGAGCCCCTCGATCCAAGTCTGGACTGCTTCGCCATGGCTGGCAATGCGGAAGACCTTGTGACGGTCGGTCTCGCCTGCGACCTGTTCGAGCGCGGATTTGGGGATGCGTGCAGTCTTGGCGATCAGCGCCACGATGGCGGCATTGGCCTTGCCCTTCTCGGGCACGGAAGTGACCTTCACGGCCAGCGCCGTGCTGCCATCGGCCAGCGGCACAATCCCCGTGACGCTGTCACGCGAGGCCTTGGGCGTGGCCTTGACGTGAAGGTGCAAGCCCTTGGCCGAGGTGCGGAGCGGCCCTGTCACACGAGCAGGCGGGGCAGGTAATAGGCCACCAGGTATTGCAGGAACTGCAGGCCCAGCAACGCAATGATCGGCGAGATGTCGAGGCCGCCCAGATCCGGCATGACGCGGCGGATCGGACCGAGCACCGGATCGGTCAACCGGTGCAGGGCATAGTCGATCTGGCGGACATAGGGGTTCTGCCGGTTGACGATGCCGAAGGCGACGAGCCAGCTCAACACCACGGTGGCGAGGATGATCCAGAAATAGATGTCGAGAATGGTAAGTATAAGCCAGATGAAGGGATTCATGTTGCACCAGGTTTCGTTTCCCCGGATGTAAGGGCTGGCGCGTCCGCGCGCAAGCCACCGCCTTGACGGCGCAAAAACCCCCTTCTAAAAGCGCCTCACCTTCTTGGAAGGGGCGGTAGCTCAGTTGGGAGAGCGCGGCGTTCGCAATGCCGAGGTCAGGGGTTCGATCCCCCTTCGCTCCACCAGGCAGTCCCGTGGCGGACGCGATTTACACCAGTTCTGCAGAATGGCCCGCATTTGGAGGGCTTTTTCGTGTCCGGGAGCAGCGGATTGGTCTCTGGAGCGGTCTCCGTGCGGGCTTCTAAAGGCAGTTCTGGTGCCGGTCTCAGGACCTCCAACTCTTTTTCCAGATCTCGGAGACAGACCAAACAGAGACCTGTTCGTCACTGTGCTGAGACTGGTTCGCATTGGATGGTGTTGGAGCTGCCGTGGGGCGTTGATGGCTGCGCTATCTGTACCCCGAAACAGCAAGACCCGACAGGATGCCGGGTGCTTGGGACGTGCGGTGAAGAGAATCAGGCCAGCCCGAGCGAGCGTCTCTGCTCTGTCCAGCACGGGGGAAGATCGGTCATCTGCGTGACGGTGATACCGCGAGGAAGTCGGCCTTCGATAGCGGCTTCAACAATGTCAGGTGCGAGCAGGGCGAGGTTGGTAGTTGATCTGGCGCTCCGCTCAGAGAGCCCATTCAGGTTTGCAAGGCTGTGGGTGGTATGGTGTGCGTCGGTGATCAGTGCGTCCAGCCAGACACGACGTTGAGCACGAGCATTGCAAAGTTGATCGCTCTCTTATGGTTCGTAGTGCTCACCGTCGCAAAAAGGTTGAGCGAGTTAATCAGAATTGCGACTGACCAAAACCAGGCAAGGCGAAGCGTGTGCTGCTGCACCCATGTGTCCCCAAGAATCACACGTGCGCCTTGAGCATGGACAATGGGTAGCAAACCGTTGGCAAAGATCATCACTATTGCCCAAGAAAGAGTCTTATTGCTTTTCATTTTAAGCTACCAATACGGGGTGACATAGCGTTCGGAAAAATTGCTCAACGTCCAATACATACGAATTTCTCACTTGCCAGGCGAGAGAGATGCCGCGCTGGTCGAACCACTGTTCCCCATTCACCGATCGCCTGTTGTAAAGCCACAGGTATGCGAAGTGCATCGGCCGAGCAGCACATGCCACCCGCGCTCCACACCCCGTCCGTCTCGAAGTCACCGTAGAATGCAACCCTGTTGGCGGGAAAGCTATCTGTCTCACCCACTGGAATTTCAAAGGGCGGCACGATGTTTTCTTCCGGCGGGTCCTGGTGCGTCACGACAACCGCCCTCCTTGAGCGGGGGTGGCGACATAGGAAAGTTGCGGCCCGTAAGTCAACCATGCAGTCGGACTTATGTCATGTGCCCTCCGCGTTCGTGGCCCGATAGCGCCGCCGTTTAACAAGAAGGGCGTCGAGATAGGCCATGTGTTCGCGCAAGCGCGGATTCCCTGTATTGTGAGCGGGAATGTTATTCACTTCAGGGAATTCACACCTGACACCGGTTCGTCACCGAGTACGCCCACCACCAGGCCTTTGTGCTTTAGCGCTGATTTTTGTGCGATTGGATGCTGTCTCATGCAAAGAGCCGGTATTCGGTCACCTGCCGGTAGACTGCACCTGCCGGGAGCAGCGCTCCGGCGAAATGGGGATGGTGGATGGCATCGGGGAAGCGTTGCGGCTCCAGACAGCAGCCGGCGAAGGGCCGCAAGGTGCCGGAGGGATTTGTGGGATCATCCTGCAGTTTCGCGCCGTCGTAGAATTGCAGGCCCGGTTCCGTGGTCCAGATTTCAAGCGAGAGATCCTGCAAGGGCGAACGCAATCGTGCGGCAAAAGCAGGTTCGTGCCGGGGGGCACCCGCGAGGATGAAGTTGTGATCGAAGCCCGCGGGTGTGCCTTCTCTTTGCGTGCCGATCCGCGACAGCGACGTGAAATCAAAACCCGTTCCGCGTACGGCGAGTTGGCGCCCATCCGGAATGAGATTGGCATCAACCGGCGTGTAGTGCTCAGCCGCAATCTGCAACGCATGGTCCAGCACCGACGACTGTGGCGCGAGAGTGAAATAGGCATGGGCCGCGAGGTTGACGAGAGTCGTTGCGTCCGCCGTGGCCGAGAGCGTGATGCGCAGGCGGTTCCCCGGCAGCAGTTCGTAGCGGCAGGTGCAATCGAGATTTCCGGGGTACCCCTGGTCGGTATCGGGAGAATGGAGCGCGAGGTCGACGCTCTCAGGTGTGTGCGCGACGATATTCCAGAATTTGCGGGAGAAACCTTTTGAGCCTCCGTGCAGATGCGTTTCACCGTTTTCGTTGCGGTCCAGTTGGTGAAGACGGCCGTCGATGATGCATGCGCCGCCACGGATGCGGTTGGCGCAGCGGCCGGCAATGGCGCCGAGATAATGGGGATTGGTGCGATAGGCGTTGGCATCGCTGAGCGACAAGATCAGCGGACGGCGTCCGCTTGGCATGTCCACCGCGAAATCCATGAGGGCCGCACCGACATTCAGGATCGTGGCGGAGAGCCGCCCCGCCGCGATGGTGATGCTCCGGACGTCCTGGTCATCGGCAACAGCCATCTCCGCCTCACGCAGTTCCCTTGAGTGACGACAGCATGGGCCGGAAACGTGCCAGCTGGCTGTCCACCAGAACGCCAAAGAGGATGACAGCACCCATCACCGCGAAATTCAACGAACTGGGAATGCCGAGGAGGTTCACCAGGTTTTGCAGGATCTGCAGCAGCACCGCGCCGAGGATCACGCCGAGGATCGAGCCTTCACCACCGCGCAGGGAGAAGCCACCCAGCACCGCTGCGGCAATGGCGTAGAGTTCGTAGAAGTTTCCGTGCGACGAGGGAGAGATGGAACGGGTGTACATGGCGAAGAACATGGCCGAGATGGCGGTGAGGATGCCGCAGATCACATAGGCCGCGACCACGACGGCGCCGGTGTTGATGCCGGAATAGCGGGCCGCCTCCTCGTTCTTGCCGACGGCATAGAGGTAGCGGCCAAAGACGGTACGGTGCAGGACCGTCCACATCACCGCACCAATGATGACGAGGGCGACGAAGGAATGCGGCACACCGAAGCTGCGGCCCACGGTGAGCCATTCCACGGCGGGAAAGCTCTGGCCGAAACCAAAGCCGGCGGTCGCATCGGCGGTGAAGAAGCGGGCCGCGCCCCGGTAGATGAGAAGGCCGCAGAGGGTCACGATGAACGGCTGAATCCGGAGCTTGACCACCAGCAGGCCGTGGATGAGGCCGATCACCGCGCCGAAGACCGGAATGAGCATCAGCACGAAGGGCCAGGGCAGTTCCACGCCCGCCATCAGGTCCACCATGAGCACGCCGAGAAGGGCGATGACGGAGCCGACGGAAAGATCAATGCCGCCAGTGATGATGACGATGGCCTGGCCGATGGCGAAGATGCCGAAGAGGCCGATGAGGTTTGCCGTGTTGGCCATGTTGGTGGGCGAGAGGAACAGCGGGTTGATCAGCGCCACCGTGCTGCCGACCAGCAGGATGAGGATGAGCAAACCGATATCTTTCTTGTAGGGGATCATCGGGGGGTATCCTCCAGGTGGGCGCGTCCGACGGCCAGTTGCAGCACATTCTGTTCCGAGAAATCCGTGCGCTCCAGCGTGCCGCTGATCCGCCCTTCATGCATGACGGCGATGCGGTCGCTGACGCCGAGGACTTCCTCCATGTCGCTGGAAATGAGCAGCACGGCCGCACCTTCATCGGCAGCCTTTCGCAGGCGGGCGTAGATTTCGTGGCGGGCACCCACATCGACGCCGCGCGTGGGTTCATCGCAGATGAGCACGGCCGGCTTGCGTGGCAGCCACTTCGCGAGAATGACCTTCTGCTGATTGCCGCCAGAAAGAGCGGCAAGCTGTGTCTCAGGCCCCGGCGCGTGCACCGCGAAGGCAGCAATCTGCGTCTCGGCATGCGCTTGCAACCGCGAAGTTTCGACCATGCCGCGGTGGGAGAAGTCCCGCCAGTTGTTGAGGGCGATATTCTCGGCGATGGATTCGCCCAGCATCAATGCGGATTGCTTGCGGTCTTCGGGGATGAGGGCCACACCCGCCGCCATGGCGTCCTGCGGCGTCGCAGCTCGCAGGGGCATGCCATCGATCCGGATTTCGCCGGCAAGCAACGGTTCAATGCCGAAGACGGCCCGGGCGAGTTCCGACCGCCCCGCACCGATCAGCCCGGCAAGGCCGAGGATTTCGCCTTTGCGCACGGCAAGGCTCACTTCCTCGGCGGGGAAGCTGCGGGTGCGCGCGCAATAGAGTGTGAGGCCGTGTTCGCCGCGCGTCGTGGCGGGCGGCAGGTAGAGCGTTTGCAAGGCGCGGCCGATCATGAGGGCGATCATGGCCTGCGGGGTGATCTCCTGCTTCGCCAGTGTTCCCGCAAGCCTGCCGTCGCGCAGAACGACGACACGATCGGCAATCTCCACCACCTCGTTGAGCCGGTGGGTGATGAAGATGACGCTGACGCCACTTTCCCTCAGTTCACGGACGATTTCCAGAAGCCGGCTGGACTCGCTGAGAGTGAGGCTGGAGGTGGGCTCATCCATGATGACGAGGCGCGCATCAAAGGAGAGTGCGCGGGCAATCTCCACAAGCTGACGCTGGGCGATCGACAATTCCGCCACGGGCGTGGAAGGCCGGAAGTCGGCGCGCAACCGTTTCAACAGCGGTTCCACCTGTGCTTCGCTTTGGCGTTGATCGACGAACACATTGAAAGGCCCGCGGCGCGGTTCGCGGCCGATGAGGATGTTCGCCGCAACGCTGAGATTGGTGAAGGAGTTGAGCTCCTGGTGGACGAAAGCAATGCCCCTGTCCATGGATTGGCGTGTCGTGGCAAAGACGGCTTCCGCACCATCCAGCAGAATGCGCCCGGCCGATGGCGCGATGACGCCGCCGAGGATCTTCATCAGGGTCGATTTTCCGGCACCGTTCTCGCCAACGAGCCCGATCACTTCCCCGCGGCCGACGCTGAATGAGACGTCTTCAAGGGCGACCACGGGGCCGAAGTGCTTGGAAACGCCCCGCAGTGCGAGAAGTGCCGCCGTCATGGATGATCTTTGCCCCAAGGTGGCTTTGGTCACAAGCGTGAAGGAATGGCTGGCGCCAGGAGGTTTCCGCCAGCCATTCTCCAACCCTCACTTGCCGATTGCGGCTTTCAGGTCGGCTTCGAACTGATCGACGTTGGCCTTGTCGATCACCTTGGTGGGAACAATGATGAGCTTGTTTTCGGGAATGCCCGACTTGTCGCCCTCAAGGTACTTGGCCATCAGCTTCATGCCCTGATAGCCCCATTCGAAGGGCTGCTGCACCACGGTGCCGGCAAAGCTGCCGTCGCGCACGGCGCCAAGGGTGATCGGGTCTTCGTCAAAGGCGATGACCGTGATCTGGCCGAGCTTGTTGGCGGCCTGCAGGGCTTCGTAGATCTTCGGGGGATTGTACGAATAGAAACCGACCATGCAGTTGATCTCGGGGTTGGCGGCCAGCACGTCGTCCACGTTGCTGCGGGCGCGGGCGAAGTCCACGTCATCGCCGCGTGTATCAACGAGTTCGATGCCCTTGCCTTCCACGGCCTGCTTGAATCCGGCAATGCGTTCCTTGGCGTTGTCGGCATCGAGGAAGCCGACGAAGCCCATGCACTTGCCGCCGTTTGGCAGAGCCTTCACAGCCACTTCACCAGCCTGCACACCCGCATCGGTGTTGGAAGAACCGAGGTAGGCAATGCGGTTGCTGGCAGGTGCATCGCTGTCCGTGGTGAAGAGCGGCACCTGGGCGGCAATGCGGTTGAATGCGTCGATCGAGGTCTTGGGATCGACCGACGAGATCATGATGGCGTCGGTGCCCGCGGCCACGAGGTCGTCCATCAGGGCGTTCTGCAGGGCGGCAGTGCCTTGTGCGGGGTATTTGAACTGCAATTCATAGTTGGGCAGTTCGGCCTGCGCCTTCTTCACGCCCGCTTCCGCAAGTTTCCAGAAGTCCGAGGCGGCATTCACGATAAAGGCCAGTTGCTTCTTCTCCTGTGCCAGTCCGGGTGTGACTGAAAGCATCAGGCCGGCAGCCACGGCTGCAGCAAATCTCAGTTTCATCAGGCGTCTCCCATTCAAAATGTTGTCGTCATCGTCTTTGCCGGCTTGCCAGACGGCAGGGCCGTGAGTTAACGTAATCACTATTACTAATATCAGTCAACATTACTGTTGGAAGTTGTGGAGGGGGAAACATTGCAGTTTGAGGATGTCCGACGGTGTGGTTGCATTGGCAGGCGAAAGACCTGGGGGATAATCCATGACTGAACAACGCCGCCCGACCATGACTGACGTGGCAACATTGGCGGGGGTGTCGCAGACCACCGTGTCGCTGGTGCTGAACGGCATTGCCGAGGCCCGGGTGTCAGACGACACCATCACGCGTGTGAAGAAGGCGGCGAAATCGCTGGGCTATCTCCATGCCGGCCGCCGCAATGGAAACGGCGCGCGTCCCGACAGCGGCGTCATTGGATTTCTTGTCGATGAAATGTCCACCGATCCGTGGATGGCGATTGCGCTCGACGGGTTGCGGGAGAAAGCGGCATCGAGCAGCCTCGACATCCTGACCTTCGTCACCAGCGGCGATGCGGAAGCGGAAGAGATGGCCATTCGCACGCTGGCCAGGATCAATCTCAGGGGACTCGTCTACGGCACGATCCAGACCCGTGCGGTCACGCCATCGCAGGCGGTGCTGGGCCAGCCCACGGTACTGCTCAACTGTTATGTCATGGACCGCAGCGTGGCATCGGTCACGCCGGGCGAGGTGGTTGGCGGGCGTACGGCCACGCGTCACCTCATCGAACTGGGCCACCGCCGCATCGCCATCATCCAGGGCGAAGACTGGATGGATGCCTCCAAGGACCGGCTCAAGGGCTATCGCCAGGCCCTCGCAGCGGCGGATATCGCCTTCGATGAAGATCTCGTGCGGCCCGGCAACTGGGAGCCGTCCGCCGGTTATGCGCAAACCAAAGAGATGATGCAGTTGCCCCATCCGCCCACGGCGATTTTCTGCTGCAATGATCTCATGGCGCTCGGTTGCCTTGAGGCATTGCGGGAACTGGGCAAGGCCATTCCCGGCGATGTCAGCGTTGTCGGCTACGACGACCGCGAGATCGCGCAGTTCACCCATCCGCCGCTGACAACCGTGCTGCTGCCGCATTTCGAGATGGGCGCGCTGGCGGCGGAACTGCTGCTCGAACAGATCGACCAGCCCGGCGTGCCTCCGGCGCAACTCAAGTCCGAATGTCCGCTCGTCGTGCGGAATTCCTCCAGCCAACCCTAGCAAGCCGCGCCGTCCGGTGCCGCGATCAGGAGATGAACATGAAACTTCTCATCACAGGCGCAACCGGCAAGGTGGGAACGCGGTTCATTGCGCATCTTGAGTCGGCGCTCGGCATGCCGCGCTCGGCCATGCGGGCCCTGTGCCACACCAGGAGCATTGCAGGCATCGAAGCAATCCACGGCACCATTGCAGACCGCAATTGTGTTGCGCGTGCGATGCAAGGCGTCACGCACGTCATCCACATGGCGACCTGCAAGGAAACGCCTGACGATGTGATGGACGTGACGGTGAAGGGCCTGTTCTGGATGCTGGAGGAATTCCGCCAGAGCAAGACGGCGCGCCAGTTCATCCTGATCGGCGGCGATGCGGCGGTGGGTCATTTCTTCTACGATCACGGCACACCTGTCACCGAGCAGACACCACACATGGCCTATCCCGGCTGCTATGCGCTCTCCAAGGTGCTGGAGGAGGTGATGCTTCGCCAGTTCGTCATACAATACGGCATCAATGCCTGCTGTCTGCGGGCGCCGTGGATCATGGAGAAAGACGACTTCAAATACACCCTGTCCTTCGGTGATGATGTGTTCGGCGGTCCGCGCTGGAAAGAACTGGTGGCGCCCGATGTGGCCGCGGCCGCAGCGCTTGACGGCACGGTTCCGCTGCTGCTGGATGCGAAGGGCCGGCCGCTGAGGCGCAACTTCGTGCATGTGGATGATCTGGTGGATGCCATCGGCAAGGCGCTGGGCCGTGAGGATACGGCGGGGCGCACCTACAACATCTGCATGAATGAAGCTGTCGACTACGGCGAAGTGGCCGCCTACCTGCTGGCAACGCGGGGGTTGAAGAGCATTGCCATTCCCAGTTCCTATCATTCCAACTGGATGGACAATGCCGCCGCGAAGTTTGATCTGGGCTGGCGGCCCGCCGTCGACCTGCCGCAACTCATTGACCGTGCCTATGACCATGTGCGCAGGCCCGAGGAACCGCGCAAGATCTGGTACCCGGGCTGAGGTGTCTTCCACGCTGGAAGATTTTGGTCTTTAGTGCGGAAATTGGGGGACCACCTGCATCATGCCCGACGCTCACTATCATGCTTTGGATACAAGCCGGTTGCGTGACTATCTCAATGGATTGCCAATTGCGCGGGAACGGCTGGGTGGAACGGCGCAGGCGTGGACAATCCGTGAAGTGGGTGACGGCAACCTCAATCTCGTCTTCATCATCGAGGGCGGCGCAGGCGGCCTCGTGGTCAAGCAGGCATTGCCGTACGTCCGGCTTGTGGGCGAAAGCTGGCCCTTGCCGCTGAAGCGGTCCTTCTTCGAGAGCAGCGCCCTTGCCATTCAGGCGCAACATGCGCCGGCGCTCACGCCGCAGGTCTTTCACTACGACAACGACATGGCGCTCATCGTCATGGAATACCTCACGCCGCACATCACCTTGCGCAAGGGGCTGATCCGGCGCCGCATCTATCCACGCGCGGCGCAGGACATCGCGATCTTCATGGCGCGGACGCTGTTCCACACCTCCATGCTGGCGTCCTCCGCCGAGGCGCACAAGGCGCGGATCGAGCTGTTTGCCTCCAACACGGCGCTGTGCCGGATCACAGAAGACCTCGTCTTCACCGATCCCTACCGCGTGGCGGAACTCAACCGCTGGACCAGGCCCTATCTCGATGGGATCAAGTCCGCCTTTGAGGCCGACGCCGCACTCAAGATCGCCGTGCAGGAAAAGAAGTGGCAGTTCATCACGGAGGCGCAGGCCGTGATCCACGGAGACCTGCACACCGGTTCAGTGATGGTGACGGAAACGGAAACCCGCGTCATCGACCCGGAATTTGCCTTCGTCGGCCCCATGGCCTTCGATGTGGGCGCCATCATCGCCAACTATCTCCTGTCCTTCTTCGCCCATGCGGGGCAGGGACAAGGCCGGCCCGATCCCTATTGTGACTGGCTGCTCGAACAGACGAAAATCGTGTGGTCCGCATTCAAGGCGGAGTTCCTGCACACGTGGGAACATCATGCGGATGGAGAAACATTCGGGCAAGGCCTGTTCAAGGATGATGCGGCGTTGGCCGCGCTGGCGCGATACCGGGCGGATTTCATGGACAAGCTCTTCCGCGATTCGCTTGGCTTCGCCGGATGCAAGATGATCCGCCGCATCCTCGGCCTTGCCCATGTGGAAGACATGGAGAGCATAGCGGATGAGCGTGTGCGGGCGGGTTGCGAGTTGCTTGCACTTGGCTTCGCGCGCAGCCTCGTTCTCAACGCTACATCATTCAACGGCATCGAAGAGGTCGTTGCTGCAGCGCGGGATCACGTGAATGCAACGCAACACTCTCAAGGCGCACCGCCGAACGCATGAAGGAATCACATCAGTCACCATGCGACGCGCGCAGTGTGCTTGACAGCCTTCACCTATTGTATGACAAATATTTCCACCTCGTCCCGCAGAGGACGACAATTTGAAGAGCAGGCATACCTGCCGGTCGACGTACTGAATTCGCTTTTCACGTAAACGAACATCAGATTGGGAGACCCAAATGGCACGCAAGAAGGAAGAAACGATTCTGGACGACCGCAAACTCTTTGAGGATGCGTCGCGCCGGGACATTTTCAAGGCAATGGGCGGAGCGGCGGCGCTTGGCGCCATCATGTTGGCGGAAGCGGGCTTCGATCCCGCGATCGCGCAGGAACTCAAGCCGTCTGGCAAGCCCTTGAAGGCTGCCATGGGCAACGCCGGTCTCCAGGCCACATGGTGCGCGCAGGGCAAGCAGGCGGCGGAAGCGTGGGCCAAGCTGATGAACGTGGAAATCACATGGTTCGACGGAGAACTGTCGGCCACCAAGCAGCGCGCCACGGTTGAAAACCTGGCGACGCAGAAGTGGGATTTCGTGGCGCTGCAGACGTTCGGCATCGGCACACTCAATGAGCCGATCCAGCGCGTCATCGATGCGGGCACGCCCGTCATCGCCATGGACACGATGATGGCGCCCGAAGGCCAGCTTGCGCTCCACACCTTCATCGCGCCCGACAACCAGATGATGGGATCGGTCGTGACCGCGGCGCTCATCAACGCCATCGGCGGCGAGGGCAATGTGGTGATGACGCAAGGCGCACTGGGCCATTCCGGCGCACAGGGACGCGCCAAGGGCTTCCATCAGGTGATCGACGGCAACGGCAAGATCAAGCTGCTCGACGAGCAACCCGCCGACTGGGACGTGACGAAAGTGACGCGCATCTGGGATTCGTTGCTCACGCAGCATCCCGACATCAAGGGTGCATTCTTCCACAACGACGACATGGCGCTCGCTGCCCATAACGTGATGAAGGCCAAGAACCGCACCGACATCCTGATCGCGGGCGTCGACGCGATGCCGCCGGCGGTGAACGCCGTTCTCGACGGCACCATGGTGGCGACGGTGCGCAACCCGTCCTGCCGCATCCATGGCTGGGCTGTTGCGGCAGGCGTCGCTGCGGTCGCTGGTGGAGAGAAGGCGGGCAAGGACATTCCGAACTTCATCCTCGCCGACGGTCCCGTCATCACCAAGGATACGGCTGCAGGTCATCTCTGGCTGCAGAAGAACTTCCTGATCTGATCAGGGCCTCTGTCGTGGTTCCTCCCACACACGACGCGATCAACGGCACGTCTGTGCCGTTGATCGAGTTGAAAGGCGTCTCCAAGACGTTCGGCGGCGTGACGGCGCTGCAGAACGTGGACTTCTCTGTCTTCCCCGGCGAGATCCATGGTCTCGTCGGCGAGAACGGCGCCGGTAAATCAACCCTCATGAAGATCATCGCCGGCCTGCACACGGGCTACGAGGGCGAGATGCGCGTCGAGGGCCGCGTGGTGCAATTCCGCTCCGCGCGCGATGCCATCGCCGCCGGCATCGGCATGGTGCACCAGGAATTGTCGGTGGTTCCCGACCTGTCGGTGGCCGAGAACGTTTTTCTTGGCGTGCAGCCCGTGAAGGCGGGCGGCATCATCGATTGGTCCGGCATGAAGCAACAGGCGCGGGCCCTGATCGGCAGCCTTGGTGTGGATATCGATCCGTCCACGCGGGTGAGCACATTGCCGGTCGGAGTCCAGCAACTCATCGAGTTGTCGCGCGTGCTGTTCTCCGGCGCCCGCACCATCATCCTGGACGAACCCACGTCCGCACTCTCACCCCCGGAAGTGGCGCGCCTCTTCTCGGCCTTGCGCAAGTTGCGCGCCGAAGGCCGCGGCCTGGTCTTCATTTCGCATTTCCTCGATGACGTGCTCGACATCTCCGACCGCATCACCGTGTTCCGCAACAGCCGCCGCGTTGCCACGGAGCCGCGCGCCAATCTCGACAAGGACAAGATCATCGGCCACATGATCGGGCGCGGCTCGGCCGACATGCACATGGGCGAAACGGCAGTTCTTCGGGGTGCGCCGGACGCGCAACCCATTCTCGTGGCGCGCGAGGTGGGCGATGGCCGGTCGCTGAACGGTGTATCGATCGAACTCCGCCCCGGCGAAATCACGGGCATGTATGGCTTCATGGGAAGCGGCCTGATCGAATTCGCGCGTGCGCTGTTCGGGCGGCACGCCTTCACGCGGGGCAACATCACGCTGGAAGGCAAGCCAGCGCATTTCCGATCCACCGCCGCGGCACGCAGGGCAGGCCTTGCCTTCGTTCCCGAAAACCGCGGCATGATGCTGTTCCGCAATGAACCCGTGTTCAAGAATGTCAGCATCTCAATGCTGGGGCGCATTCACCGCATCCTGCTCAAGCCGCAGCAGGAGCGCGTTGTGGCCCAACACCAGATCAAGGACCTGCAGATCAGGCCGCCGTTGACGGACATCGACCTCGGTTCACTTTCGGGCGGAAACCAGCAAAAGGTGGCCCTGGCGAAGTGGCTGACCAGCCTTCCGAAAATCCTGATCCTGTCCGAGCCGACGCGCGGCATGGACGTGGGCGCCAAGGAAGACGTGATCCGCATCATCAAGGCGTTGCGCGACAAGGGTGTGTCGATCCTCGTCCTCTCCACGGAACCCGAAACCATCCTGACGCTGGCCGACAAGATCTATGTGGTGAAGCGCGGGACCGTGGTGAGTGAAATGACGTCGGGCACTGTCACCAAATCCGACCTGTTGACGGCAGCTTGAGAAAGGCCAGATGAACGTGAGCACAGATACCGCCGCCGCCAAGAGCTTCAATCCCAAGCGGGCCATCGCCGACAAGCTGCGTACGCTGGCGCCGCTGCTCACCCTCGTGGCGCTGGTGGTGTTCTTCTCTTCCACCACCACGACTTTCGCCACGCTCGACAACGCGGTGAACATCATCCGGCAGATGTCCATCACGGGCATCATCGCGGTTGGCCTCACCTTCGTCATTCTCACGGCGGAGATTGATCTGTCGGTGGCCGCCGTCGCCAATGCCGTCGGCATCACGGTCGCCTATTTCACCATACAGCCGGACTACGTGAACATCGCCAACATTCCGCTGAATGGTGCACTGGCGATCATCCTGACGCTGATGTCGGCGCTGGCCTTCGGGCTGATCACGGCCTTCGGCATGACATCGATCGGCATCCCGTCCTTCATCATGACGCTCGCCATCATGCAGATTGCCAATGGCGTTTCGGCGCTGCTGGTGCGGGGCCAGATTGCCTACCAGTATCCGGACCTCGTGACTCTGCTTGGTGCCAAGACGGCATTCCAGATTCCGCTGGGCGTCGATGCGGCTGGGAAGGCGCTGTTCATTCCCGTGGGCTGGACCATCATCGTTTGCCTCATCTTCTTCATCGTCGGGCATCTGGTGCTGACCTACACGCGTTTCGGGCGCTACGTTTACATGGTGGGCGGCAACCGCGAGGCGGCGGAATATTCGGGCGTCAACGTGAAGCTGGTCATCGGCTCCGTCATGGTCATCAGCGCGTTGTGCTCTGGCATCGCCGGCATGCTGGGCGTGGCCTACTTCGGCTCGGCCCAGCAGAACCAGTTCGATACATACTTGCTGGATGCCATTGCCGCCGTTGTGGTGGGCGGCACCAGCCTGTTCGGCGGAAGGGGCGGGATCGGGAATACCATCATCGGTCTCCTTGTGCTTGGCGTGGTGAACAACGGACTGGATCATATCCAGATGGATTCGTTCCAGAAAATCCTGATCCGCGGCCTCATCCTGCTGGCGGCCCTTGTCATCAACGTCTACGTCGAGAAATTCCGCGAGAAAGTCTAGCGGGCCTCCTGCAAAGCACGTGCTCCGCGCTGGCGGCTTGATGTGAGTCAAGTCGCGCCACCCGACGGATGTTACAACTCCCCCGGTTGACGGCCGATGGGAGACGCTGATGTTTCAGGTTCGGATTCACGGACGGGGCGGGCAGGGAGTCGTGACGGCGGCGGAGATGCTCTCGGTTGCGGCCTTCATCGAAGGCAAACACGCCCAGGCCTTTCCCAGTTTCGGCTCCGAGCGCATGGGCGCACCGGTTGTTGCCTTCTGCCGCATTTCCGATCGCGAAATCCGCCTGCGCGAACCGATCCAGAATCCTGATGCGCTGATCGTGCAGGATGCCACCCTTTTCCGTGCCATGGATGTGCTGGAGGGCCTCTCGCCGAGCGGATATTTGCTGGTCAACACCGGCAAGAGCTTCGCGGACCTTCATCAGGACGCCATTGCCGCACGGCTGTCGCAAGGCCATGCGCAAACCGTCGCTGCCACGGAACTGGCGCTCAGCCACGTGGGCAGGCCCGCGCCCAATACCTCGCTCCTTGGTGCGTTCACCGCGATGTCAGGACTTGTCTCGCTCGCGTCCGTGCTGGAAGCGATCCGCCGCACGTTTCCCGGCAAGGTGGGCGAGGCCAACGTGATTGCCGCCCGCGCCGCCCATGACATTGTTGCCGCAGCCTTGGGCCGTCCGGCGGCCGCTGCACGGGAGGCTCTCCATGCTTGAGCAAATCGAAGGCTCCAAGGCCATGGCGAAGGTGATCGGCCTCTGCCGCCCTCAGGTGGTCTGTGCCTATCCGATCACGCCGCAGACGCATATCGTGGAAGGACTGGGTGAACTGGTCCGCACGGGTGATGTGCAGAACTGCGAGTTCATCAATGTGGAAAGCGAGTTCGCGGCCCTGTCGGTGGCGATCGGCGCCTCTGCGGCGGGAGCCCGCGCCTATACGGCCACGGCCAGCCAGGGTCTCCTGTTCATGGCGGAGGCGGTCTACAACGCGGCGGGGCTCGGCCTTCCCATCGTGATGACGCTGGGCAACCGTGCCATCGGCGCGCCCATCAACATCTGGAACGATCACTCCGATGCCATGGCGCTCCGCGAGTCGGGGTGGATACAGCTTTTTGCCGAGCACAACCAGGAAGCAGCCGACCTTCACGTCATCGCCTTCAAGCTGGCGGAAGAATTGTCCGTGCCCACGATGGTCTGCGTGGATGGCTTCATCCTCACGCATGCCATGGAACGGATCGACATTCCCGCGCAAGCGGATGTGGATGCCTACCTGCCTCCTTATGAACCGGTGCAGGTGCTGGACCCGGAAGATCCGATCTCCATCGGCGCGATGGTGGGGCCCGATGCCTTCACGGAGGTGCGCTACTTGCAATTCTACAAGCAGCAGACGGCGTTTCGCCTGATCGAGCAGATGGCGCGCGATTTCAGGCAGCGCTTCGGGCGCGAAGCCGGGGGATTGCTGCGGAGCTACGCCATGGACGATGCCGAGACGGTGGTCGTTGCGATGGGTTCGATCAACGGCACCATCAAGGATGTCATCGATGAGATGCGGGGCGAAGGCATTCTCATCGGCCTTGTCAGTCTCGTCACCTTCCGGCCGTTCCCGGCCAAGGCGTTGCGCGAGGTGCTGACGCAGGCGCGCGACGTGATCGTGATCGACAAGAGCCTCGATCCGGGAATGGGCGGACCATTGGCGAGCAACATCGCCATCGCGCTGCGCGACATGCCGCAATCGCCCCACATGCACGCGGTGATCGCAGGGCTGGGTGGCCGTCCCGTCACCAAGGCATCGCTGCACCGCGTCTTCCGCCAGGCGCTGATCCAGCCGTGGGAAGGTCCGCATTTCATGGACCTCAACGAGCGTGTCATCGCGCGGGAAATCCATCGCAAGGGCAAGGCGCGGCGGTCGGGCCCATCGGCGGAGAATGTGTTGAAGATTCTCGAGCGCGAGCGGGCCGAGCGGGCCCAGCGCGCCGACGCCGAACGCCAGGCAGCGGCGGAGAAGGAGACATCGTGATGAACGAGATCCAGAAGCTCAAATTCTACCAGAAGGGTACGCTCACTGTCGGCAACCGCCTCATTGACGAAACGGAACGCAATGTTCAGGCCAGCCTGTCGCGCTCCAACTCGCTCACCTGCGGCCACCGCGCCTGCCAGGGCTGCGGCGAGGCGCTAGGAGCGCGCTACGCGATTGATGCCGCCATGCGGGCGAGTGGCGGCAATCTCATCGCCGTCAACGCGACGGGTTGTCTGGAGGTCTTCACCACGCCCTATCCGGAAACGTCGTGGCAGATGCCGTGGATGCATTCGCTCTTCGGCAATGCGGCGGCTGTGGCAACGGGCGTCGCTGCGGCGATGCGCGTCACGGGGCGCGCGGGCACGCGCGTCGTTGCCCAGGGCGGAGACGGCGGCACCACCGACATCGGTTTCGGCTGCCTCTCCGGCATGTTCGAGCGCAACGATGACGTTCTCTACATCTGCTATGACAACGAAGGCTACATGAACACGGGCGTGCAGCGCTCGTCCGCCACGCCGCCGGCGGCGCGCACGGCGACGACGCCCACACTGGGCGATGAGCCCGGCAATGTCTTCGGCACGGGCAAGTTTGTTCCCAAGATCGCGGTTGCCCACGACATTCCCTATGTGGCCACCGCAAGTGTCGCCGACCTGCATGATCTCGAAGCCAAGGTGACAAAGGCGATGGGCATTCGCGGTGCGCGCTACATCCAGATCAATGTGCCGTGCCCCCTCGGTTGGGGTGCGGCCTCGCATGACACGATCCGCCTTGCCCGGCTTGCCATTGAAACAGGCCTGTTCCCCATCTTCGAGGCGGAAGGCGGACACATCACCCATGTGCGCAAGATCAGGCAGCCCAAGCCGGTGACGGAGTATCTCAGGCTCCAGCGCCGTTTTGCCCATCTGTTCAAGGGGGGTGTCACGGACCCGCGGGTGGCGCGCATCCAGGCCATTGCCGACCGTCATATCGCGGAGTTCGGATTGACCGAGGCCGTGGCGCAGGCAACGACGGGAGCGGCGTCATGAAACATCCCTATGCGATCGCGCTCGATGTGGGCACCAGCAAGCGGAACCTGACGGGCTCCTGGCGCACCGTGCGGCCCGAATACGTGGACCGCCTGCCGCCCTGCAATGCCGCCTGCCCGGCAGGCGAGGACATTCAGGCCTGGCTCTTCCACGCAGAGGCGGGTGACTATGAAAAGGCCTGGCGCGCCCTCACGCTGAACAATCCGCTGCCCGCCATCATGGGCCGTGTCTGCTACCACCCCTGCGAAGGCGCCTGCAACCGCGCCAGCATCGACGAGGCGGTCGGCATCAATTCGGTGGAACGTTTCCTGGGTGATCTTGCGATCGAGAAGGACTGGCAGTTCGATCCGCCTGCGGCTGAAAGCGGCAAGACGGTGCTGGTGGTGGGGGCAGGGCCTGCCGGGCTGTCGGCGGCCTATCACCTGCGGCGCATGGGCCATGGCGTCACGTTGCGCGAGGCGGGGCCGCTCGCCGGTGGCATGATGCGCTTCGGGATCCCGAAGTACCGCCTGCCGCGCCACATCATCGACGCGGAAGTAAAGCGCATTACCAACATGGGCGTGACGCTTCATCTCGACAGCAAGGTGGCCGACATCGAGCAGGAGATGATCGCGGGCGGATATGATGCGGCATTCCTCGCCGTCGGCGCGCATATTGCCAAGCGTGCCTATATTCCCGCTGCGGGCGCCGCCAAGGTGCTGGATGCGGTGCAATTGCTACGGTCCATGGAAGGCGAGGCACCGCCGCTTCTCGGCCGCAAGGTCGTCGTCTATGGCGGCGGCAACACGGCCATCGATGTGGCCCGAACGGCGCGCCGTCTTGGGGCCGAGGAAGCAATCATCGTCTATCGCCGCACCCGCGAGAAGATGCCGGCCCATGACTTCGAGGTGGAAGAGGCTTTGGAAGAGGGCGTCTCGATGAAGTGGCTCTCCACCATCAAGACCATCGACGGCGGCACCCTGCAGATCGAAAAGATGGCACTGGACGACAAGGGTTTTCCGCAGCCGACGGGCGAATACGAAACGCTTGATGCCGACAGCCTGGTGCTCGCGCTGGGGCAGGACGTGGACCTGTCATTGCTGGAGAAAGCGCCGGGTGTGGTGATCGAGAACGGCGTGGTCAAGGTCGGTCCCGACATGATGACGGGTTGTGCCGGCGTGTTCGCGGGTGGCGACATGGCGCCCTCCGAACGCACCGTGACCGTGGCCGTGGGGCACGGCAAGAAAGCCGCGCGCCATATCGACGGGTATCTGCGCGCAGCACCCTATGTGCCGGCTGAAAAGCATGGACTCGCGTCACCCGAGCGCCTCAACACCTGGTACTACGAGGATGCCTCGCCCACGGTGCGGCCAATGCTGGAGGCGGCACGGCGCGTGCGCAGTTTTGCGGAGGTGCAGGGCGGGCTTGACGAGACGAACGCGCTCTACGAGGCGCGGCGCTGTCTCTCCTGCGGCAACTGCTTCGAATGCGACAATTGCTATGGCGTCTGCCCGGACAACGCCATCATCAAGCTGGGGGCGGGCAACCGCTTCCGCATCGACTACGACTATTGCAAGGGCTGCGGCCTGTGCGCCGCCGAATGCCCCTGCGGGGCAATCGACATGGTGCCGGAAAGCAGCTGAGGACGGTCAGCGGACGAGTCGCACCAGTTCATTGCTGATCTGGGCGGTGATTTCCGAGAAGACCAGGTTGATCGAATTGCCGCCCACGTCCGGCTCGAAATATTTGCCGGGGGCACAGCTCTTGAGCAGCGTCGTCACCTGCTTGTCGGTCACGTCATAGGCGATGGTGAAGACGGTGATGCCCTTGGCGCGCATGCCCGTGCAGAGCGTCACCAGGTTCTTCTGGCCGTGTTCGATGTTGCGGCTCTTGCCTGGTCCCCACTCCTTGGACGTCTGCACGCCATCGGTCAGCAGCACCAGGTACTTTCGCGTCTCCTTGTCGTTATAGGGCACGGCCTGGGCATAGGGAGCGGCGTCATCCAGAAGGTTCCAGCCGAATTCGGCGCCCAGCGCGATGTTGGTGTTGCCAAGCGGCCTCATGGCATCGAGCTTCTTGCCGACCTTGACGAAATCATCCGTGAGCGGAAGAATATCCAGCGATTTGGCGGCATAGGCATTGCAATCGTAGGCCCCCTTGTTCTCGGACGTGTTGTCGAAATAACCCCATTTGCTGTCTGCACCACCGGATGGACTGGCCACGCCCGTGTTGTTGGGATAGGCGCGGTCCTGGGTGCAGCCGTTCCATGTTTCTCCCGCTGCGGCCTGCGTCACCATCGCCGATGGCATGCTGGTGCGCACCATGGCGGAAAACGGCACGAGCCCAACCTTGAGGTTGCCATGCTCCGTGGCGGTGGCGAGGCGGGTGACCATGTCCTTGGCAGCAGCGGCCATGCGGACGTACTTGCCGGACTCCGACATGGAGCCGGAATAATCGAGGACGAGCGCCACCTCGGCCTTGCCGGCGCTGGGCAGCATCACTTCCGATGTGGCCTTGGCGGTCATGGTGGGAATGCCACCCAACTGCATCAGGATCGTCGGCACGTCTTCCTTTGCCGTCGCCATGATGGAATTGCCGCTCATCTCGACGGACAACTCAGGGGCACGGCCGGAGCCGGTGACGTTCTTGGCGAAATAGTCGCGCGCAATGCTGATGCGGTCGGCTTCGGTGGCGTCCTTGGCCGTTGCCGCAGCGAGTGCCGCGCCATCCAGTGCCGCGCTCAACTCGGTTTGCCGGTCGCTCAGGCGTACGTAGTCAACGGCGGCGCCCACGCCCAGCAACAAGGGCACGAGGACAAGCGCAAACATAACGCCAGTATTTCCGGCCGTGGAAGCGCGGAAGTTCGTCAAGTTCGTAAGCATTTTCGCAGTCCCTGGGTGCCCCTTCAGGTCAGGGATGATCCTACAGAGGGAATGCGAATGCTTCCGAAACAGATTGCCTCAAATTTTAGGGATGCGAGCGGCCGCCCGGACGTCAGACCTTGCGCGGGCGGGCAACGTCGTTGGAGCCTTCCGCTTCGGGCCCGTGGCCATAGCTCATGCGCTTCATCTGGGCGATGACGCGTTCCATCTCGTCGTCGGGCAGGATGGGCGGATCGCCCAGCGTGAGGGCCTGCACGTAAAGGCGCGAGATCGTTTCCACTTCCGTGGCAAGCCACAATGCGCTGTCCAGCGTCTTGCCGAGCGAGATCTGCCCATGCTGGCCAAGCAGGCAGGCGAGGCGGCCCTCAAGCGCCTCGATCGCCGCATCGGACAGTGCCTGCGTGCCGAAGGTGGCATAGCGGGCGCAGCGGATGGTGGTGCCGCCGGCAACGCCGGTCATGTAATGGAAGGACGGAATGGTCTTGTGGTGCACGGCCAGCGTGGTGGCGTAGACGGAATGGCAATGCAGCACGACGTCAATGTCGGTGCGGTGCTTGAGGATGTCCCGGTGGAAGCGCCATTCCGAAGACGGGCGGCGGCCGACATAGGTGCCGTCGAAGGCCATCTCCACAATGTCCTCGGGCGTCATGGTGTCGTAAGGCAGTGATGACGGCGTGATGAGGAATTTGTCGCCGATGCGCAGCGAGAGATTTCCGGCGGTGCCCTGGTTGATGCCGCTGGCATTCATCTTGCGGCAAATGGCAACCATCTCGCGGCGTTCGGCGAGGTCGGAAATCGCAGGCATGGGCAGGTCCTTGTGGGGCGGGGGTTGAGGTGAACGGTCTTTTCCAAATTGTGCGCTTAATCGCAAGGGCAATGCACACACACTTGCCATGCGGGTGAGGCAGGCCTCAGGTGAGGGAGACGGTCACGCGACCCAACGTGCCGAAGTCGCCCTCTACGGTATCGCCTGCGGCGATGGGCATGGGAACAAGGCAGGTGCCGGTGGTGACAACCTCGCCCGCCCGTGCGGTGATGCCATGGGCGGACAGTTCATTGACGAGCCATGTCATGGCGGTCCGGGGTGAGCCCAGCACGTTTGCGCCGAGGCCCTTCACCTCAGGTTTGCCCGAGACGCGGCCCACCGGCACAAAGCGCGCAAGGTCCAGCGTGCGCCATGTGTCCGGCATTGCTTCGCCGACGCAGAGCCAGTGGGCGCAGGCATTGTCGGCAATGAGGGCTGCTGCACCCACTGTCTCGAAGTGATCGTAGCGGCTGTCGGGAATTTCGATCGCGGGATGAAGGGCGGCCACCGCTGCGAAGACCTCGTCGTCGCGATAGGGCGCGGACCGTGGCGGCAGGTCGCGTCCGAGGCGGAAGGCAAATTCCACCTCCGCCACGCGCATGTGATTGTTGCCGAAGGGGATGTGGCCGCCCGAGGAGACGACGCGCTCCGCGATGTAGCGACCGGCGAGTGGACCATCAACACCGATATGCTTCTGCCCGGCAATGCTGGTGGCGGCGATCTTCCATCCCGCCAACGGTTGCGAGGACTGATCCTGCCAGTGACGTTGCACGCGATAGCCCTCGGCCCTCGTGGCGGGAGCGCAGGCAGGGGGCAGCCGGTCGAGGCGGCTCTCCTCGCGCCAATGTCCGATGAGAATGGAGGCGGCGCGGCGGGCGGATTGATCGTCAAACATGGGCCCAGCATGGAACGCAGGGCGCGCCGTGACAAGACGGGCTCAGGCCTGCAATTCGTCGGGGCAGGTGGACGCCGTTCCCTTCACCGCGCCCCGGGCGGTGTAGTCGGAGCGCTTTGCCGGGTCCATCGCCTCCCGTTCACTGTCGGCGGCGGCGTAGAAATCGAAGCAGTTGGCGCTCACCTGCACGATGCGGAAACAGCCGCCGGTCATCGCCGTGTAGAAGGTGCAGAACAGGTTGTTGACGACGGACCATTGCCCGCCGCTTGAGGCGCGGGGATCCCAGTAGTCGATGTTGCCGCCGCTGAAATAGGTTTCGCGGAAAGCCAAGCCGTCATTGTAGGCGCCTTCCACCGTCTTGCCCTCGAAGGCGGAAATTATGTCGGGGCCCTGCAGCAGCCTGGGCGCAGTCGTGACCGTCGCGCTGTCCGCCAGCCACAGCATGAGCAGCGGCAGGGCGATGGCGGCAGCGCCGGGGCTCAGGCTTCGATGATCTTCCATGCGTGGGAAATCTCCGCGGTCTTCTCGAACATCTTGGAGGCTGAACAGTATTTTTCCGCCGAAAGTTTGACGGCGCGCTCCACCACGGCGGGTTTCAGTCCGTGGCCCTTCAGCACGTAGGTCATGGTGACTTTCGTGAAAACTTTGGGGTCTTCCGTGGCGCGTTCACCGTCGAGTTCGATTTCGCAGCCCGTCACTTTCTCGCGCGCCTTTTCGAGGATCATCACGATGTCGAAAGCGGTGCAGCCGCCGAGGCCGAGCAGCAGCATTTCCATGGGGCGCACGCCGATGTTGCGGCCTCCCGCCTCCGGCGCACCATCCATGACGACGGCATGACCCGAGCCCGACTCGCCCAGGAAGGCGCGGCCGTTGATCCAGGTGATTTTGGCTTTCATCTGATGCTCCCGGAGATTGCGTGGCCTTCCCTTAGGGTCGCGGGCGGGATTGGTCAAAGGACAAAAGCCGTGTTAGCCTTTGGCCCATGGCCACTGTCCATTTCACCTCGAACCTGCGGCGCCATGTGGATTGCGCGCGCGTGGAGAGCACCGGAGGTACGGTCAGGGCCGTGCTGGATGGCGCCTTCGCGGCCAATCCGCAGCTCCGCCACTATCTGCTGGATGACCAGGGGGCGCTGCGCAAGCACATGCGCATCCTCATCGACGGCCAGGCCATCAACGACCGGCACCATCTCTCCGACATCGTGACGCCCACTTCGCAAATCTGGGTCATGCAGGCCCTCTCGGGAGGCTAGAATGGCACCATCCCTCATGGTTTCCACCCGCAAGGGCTTGTTCGATGTGGCGAAGGGAAGCCGGGGATGGATGGTGCGGGATGCCCATTTCCTGGGAGACAACGTCACCCTCACCCTGCACGACCCCCGTGACGGGGCCGACTATGCGGCGCTGAACCACGGGCATTTCGGCATCAAACTGCATCGCCGCGACAGGGGCCGCAAAAGCTGGAAGGAAATCACCACGCCCGCCTATCCCAGGAAGCCGGAGACGCTTGTCGATCTTGATGGCTGGGGCAAGCCCGTCACCTGGTCCACGCAACTGATCTGGTCGATGGAGACGGGTGGTCCCAACCAGAAGGGCACGCTCTGGGCCGGCACCTTGCCGGGCGGTCTCTTTCGCTCGCGTGACCGGGGCGAGACTTGGGAGTTGATGGAAAGCCTGTGGCGTCACCCGTCGCGCAACAAGTGGCTGGGCGGCGGTGCCGACATTCCGGGCATCCACTCGATCTGCGTTGACCCCCGCGATCCGGATACGGTTCGCGTTGCGGTCTCGTGCGGCGGCGTGTGGGTCACGAAGGATGGCGGCGAGACCTGGGCGCAGTCGGCCCATGGCATGCGCTTTGGCGATGGTCCGCCGGAAGAAGTGGCCAACCCCGAGACGCAAGACCCGCACATGATGGTGCAATGTGCCGGAGACCCGTCGTGCTTCTGGGTGCAGCACCACGCCGGCATCTTCAAATCAGTCAACGATGGCGTGACGTGGCGCGAGGTGAAGGCCAAGCCCTCTTCATTCGGCTTCGGCGTTGCTGTTCATCCGCAAGACCCTGACACGGCGTGGTTCGTGCCGGGCATCAAGGATGAAAAGCGAATCCCCGTGGGCGGTGCGCTGGTGGTCACGCGCACGCAGGATGGCGGGCGGACGTTCAAGAGCCTCAGCAAGGGCCTGCCGCAGAAGAATGCCTATGATCTCGTCTTCCGCCACGGCCTCGCCATTGACGGCAGCGGCAAGCGCCTTGCCATGGGGTCGACGACGGGCAACCTGTGGGTCAGCGAAAACGGTGGCGAGGGGTGGAAGCAGGTCAGTTCCACGCTTCCACAGATCTATGCGGTGCGCTGGGTGTAACGGTGGAACCGCACGCGGGCCTTCGGCGTTGAAGCCCCGGCGGCCGAGGAGGACTTGCGATGAACAAGAGCACAATCTGCCTGTGGTACAACCACGACGCCGAAGAGGCCGCGAATTTCTATGCGGAGACATTTCCCGACAGCAAGGTGACGGGCATCCACTACGCGCCCTCGGATTTTCCGGATGGAAAGAAGGGCCAGGTACTGCTCGTTGAATTCACCGTCTGCGGCATTCCGTGCATCGGCCTCAACGGCGGTACGGCCTTCCGCCACAACGAGGCGTTCTCTTTTCAGATCGCTACCGACGACCAGGTTGAAACCGACCGCTACTGGAACGCCATCGTGGACAATCACGGCGAGGAAAGCGCCTGCGGCTGGTGCAAGGACAAGTGGGGCGTGTCGTGGCAGATCACGCCGCGCGTCCTGACGGATGCCATGGCCAAGGGTGGTGCCGTTGCCAAGCGGGCCTTCGATGCGATGATGCCCATGCGCAAGATCGACGTTGCCGCGATCGAGGCGGCGGTGCGGGGCGAAGCCGCCTGAGATCAGATGGCGGCAAGATGCCGGGCAAACCCCGGCGCTGCCATCAGAGTCTTGCAGCGGTTGAAGCGGTTGAGGGCATACGCCGCGAAATCATCCGCGGGATTCTTGTTGGCATGCTGGATCAGGCCCCACAGGGTCCACAGCAGATCGCACATGGCCTTGTAGATCACCATGCGGCCGTGATCGGCGGCGGCGGGCGCGCCATCGAAGTAGGCCGACAGCATCTCCATCTCCTGCGTCTGGTCAAAGCCTGCCTCGACGGACAAATCTCCGAGGTCCCACATGGGATCGTTCATGCCGGAGTATTCCCAATCGACAATCCACATGCGGCTGCCGGTGTCGATGAAGTTCTCGCACAAGGGATCGCAGTGACAGGCAACAAGCGGTGCGGGTTTGCGCGCCAGTGCGGCGCGGATGGCATCGGCCTCGCGCACCACGTCATGATAACCGTCCGGCAGGTCCACATCCTTGGTTGCCAGCACCTTGAGATAGTCGTCGATCATGGCGAAGAGTTCGAAGCGGAACGGGAAGAGTCCGCCCGAGGTGTGCAGGCGGCGGAGTGCCAGTCCGGCGCGGGCGGGTGAGCCCTTGCGGCTTCGGAAGGCGTCGGGCGACATGGTCACGGCATCGGGCACCAGCACGGTCGCCATCACACCGGTCTGTGGATCGGCGTGGATCACTTCGGGGCTCACGCCCGCCGTGGCGGCGACACGGGCTGCCTCCGCCTCATGGGTCCGGTTGATGTATTCCTCCGTGCCTTTGCCGGGGATGCGCAGCACATGGCCCCCGGCGCGGTAGACCCGGTTGGTCAGGCCACCCAGGCGCTCAATGGGGCCGGAATAGGCCGAGAGGGTGGGAATGACGCGCATGGCGTCGCGGGCGTCTTTTTCTTCTTCTGGCGTCATGGCAAAACGCTAACATGCAAAAAACAACTTTGGGAAGAGATCATGGGGCAAGGTGACGGCGCGAAGCACGACGGCTTTCTCGGAGCTGTCTATGACTCCCGAAGCACGACGGACGTTGCGGCCCTCTACGACAAGTGGGCGGCCACCTATGACGCCGAGATGGCGCAGGCGGGCTACCGCCATCCCACCATCTGCCTCGCCCTGCTGGCGCGCCACCTGCCAAAAGGAACAGCGCCCCTGCTGGACGCCGGAGCGGGCACGGGCCTGATCGGGGAATGGTTGCAGATCATGGGCTACCCGCAAGTCGAAGCGCTGGATATTTCCGAGGGCATGTTGAAGGTGGCCGAGACGAAGCGCTGTTATTCCGCCTTTCATGTGCTGGCGCTGGGCGGGCCCTTGCCCTTTGCCGATGACAGCTATGGCGGCGTCATCTCGGCGGGCGTCTTCACCTCCGGTCACGTTGGCGCGGAAGGCCTGGATGAGCTGATCCGCATCACGCGGCCCGGCGGCATCATCGTGCTGACCGTGAAGAACACCCTGTGGGAGGCAGGCTTCGCGGAGCGCGTGGCGGCCCTCGAATCAGAAGGACGTGTGAGCCGCGCCGAAGAGACGGAGCCTTACGTGTCGATGCCCGGCGAAACCGGGACCACCCCCAGCCGCGGGCTGGTTTTGAGGGTGCGCTAAACCAGTTCCGCCAACTCAACGAGGCTGGTGATCACGCGGGCGGGTTTGCCGGGGATGTTGTCGTCGATGGTGGGCTGGCGGGCGATCCGCACCACCTGGAAGCCGAATTGGGCTGCGGCCTGTGCATCCCAGGTGTTGGCGGATACAAAGCAGATCGATGGCGTGTCGTGGATCACCAGCTTCTGCATGGCGAGACGGTAGACGCGGCGGCTTGGCTTGTAGATGCCCACTTCCTCGGCCGACAGCACGTGATCGAAGAGCTTGTCCATCCCGGCGTGGCGCACGGTTGAATCGAGCATCGATGGCGAGCCATTGGAGAGAATGGCCGTGCGCTTGCCCTTCTTCTTCAGCGCCGCGAGACCCTCCAGCGCATCGGGGTAGGGATCGAGTTTGAGATAGAGCGTCATCAATTCATCGGCGAGGCCGGCTTCATTGATGTCGAGTTGCTTGAGGGAGTAGTCGAGCGCCTCGCGCGTCACATGCCAGAAATCGGCATGCACGCCCATGAGGCTGCGGAGCCAGGTGTATTCCAGTTGCTTGCGGCGCCAGAGAGGCGCCAGGTCCACCGCCTTGTCACCAATTTCGCCTGCGAGTTTTTCCACCGGAGCGGCGACGTTGAACAGCGTGCCATAGGCGTCAAAGACGCAGGCCTGAATGCCTTCCAGTTTCGCCGCTGCCATGGGTCTTGGTCCTCGTGCCGGACACTACAGCGTTTTGATGTTTTGCAGAACCATCAAAATCGCCTTGGGTTATTGATGCCGATCCATTCGCCTGAATCTTGGCGGTCCCGTCAGAGCGCAGATTTTCCTGGACGATCAGCCGATGGATGCAAGGCCGGGGAACCACTCGATCAGCCAGTAGGAGAGCGTCTGCATGGAGCCTGTGAGGAACATGACGCCGGTGATCACGAGCAGCAGTCCCATGATGCGCTCCACCTTCGGCATGTGGCGGCGGAACTTGCGGGAGAAGCCGAGGAACGTATCAAGGCTGAAGGCGGCGATGAGGAAGGGAATGCCGAGGCCCAGCGAATAGATGGCGAGCAGGCTCATGCCCTTGCTGACGCTTTCCGTCGATCCTGCCACTGAGAGAATGGCGGCCAGCACAGGCCCGATGCAGGGCGTCCAGCCGAAGGCAAAGGCAAGTCCGATGCCGTAAGCGCCGATCAGCGTCACGCCTTCGCCGGGATGATGGTAGCGCTTCTCCTGCGCGAGGAAGGAGAGGCGGAAGAGTCCGAGGAAGTTCAGCCCCATGACGATGATGGCGATGCCGGCCACCTGCGTCAGCACGGGAAGATACTGGCGCAGCATCTGCCCGGCGGCGGAGGCCGTGGCCCCCAGCAGCACGAAGACGGTGGTGAAGCCGAGCACGAAGCACAGGGCCGCCAGCATCACGCGGAGGCGATGATGGTTCTGTACCTTTACTTCTTCTCCGGAGAGATCGTCCAGCGAGACGCCGCTGATGTAACAGAGATAGGGCGGCACCAGCGGCAGCACGCAAGGGGAGAGGAAGCTGAGAGCTCCCGCCAGAAGAGCCGCGCCGATGCTGACATTCAAATCCATGCCCGGCTCTCTGGCAGGGGATTGGCCGTGGCGCAAGGCAGGCAGCGTCGCGGGGGCGTCACGATCGCGTGCGCAGGGGGAGGAAAACCGGACTTGATCGATCGCCTGGATATGTTATGTTATAACATATCCAACCATGGGAGGGTGAATGCGCCTGAATACCTGCCTTGCAGCGCTCGCACTCGGGACCGCGATTTCTACGCCCGGCGCACTCGCCGGCCCCCGCGTCATTGCGTCCATCGTGCCGGTACATTCCCTCGTGGCATCGATCATGGACGGCGTGGGGGAGCCGGAACTTCTGTTGCAGGGGCTGAGCAGTGAACACCAGGCCTCCTACGCGCCGCGGCAGATCGAGGCGCTGGGGTCCGCTGATGTGGTGTTCATGATCGGTCACGGCCTTGAACTGAAGCTTGATGAATTGAGCGGCAGCGAAGCGGTGAACCGCCGGACATTCGTCGCCCTTTCGGACACGCCGGGCCTGACGAAGCTGCCGATCCGTGTGGGGGCCACCTTTCCGGCACATGTGCATGACGCGGGCGAAGCGGAGGACGGCCATGCCGACGGCACGGCGGCCTACGACCCGCATCTCTGGCTTGATCCCGAGAATGCCAAGCTGATGGGGGCGGCGATTGCCGGGACGCTGGCGAAAGCCGATCCGGATCATGCCTCGCAATACGCTGCGAATGCCAGGGCCTTGTCGGCGGAGATTGATGCACTGGAAGCCGCGTTGCGCCGCGACCTTGCGGATGTGCGCGGCAAACCGTTCCTCGTGCAGCACGACGCCTACCAGTATTTCGAAAGGCGCTTTGGCCTCACGGCGGCTGGAAGCATCACGGATTTTGCCGCGAGCGAACCGTCGGCGCAGCGGCTGAAGGAGGTGCGCGACATCGTCAAGGAATCGGGTGCCGTGTGTGTGTTCCGTGAGCCGCAGTTCTCGGCGCGCGCCGCAGATGCCGTGACGGAGGACACGCCCGCCCGCAGTGGTGTTGTCGACGGCATCGGCAGCACGCTGGTGCCGGGCAAGCAGGCCTACGGCACATTGCTGAGCACTTTGGCGCAGAGCCTGAAAGACTGCCTCGCCGGGTGAGGCCTTCACTTTCTCGCCCCATTCTCCGATCATTGCAGGCGTCGAATCGGATTTTGGAGCGACATGCGGCGGCCCATCCTTTCTCTCGTCTTTCTCTGCGGCGTGGGCCTGTCTTCGGCGTCGGCGCATCCGCATGTGTGGGCCGATGTGCGCACGAGCCTGATGGTGGACGCACAGGGCCTCATCACCGGTGTGCGCATGGAGTGGACCTTCGATGAAGCCTACAGCGGCTTCGCACTCGATGGACTCGATGTGAACGGTGACGGCACCTATGGACCGGAAGAAATCAAGCCGCTCACCGACGAGAATATCGCAAACCTCGCGGAGTCCGACTACTTCGCCGTGATGCGGCAGAACAACAAGCCGCTGCCGCATGGCAAGGTCACGGACTACACGCAGATCTACGAGAACAACCGCCTGACGCTGGCCTTTGTCTTCCCGCTGGTGACACCGGCCGATCCGCGCAAGGGCGTGTTCGACTACAAGGTCTATGACCCCGACTTCTTCATCTCCTTCGATTACGTGAAGGATGATCCCGTCGATGTGGAGGGAACGCTGCCGCAGGGCTGCAGCTGGGAACTGAAGCCGTTCCTCAGCGATGAGGAACTGGAGAAGAAGCGCAACTTCCTGGCCGACAAGGGCACGGACTGGGTGAATGACACGGGCGAGGATTTTGGCTCGCTCTTCGCGCGCCCGATGGTGGTGACATGCGGCTCCTGATCCGCGCGGTTCTGGTGCTGATGATGCTGGCGGGAGGGTTCTCGCTGCCGGTGCTGGCGCAGGAGGGTGCATCATCGCCACCGCCGCCGAAGATCGTGATCGACAAGCGCAAACTGCTGGTGCCTCCCCGCAATCCCGACGGGTCGATCATCGAGACGCCGTTCAGCGAGGACCCGGTGCGCTGGGCGCGGGACAAGCAGCAGAATTTCTATCACAGGCTCTCCGGTGCGATCCGCGGGCTTGCGTCCGATTCGCCGCTGCAGGCGGGATGGACGCTGGTGTTCGTGAGCTTCCTCTATGGCGTCTTCCACGCTGCCGGTCCGGGGCATGGCAAGGTGGTGATTTCGGGCTGGCTCGTTGCCACGCAGAACGACCTGAAGCGCGGCATCGCCATCGCCGCCCTGAGCGCCCTGTTCCAGGCCCTGACGGCGATCATCATCGTGACCGCGTTGCTGGCGCTGGTGGGAAGTGCTGCCGGCATGGCGCGAGACGTGGCGGGCTTCCTGGAAAGCGCCAGTTATCTCATGATCGCGGGACTCGGGCTTTATCTGATCTGGACCGGCCTGCGGCGGCCGGCGGTGGCGGTTTCCGCACCGGCACCCGCACCGGCACCCGCACCGGCACCCGTGCCGGCAGGCGTGGCGATGGGCGCAGACGATGGCTTCCGCTTCGAATTGGCGGAGCCCATGTCCGCATCACTTCCTGCTGGTCATGTGCACGGGCCGGAGTGCGGCTGCGGCCATGCCCATGTGCCGGCGGCGGCTGATGTCCGGGGAGACTGGTCGTGGCGGCGGGCCTTGTCATTGGCGCTGGCGGTGGGCCTCAGGCCCTGTTCGGGGGCGCTGCTGGTGCTGCTGTTTTCCTGGGGCATGGGGCTCTACTGGGCGGGAATCCTGTCCACGCTGGCCATGGGGCTCGGGGTGTTCATCACCATCTCGGCCATCGCTGCGCTGGCGGTGTTTGCCAAGGGTGCGGCATTGCGGTTTGCCGGATTGGGGAACCAAATGCTGGAGCGTGTCGTATTGGTTGTACGCCTGCTCGCCGGAGCAGGCATCGCGGCACTTGGCGGGCTCATGTTCTGGGCCTCGCTCGGCAGCGTCAACGGGATGATGTAAAGGTTGATCATGCGGGATTTTCTGGCACTTCTGGGGTTCATCGTGCTGTGCCTCGCGGTGGGCGCGCTGGGCGGATGGGCCACGGCCCAATCGGTGGCGGACTGGTATCCGACCCTGGCCAAGCCCTCGTGGACGCCGCCACCGTGGCTGTTCATGCCGGTGTGGACGACGCTCTACGTTCTCATGGGCATTGCGGCGTGGCTGGTCTGGCGCAAGGGCAATGCGCGGGGCGCCATGCTCATCTTCGCGGCGCAGCTGCTCTTGAACCTCGCCTGGTCGTTCCTGTTTTTCGGAGCCCGTTCGCCGGGGCTGGGGCTGCTCGACATCATCCCCTTGTGGATTGCGATCGCGGCGATGATCTTCGCCTATTCCTTCAGAAGCCGCCTCGCCGCCTTCCTGATGGTGCCCTATCTCGCCTGGGTCAGCTTCGCCACCGCGCTCAATGCGGCGTTGTTCATGCTGAATTGATGAGGGTTCATTCCCTTATTAAGAATTAAGGCACATTTGCGGGCTTGACTCTTGCGGTTGTGCGTGACAGAACAAATACAGAACATTCTGGACATCCTGTCATGCGTATCAACCCGATGCCCCTTCGGGCGGCGGGGGCGTTTTCGCGCCCGGCGTCTGCCTCACTCACCGGCTCTCCTGCAGGGGAGCCTGCCGCCATGCCTGCCGTGGCCCGGGTTCTGCCGGAGCGGGAGGAGGCGCAAGCCCTGATCGCCCGCCTGCGGGAGCATCTGGCCCGGCAGGGAGACGCAGGGGTCCAGCCGTCTCCCGGGCGACGGGCATCGCGCCGGGACAGCGTACCCTGGACCTTGGGCCTTCCGGACCTCGACAGGTTCCTGCCGGGCGAGGGATTGGCCGGGACAGGCCTTCATGACATCTCGCCTGCCGCCTATGGCGACTTCCCGGCGGCCTGTGGCTTTGCCCTGGCGCTGGCGGTTCGGCGCCTGACAGACCCGCGGGAGAAACGCCCCGTTTTATGGTGTCGTCTCGAAACTGAACAGCGGGAGTATGGTCATGTTTTTGGTCATGGCGTGGCGGCCATTGGCCTTCCCCGGGCCCGCTTTCTCACGCTCAGCCTGAAGCGTCCCGTGGCCCTGTTGTGGACCCTGGAGGAGGCTCTGAAATCCGGCTGTTTATCCGTGGTTCTGGGTGATGTTGCAGCGCACACTGCTGATCTGACGGCGACCCGTCGGCTGGCTCTGGCGGGGCAGGCCGGAGGCTCTGCCGGCCTTATTGTATTGACTCGATACAGTATGGATTCGACGGCCAGCTCCAGTCGATGGTGCATTGCAGCATCACGCTCGCCCCCGGCCGCATCCGATCTCCGCGCCCCCGGACTTCCCGCCTGGCAGGTGGCCCTTACCCGCATCCGGGGCGGCCGCCCCGGTTCCTGGACACTCAACTGGCAGAAGGATCATGCGCCGTCTCGTTTCACTCTGGTTCCCGGCCTTTCCGGTGGAGCGCTTCATTCGGGCGCGGCGGAAGAGGCGGGCCCCCGTGCCGCCCCCAAGCCTGCCCTTCGCGCTGGTTGAACGGGGCGCCAAGGGGCTTCGGCTCGCGGCCGTCAATGCGGCGGCGCGGGAATTCGGACTCATGCGCGGGCAGCGGCTGGCGGATGCGCGCGCCGCCGTGCCCGATCTCCTGAGCGAGGCCCATGAGCCGGAGCAGGACATCGCCAGTCTGCTTGGGCTGTGCCGCTGGATGGAACGCTACAGCCCATGGGTCGCCCCGGATGTGCCGGATGGCATCCTCATGGAGGTGACGGGCATTCCCCACCTCTTCGGCGGGGAGGCCGCCATGATGGCGGGCATGAAGGCGCGGCTGGCGGGCTATGGCTTTACCGCCCGCATTTCCTGTGCCGCCACCATCGGAGCCGCCTGGGCGCTGGCCCGTTATGGACGCGAGGGCGAGGACAGCCTGCAGGACCTCCCGGTGGAGGCGCTCCGCATCAATGCCGATGCCGCCCGCACCCTGCGGCGGCTGGGGCTGAAGACCATCGGGGCCCTCACCAGCCTGCCGCGGGCGAGCCTGGCGCGGCGCTTCCGTGGGGAAAGCATCCATGAAAACGTGCTGCTCCGCCTTGATGAACTGCTGGGCCAGAGGGCCGAACCGCTCAATGCGGTCAATCCTGAAACCTCGGTCATGGCGCACCGCGGGTTCCTGGAGCCGGTCATCACCCATGAAGGGCTGGTAACGGTGCTGCGCACCCTTTCCGCCGAGGTGGCGCGGGCGCTGGAGGCCAAGGGTGAAGGGGCCTTGCGGCTCATTCTCAAGCTCTTCCGCAGTGATGGCGGGCGGGTGCAGGTGCCCATTGGCCTCACGGTGCCGTCGCATGACGGCGGACATCTGTTCCGCCTGCTCTCGCCCCGGCTGGAGACGCTGGATGCGGGCTTCGGCATCGATGCCATGACGCTTGAGGTGCGCGAGGCGGGCTCTGCCGTGGCGCGGCAATACGGCTTCATGGAGGAGAACACGGCCAGCAACCTTGCCCAGCTCAACGACCGGGTGATGAACCGGCAGGAACGGGCGATCACGCAGCTTGCCGCTGTCGAAAGCCATCTGCCGGAGCGGTCGGAAGAGGCGCAGGCCTTGGGAATGCCCCTGCCACCGGCGGGAGGCGGCGGATTGCCGGAGCGGCCGCTGATGATCTTCGTGCCGCCGCAGCCCGCCCGCGTCATCGCCGCGGTGCCCGGATGGCCCGCCCATGTCACTCACCTGGCGGCGTGTCACGCGGCGCATCCTGCGCCATGCCGGGCCGGAACGGATCGCGCCGGAATGGTGGCGCGGCGACACGGGCACGCGGCCGCGCGACTACTACATGATCGAGGACGAGCAGGGCCGGCGCTACTGGATCTTCCGCGAAGGTCTCTATGGTGAAGACTCAGGCCCGCCGCCCAAATGGTTCGTACACGGACTATCGGCATGAGGAACCACGAGAGGGCTGCATCATGAACCGCTATGCCGAACTCGCCTGCGCTTCCAACTTCTCCTTCCTGCAGGGCGGATCGCATGCGGAGGAACTTGTGCTGCAGGCGAAGCACCTGGGGCTTTCGGCCCTCGCCGTCACCGACCGCAACAGCTTTGCGGGAATCGTGCGCGCCCATGGTGCGGCGAAGGATGCGGGCCTGCGTTTCCTGGTGGGTGTGCGGCTGGTGATGCGCGACGGCCTGGACCTGTTTGCCTGGCCCACGGACCGCAAGGCCTATG
The DNA here is from genome assembly GCA_016710435.1 of Hyphomicrobiales bacterium. NCBI lineage: Bacteria > Pseudomonadati > Pseudomonadota > Alphaproteobacteria > Hyphomicrobiales > Hyphomicrobiales bacterium. The sequence goes on along the minus strand of JADJVV010000001.1, from coordinate 765,643 downwards.
GGCGCCTGTGCCGGCTTCTCTCGCTGGGGCAGCGGCGGGCGGAGAAGGGGCAATGCCTGCTCACGCTGGAAGATGTGCGGGATTTTTCCGAGGGCACGCTCTTTGCCTTGCCGCAGGACCACGCGGTGCGGCTGGAGGAGGTCAAGGCCATCATCGCCGCGCCGCTTCACCTGGCGCTCTCCTGCCGTTTCGACGGGCGCGACACGGCGCGGCTGGCCGAGAGTGCCGCGCGGGCGCGCAGCGCCGGCGTGCCGCTGCTCGCCATCAACGACGTGCTCTACCATCATGCCGACCGGCGGCCCCTGCAGGATGTGCTCACCTGCATCCGCGAGAAGGTGACGCTGGCGGAAGCGGGCTACAAGCTGCAGGCCAATGCCGAGCGGCACCTCAAGACGCCGGATGAAATGGCGCGGCTCTTCCGCGCCTATCCCGACGCCATTGCCAACACCGTCGCGGTTGCGGAGGCGTGCCTCTTCTCGCTCGATGAACTGCGTTACGAATATCCTGAAGAGCCGGTGCCGGCGGGACTCGATCCGCAGGCCTATCTCTCGCATCTGGCCTGGGAGGGCGCCCGGGAGCGCTACCCCGAGGGCATTCCCCGCCAAGATCAAAAGCAACATCGCCAAGGAACTGGTGTTGATCGAGAAGCTCGACTACGCGCCGTATTTCCTTACCGTCCATGACATCGTGCGCTTCGCCCGCAGCCTCGATCCACCCATCCTCTGCCAGGGGCGGGGCTCCGCTGCCAACTCCACGGTCTGCTACGTGATCGGCATCACCGCGGTTGATCCCAACCAGATCGATCTTCTCTTCGAGCGTTTCATCTCGGAAGAGCGCAAGGAGCCGCCCGACATCGACGTCGACTTCGAGCATGAGCGGCGCGAGGAGGTGATCCAGTATCTCTACCGGCGCTACGGGCGCGAGCGTGCCGGGCTTGCCGCCACCGTCATCACCTATCGCGGGCGCTCGGCCATGCGCGAGGTGGGCAAGGTCATGGGGCTCTCCGAAGACGTGACGGGCGTATTGGCCGGAAGCATCTGGGGCATGATGCCGGAAGAGTTGCAGGAGAAGCGGCTGAAGGAGATCGGCCTTGATCCGGATGATCCGCATCTCGCCCGCGTGCTGGAACTTGCCGCCGAGATTGCCGGTTTCCCGCGTCATCTCTCGCAGCATGTGGGCGGCTTCATTCTCACGCGCGAGCGGCTGGACGAGACGGTGCCCATCGGCAATGCGGCGATGGATGACCGCACCGTCATCGAGTGGGACAAGGACGACATCGATACGCTCGGCATGCTGAAGGTCGATGTGCTGGCGCTGGGCATGCTCACCTGCATCCGCAAGAGCTTCGAGCTCATCGAGGCGTGGTATGGGCACAGATATGTTCTGGCCACCGTGCCGCGCGAAGATGCGGCCGTCTATGACATGCTGTGCAAGGCGGATTCCATCGGCGTGTTCCAGGTGGAGTCACGGGCGCAGATGAACATGCTGCCACGCCTCAAGCCGCGGCGCTTCTATGATCTGGTGATCGAGGTGGCGATCGTGCGGCCCGGTCCCATCCAGGGCGACATGGTGCATCCCTATCTGCGGCGGCGCGATGGTCTTGAGCCCGAGGACTATCCCGCGCCCCACCCGGATTTCGGGCCGCCGGATGAATTGCGCCAGGTGCTGGGCCGCACCAAGGGTGTGCCGCTGTTCCAGGAACAGGCGATGAAACTTGCCATGGTGGCGGCGGAATTCACGCCGGCGGAGTCCAACGAGTTGCGCAAGGCTTTGGCCACATTCCGGCGGCGCGGCACCATCGGGCGGCTGGAACAGAAAATGGTGAGCCGCATGGTGGAACGCGGCTACGACCCGGACTTTGCCGCGCGCTGCTTCAACCAGATCAAGGGCTTTGGCGAATATGGATTCCCGGAAAGCCATGCCGCAAGTTTCGCGCATCTCGTTTACGTCTCGGCCTGGCTCAAGTGCCACTATCCGGCGGTGTTCGCCTGCGCGCTGCTCAATTCGCAGCCCATGGGCTTCTACGCGCCGGCCCAGATCGTCCGCGACGCCCGCGAACATGGCGTCGAGGTGCTGCCTGTCGATGTGAGCTTCTCACAGTGGGATTCCGTGCTGGAGAAACGCGGCAGAGCGATTGCCGTGCGACTCGGCTTTCGTGAGGTGGATGGTTTGCGGGAACGGGATGCCACTCCGCTTCTCTGCCCTGCGGGGCAGCGGCGCCTGTCGGGAATGACGGATCTTCTGCGCCTCGGCCTTCCTGTTCCGGCGCTGGAGAAACTGGCCGCCGCCGATTGCTTCCGCTCCCTCGGTCTCGACCGGCGGCAGGGCCTGTGGGAGGTGACGGCGCTGGCCAAGGCGCGGGCGCCCTTGCCGCTCTTTGCTTTCGCTGAGGAACGGGACCAGGGGGCGGAGCAGCCCGTGCCGCTGCCCGAGATGCCACTCTCCGAGCATGTGGTGAACGATTACCAGACGGTGAAGCTGTCGCTGAAAGCGCATCCCATGCACTTCCTGCGGGCGCGCTGCGCGGCGGAAAAGGTGACGAACAACGGGGCGCTGAAATCCCTGCGCAACGGCCGTGCCGTATCGGTTGCGGGCGTGGTGCTGGTGCGTCAGCGGCCGGGTTCGGCGAAGGGGGTTGTCTTCCTTACTCTCGAGGACGAGTTTTCGGTGTGCAACGCGGTGATCTGGCCGGATGTGCTGGAGGCGCACAGGTCCACCGTGATGGGGGCGCGGCTGATGCTGATCCGGGGACGGGTGCAGCGGGCTGGCGACATCATCCACGTCGTCGCCAACCGCATCGAGGACAAGACGCACTGGCTCTCGTCCCTCACCGAGGATGGCCTGACGTTGCGCAGCACCACGGCGCGTGCCGATGAAGTGAAGAAGCCGGGGCCAGACCCCGCGCAACACCAGCAAAGCTCAACCCGCCATCCCCGCAACATCCGCGTGCTGCCGAGGAGCCGGGATTTTCACTAATGGCTTACGCCACGCGCCCCACGAAATGCGTCTCGCCACGCGAACGGGCGTGGGCGCGCACGGCATCGCCGAAGGTGGTGAAGAGCTTCACCGAGTCGGGATTGTTCGCGGCCTTGAACTCCGGGTGCCATTGGGTGCCGAAGGCGAAGGCTTTGGCGGTCTTCACCGACACGGCCTCGATCACGCCATCCGGCGCGGTTGCTTCCACGGCCAGTCCCTCGCCCAGGCGCTTGATGCCCTGGCGGTGGATGGTGTTCACCATGGTTTCGTCCTTGCCGAGCACGCGGTGCAGGAAGCCGTTGGGTGTGATGGCAATGGAATGGCGCGGCGCATAGCGCACGTCCACATCGTCGGACTTGGGCGCGCGGTGGTCGAGACGGCCCTCGACGCGCTGCAATTCCGTCTCCAGCGACCCGCCCATGGCGACGTTCAGTTCCTGGAAGCCGCGGCAAATGCAGAACAGGGGAATACCGCGCGCGATCACGGCCTTGATGAGTTGCAGGGTGGTGGCATCGCGGCGGTGGTCGTAGGGTTCGTGGTCCGCCGTGGGATCTTCGCCATAATGCGGGGGATGCACGTTGGAGACCGCACCCGTCATGAGAATACCGTCGAAATGGGCGAGCATGCCGTCGAGATTGCCGTGATCGAGCTGCGAAGGGATCATCACCGCATCGACATTGGCGACATCCGTCAGTGCACGGACATATTTGTCGCCGAGTGAATGGAACAGGAAGCCATCCTTCTCATAGGTATCAGCCGGAAGGCCGACCAACGGCTTTGACGAGGGCGCGCGCGACTTCACCTTGATCTCCAGGTCAGTTGACGACAAGCTGCCATATTAGCCCGGCCATTGCCGCCAAGGCCAGCGTTTTGGGAATGCCCAGCTTCGCCCAGAGCAGGGCAACACCGGCCAGCAGCGCCAGCACGGCCGAAGCCGGGTCGAAGCCCGCAAGCTCCGGCCACCACAGGGGCACGGGTCCCGGCAGGCGTTCCACTTTCGCAAAGAGCACATGCAGGCCGAACCAGAGGCTGAGGTTCAGGATGACGCCGACAACCGCCGCCGTGATGCGGGAGAGGGCGGCGGCGAGGCGCGGGCGCGATTGCAGGTAATTGATCCAGGGGGCGCCCGCAAAAATCCACAGGAAGCAGGGCGCGAAAGTCATCCACAGGAAAACCACTCCGCCCGCGAGGCCAGACCACAGGCTGCCCTCCTGTTTCGCGGCGGCGAGGAAGGCCACGAACTGGCCCACTAGGATGAGCGGTCCCGGCGTTGTTTCCGCCAGCGCCAAGGCGTCCACCATCTCGCGGGTGGTGAGCCATCCCGTCTGCTCCACCATGGTCTGACCGAGCGAGGTGAGGGCGGCATAGGCTCCGCCGAAGGTGACGATGGCGAGCACGGAAAACATGCGGCCCAGTTTTGCATAGATGTGATCGCTGCCGGGCAGGAGATGCAGGGCCGCCAGCGGCGCAAGCCACACGAACAGCCCTGTCGCGAGGGTGCGCAGCGTGGCCGTGCGGGAGGGACGCGGGACGGCAATGACATCAGGCGCTCCATCCCCGCGTTGCAGGAAACCCGCCATTCCCGCCAGCAGCACGACAAGCGGAAAGGGGAGCGCGAAGGCAAAGAGGGCGACGAAGGCCAGCGCCGCCGTGATCCAGTCGGCCGCCGACGTGAGGGCGCGGCGCGATACCTTCAGCAGGGCCTCCAGCACTATCGCCAGCACGGCCGCCTTCATGCCCCACAGAATGGCGGCGACGAAAGGCACGGTGCCGAACAGGATGTAGACCGCTGCCAGCGCGAAGATCACGGCCGCGCCCGGCAGGACGAAGAGAAGCCCGGCGATCAGTCCGCCGCGCACGCCGCCCTGCTTCCATCCGGCATAGGTCGCAAGCTGCATCGCTTCCGGACCCGGCAGCAGCATGCAGAAATTGAGGGCGGCGAGGAAATCCCGTTCGCGCAACCACTGCCGCTCCTCCACCAGTTCCCGGTGAAGCAGCGCAATCTGGCCGGCAGGCCCGCCGAAAGAGAGGAGGCCGATCCGCAGGAACACACGCGTTGGCGAGGGCGAGGCCTCCGTCACCGCGCCTGCTTGGCGATGTGGTGGAGCACATGCATGGCAATCCGCCCCGCCACCAGGGCGGCAACACTGTTGCGGTCCTTGGCGGGTACGAATTCCACCATGGCAAAACCGCCGATCCGCGCCTTGGCGGCAATGCCGGCGATCAGGTTTGTCACCTGCAGGAATGAGAGACCGCCAGGCGACGGATAGGCCACCGCCGGCATCACCGAGGAATCCAGCACATCAAGGTCGAGGGAGATGACACAGGTCGAATCCGGCTCGACATGTTGCAGCACGCTTTCAACGCCGTCGCGATGCAGCGTGTTTCCGGGCACGATGCGCGCACCCCAGGCGATGGCGGTGTCCACTTCACCCTGCCGGGCACTGCCGATGCCGCGCGCGCCCGCCTGCACGATCCGCCAGACATGGGGCATCTCGGAAGCGCGGCGCATGGTGGAGGAAAAGCCGAGGGGCTCGCCCTCGCGTTCCTGACGCCAGTCGATATGGGCATCGATCTGCACGATGGTGATGGGTGGTCCGCCTGCGAAGCCCGCGAGAAAGGGGATGGGCACGCTGTCGTCGCCGCCCACCATGATGGGCACGGCGCCCGCATCGAGGATGGCCTTCGTCTGTGCCTCGATCTTGCGGCGGTTGCCCTTGCCGTCCTTTGCTGCTGTTGCCAGATCGCCGAGGTCGACGGCCTTGAAGCCTTGATCGGGCAGAAGCCTGCTGCCGAAATCGAAGTCCCAATGGTCGAGCCACAGCGCATCACTTGCCAGGGCGGTTCGCACCGCGTCGGCGGCACCGGCATGGGGACGGTTGTCGATGGTCTTGTAGGGGGTGCCATGGGGCGCGCCAAAGATCGCGGCCTGGGTGCCTTTGGCTGATGCGGCGTAGACTGCACCCATCATGGCGGAGGCGCGGCGGCGGATTGCCTTCGCAGCCGGTGTGCGGGAGGGCTTGGCCGCATTCTTGCGGCGCGGTGACGGTTTCGGTGTCTTTGCCATGGCACGAAGTGTGCCGGAGAATCAGCAGTCAGGCAACGTGGCTTGCTTGTGCAAGGGGGGCTGCGGGAAGTGTCATCCAGTTCACCCGCGCGGCGGGAATAAACAGCCGCACCTCGGTGCCGGCGGCAGGACTGCTCTCCAGCGTCACGTCGCCTCCGTGAAGGCGCAGGATGCCCCGGGCGATGTAAAGGCCGAGACCCAATCCGGCATGGTGGCGCGCAGCACCTTCATCCAGTTGGCGGAAAGGTTCGAAGGCGCGGGCGCTGTCTTCGGGGGAAATGCCAGGCCCCGCATCCGTCACCGTGACGACAAGGCCGCCGCCTTCGCCGCGCAGCATGTTGACGTTGATGATGCCATCTCCCGGCGAGAAGGCGATGGCGTTGTCAATCACGCAGGCGATGGCCTGGCGCAGGCGGTTGGCGTCTCCGTGACAGGCGATGCCATCGGCGATCCGCGCCACGATGGTGACGCCGCGCGCTGCGGCTGCATCATAGCGGTCGCGGCACACCACCTCGATGATCTCCGCCAGATCACAGGCCTGCTCGGCGAGGTTCAGGGACTTGCTGGACAGGCGGTTGGCATCCAGAACGTCATTCAGGCGCTGCTGCAACTGGCGGGCATTGCTGACGATGGCGCCGGCAAATTCCTCGCGCTGGCGCCCGCCCGTGCCGGATGTCTCCGCATCGCGCAACAACTCGGAAAATCCCACGATGGCGTTGAGCGGCGTGCGCAGTTCATGACTGGCGGCGGCGAAGATGACCTGCGATGCGGGCGTCTCCCCGGCGGTCTCCCGCACCGGTTCGGCCGCTGGCGTTCGCGTGCGGGCGAGAGGGGCGGGTTGGGCCGCCACCGCGAGGGCGGCAAAGATGATGAGCGCGAGCCAAAGAAGGTCCGGCACGTCGACGCGGTTGAAGCGTCCGGCCGCCGTGAAGACGAGGCCTGTGAGCAGCAGCAGCGCCGCCGCGAACAACTGGCGCCAATGGCGCGTCAGTGCTCCGGCATGTTCCAGCCCGTCCGGTATTGTGTCCCTCATGATCCCAGCCCGTCCATCACACGGCCCCCCGTGGCAACGAATCAGGCGGCAGCTTAGCGCGACTTGCGGCGGAGGGCGCTGCCATTCGTGCGCGCCGACGGCGTGGCATGCGTGCCGATGGGGCGCGCGCCGTGTTGCACAATGGCTTCGCAGAGCGCGTCGTCCGCGCTAAGGGAGGCGCAATCCGGCGCTCAATCCGGTCCGTTGAAGTTGATCATGCCAGACATTTCCAATCCCCACCTGCCGCCGGGCCATCCGCCCATCCCCTCGCGCAAGACCGGGCTGCTGCTGTTGAACCTCGGCACGCCGGAGGCGACCGATTATTGGTCGATGCGCCGCTACCTGAGGGAGTTCCTCTGGGACAGGCGCGTGATCGAGGTGAACCGGGTGCTGTGGTGGCTGATCCTCAACGGCATCATTCTCACAACGCGGCCGAAACGATCCGGCCATGCCTATGAGCAGATTTGGAATCGGGAGCGGAACGAGTCGCCGCTCAAGACCTTCACGCGCGCCCAGGCCGAAAAACTGGCGGCGGCGCTGGGCCGTGCCGGCACTCTGGTCGTGGATTGGGCCATGCGCTACGGACTGCCGCCCGTGGCGGAGCGGGTGCAGGCCCTGAAGGACCAGGGCTGCGACCGCATCGTGCTGTTTCCGCTCTATCCGCAATATTCCGCAGCGACCACGGCCACGGCACTGGACAAGGTCTACGAGAAGCTCCTGACCATGCGCTGGCAGCCGATGATCCGCGTGGTGCCGCCCTATTTCGCGCACCCCGCCTATGTCGCCGCCATTGCCGACAGCCTGAAAGCCCACATGGACCAGTTGGGCTGGACGCCGGACCGCATCCTCGTCGCCTTCCACGGCCTGCCCAGGGAATATCTCGACAAGGGCGATCCCTATCATTGCCAGTGCCAGAAGACGGCGCGGCTGCTGCGGGAGCGGCTGGGCATGTCGAAGAATGATCTGCAGGTCGTCTTCCAGTCGCGCTTCGGCAAGGCGGAATGGCTCAAGCCCTACGCCCAGGACACGGTGGAAGAGCTTCCTTCGCAGGGGGTGAAGAAGCTGCTTCTCATCTCGCCGGGCTTCGCCTCGGATTGCGTGGAGACGCTGGAGGAACTGGCGATCGGGCTCAAGGAAACCTTCCTGGAAAAGGGCGGCGAGCAGTTCTCGGTGGTGCCTTGTCTTAACGATTCCCCGCGTTCCATTCAGATGCTGCAAACCATTGCCGGGGAAGAACTCACCGGCTGGGTCTGACAATCTTGTGCGATTCACCGGGGCGTCCCATATTGTCGGGACATTCAACCGGAGGTTCGCATGCCTGAAGGCCTTGGCATTTTCGTCATCATCCTGCTTGCGGTGGTGGTGTTCTACCTGCTGCGGGCCATCCGCATGGTGCCGCAAGGGTACAACTACACGGTCGAGCGCTTCGGCAAATATGTGCACACGCTGGAGCCGGGCCTCGGGCTGATCGTGCCGTTCATCGATCGCGTGGGCCACAAGATCAACATGATGGAACGTGTGATGCCGGTGCCGTCGCAGGAAGTGATCACCCGCGACAATGCCATGGTGACAGTGGACGGCGTGGCCTTCTTCCAGGTGCTGAACGCGGCGCGCGCGGCCTATGAAGTGCATGACGTCGAGAACGCCATCATCAACATGACAATGACCAACATCCGCACCGTGATGGGCTCCATGGAGCTGGACAGCCTTCTGTCACAGCGCGACCAGATCAATCATTCGTTGCTCGGCGTCGTCGACCAGGCCACGCAGCCGTGGGGCGTGAAGATGACACGCATCGAGATCAAGGACATCAACCCGCCGCGCGACCTCGTGGACTCCATGGCACGGCAGATGAAGGCCGAGCGCGACAAGCGCGCTTCCATTCTCGAAGCCGAGGGCATGCGCAGCGCCGCCATCCTCAAGGCCGAAGGCGAGAAGCAATCCTTCGTGCTGGAAGCCGAAGGCCGCAAGGAAGCCGCCTTCCGTGACGCCGAAGCCCGCGAACGCGCAGCCGAGGCCGAGGCCAAGGCGACACAGGTGGTGAGCGAGGCCATTGCCAAGGGCAATGTGCAGGCCATCAACTATTTCGTCGCCAACAATTACGTGAAGGCGCTGGAGTCTCTTGCGAAGTCACCGAACCAGAAGGTGCTGATGATGCCCGTGGATGCGACGTCGATTCTCGGCAGCATCGGCGGCATCGCGGAAATCGCCAAGGAAGCCTTCGGCGCGCCGCCCGCGCCCGAAGCTCCGCGCCGCCCGCGCAGCATGCCCTGAGGCGCTGGGTTGAAAGGATACGTCCATGGGTGATCTCTTCCCTCTCCTCGGCGACAACTGGTTCTGGTTCGTCGTCGGCCTTGCGCTGCTCATTGGCGAGTTGCTGATGCCGGGTATCTTCCTCCTGTGGCTTGCCATCGCGGCGGGGCTTACGGGCTTCGTCAATGCGGCCTACAATATGAGCTGGCAGGGTGAACTTGCTGTTTTTGCAGTTCTTTCCATCATCCTTGTGATGGCGTCCTGGCGATATGTGCGGGGTCAGCACCGGCCCAAAAGCGACCAGCCCGACCTGAACCAGCGCCAGACCGGCTACATCGGCCGCCGCACCACGCTGCTCAAGGCAATCAGCAACGGCTCCGGCAAGGTGAAGATCGATGACAGCGTGTGGGACGTGACAGGCCCCGACATGGCGCAGGGCACACCCGTGATCGTGACCGGCGTGAAAGATGCGACGTTGCAGGTGAAGGCGGTGGACTGAGGCGTGGGTTGCACACCCCTTGAGGCCCGCTGCGTGGGCTCCTCAGGGTGAGGACCATTTGTAATTGTCTACCCGGCGATCTATTTCACCTGCCTCTTCACGCCACCCATTCGCCGTTGCGCATCAATGCTTCCGCCTTCCCGTCCTTCGTCACGCCATCGACGTTCAGTTCGCCCGAGCCGATCATCCAGTCCACGTGGATGAGTGAGGTGTTCATGCCGGCGGCGAGTTTCTGTTCTGCCGACATCTCCGCCGTGCCTTCCATGTTCTGGGCGTAGGCCTGGCCCACGGCGATATGGGAGGCGGCGTTTTCATCGTAGAGGGTTTCGTTGAAGACGATGCCGGACGCCGAGATGGGCGAGGAGTGCGGCACCAGCGCCACTTCGCCGAGGCGGGCGGCCCCTTCATCCGTTTCGATCATCTTGCGGAAGACGTCGCCGCCCTTTTCCGCCGTGCCTTCGACGATCCGTCCCTTCTCGAAGCGTACCGAGATGCCGTCGATCAGCGAGCCCTGATAGGAGAGCGGCTTTGTCGACCGCACGATGCCGTCGGCGCGCTCGCGGTGCGGCATGGTGAAGACTTCTTCCGACGGGATGTTGGGATTGCAGAGAATGCCGTTGCGCGCCGTCGATGCACCACCCGCCCAGACGTGATTGTCGACGAGGCCGAGGGTGAAGTCCGTTCCCGGGCCTTTGTATTTCAGCGCGGCGTAGCGCTTTGCGTTCAGCATTTGCACGCGGGCATGCAGCGCCGCGTTGTGGTCTTTCCATGCGGCGACGGGATCAGGCTGGTCGGCGCGGGTGCATTTGAAAATGGCGGCCCAGAGGGCGGCGAGCGCCTGTTCCGGCGGCAGCTGGGGGAAGACCGACTTCGCATGCGAAGGCGTCGCCGCCGAGACGACGCACCAGTTTGTGGCAAAGCCCGTGATCTGCTCGATCACCGGCTTGTAGGCCCTGGAGCGGGCGCGGTTGGCACGCGAGACGTGTTCCGGGTCCTCCTTCGACAAGAGGGACGGGTCCTCGCCGATGATGGCGAGGCGTGCCGTGGAACCATCGCGGAAGGCCTCCGCCATGCCGTTGAACAGCCAGCCGGGAGCGGCATCAAAGGCAGTTTCCGCCCCGTGGCGGAAGCGCATGAGCGAGGTCTGTTCGTCGCTGTAGAGCGTGGTCACAAGAGAAGCGCCCGCCTTGTAGGCATGGAAGGTGACGCGGCGCACCAGGTCCACGGCCTCCAAAGGCGCCGTCATCAGCACCTGCTGTCCCGCCCGCACGTTGAGGCCGGAGCGGATGATGAGTTCGGCATACCTGTCGAGAAGCTGGTCGTGGCTGGTCATGGTGCACTTTCACTGAAGCTGGTTTCAGGTGAATTATCGCGGCTGTTGTCACGGGGCGCAACGATTGTGTTAGGGTCGCAGCCTGATATTCGGGCTTCCACATTCTTCTTCCTGCCCCTGCAATTTCTGGAGTTTCTTCATGCGCGCTGCCGGCTACGTCACGTCTCTCCCCGTCACGGACCCCAAGGCGCTGGAGGATGTGACCGTGCCTGAACCGGTGGCCACGGGCCACGACATTGTTGTCGATGTGAAGGCCGTCTCTGTGAACCCGGTCGATACCAAGGTGCGCAAGCGCTCTGCTCCTGCGGCGGGGCCAAAGGTGCTGGGATACGATGCAGCGGGCGTTGTGCGCGCCGTCGGTCCGGATGCGGCGGGGCTGTTCAAGGTGGGCGATGAGGTCTGGTATGCGGGCGCCATTGACCGCCCGGGCAGCAACGCGGAGCGGCAGGCTGTCGATGCCCGCATCGTGGGCCACAAGCCGGCGTCGCTCGATTGGGCAGAGGCCGCTGCTCTGCCGCTGACCGCCATCACGGCCTGGGAGATGCTGTTCGACCGGCTGGACGTGGCGCGGCCTGTGCCTGGTGCCGCAGCTGCGATCCTGATCATCGGCGGGGCCGGTGGCGTGGGTTCCATTGCCATCCAGCTGGCGCGGCAATTGACCGGCCTCACCATCATCGCCACGGCGTCACGGGCGGAAACGCAGGCGTGGTGCCGCAACATGGGTGCGCATCACGTGATCGACCACAGCCAGCCGTTGACGCCGCAAATTGCGGCACTCGGTGTCGGAGCGCCTGGCCTGGTCTTTTGCACCAGCAATGCCCAGCCCTATGGACCGGACATTGCCGCTCTCATTGCCCCGCAGGGACGGCTTGGATTGATTGCCGACGGGCTCGACATGTCGCCCTTCAAGACGAAGAGCATTTCCTTCCACTGGGAATTCATGTTCACGCGGCCCGTGGAGAAGACCGCCGACATCAGCGAGCAGGCGCGGCTTCTTGATGCGGTGGCGCGCCTCGTGGACGACGGCAAGCTCCGCACGACGCTCACGAAACGCATGGGCAAGATCAACGCGGCCAACCTCATCGCGGCGCACGCGGCGCTGGAAGAAGGCCGCATGATCGGCAAGCTGGCGCTTGAGGGTTGGTGATCAGACCTTGGCGAGGTCTTCAGGCCGCGGCATCGAGATGATGTTGTAACCGGAATCCACGTAATGGATTTCGCCAGTGACACCGCCGGACAGCGGCGAGAGCAGGTAGACGGCCGAGCCGCCCACTTCATCCAGCGTGATCGTGCGGCGGAGCGGCGCGTGCGCATGCTGGTAGTTGAACATGGCGCGGGCATCGCCCACGCCGGCGCCTGCGAGGGTGCGCATGGGGCCTGCGGAAATCGCATTCACGCGAATTCCCTGCGGGCCAAAATCGGCGGCGAGATAGCGGACGCTGGCTTCCAGCGCCGCCTTGGCCACGCCCATCACATTGTAGTTCGGCATCACGCGCTGTGAGCCGCCATAGGTGAGGGTGAGGATCGAGCCGCCGTCGGGCATCATCTCGGCGGCGCGCTTGGCGATTTCCGTGAAGGAGAAACACGAGATCACCATTGTGCGGGAGAAATTGGCGCGCGTCGTGTCGGCGTATTTGCCCTTCAACTCGTTCTTGTCGGAGAAGCCGATGGAATGGACGAGGAAGTCGATCTTGCCCCACTGCTTCTTCAGTTCGGCGAAGGCGGCATCGACGGAGGCAATGTCTTCCACGTCGCAGTTGATCAGGATCTTCGAACCGACGCTTTCCGCCAACGGCGCCAGACGCTTGCCGAACGCCTCGCCCTGGTAGGTGAAGGCCAGTTCCGCCCCATGCTTCGCCAGGTTCTGGGCGATGCCCCAAGCGATCGAATGATCGTTGGCCACACCCATTACGAGGCCGCGGCGGCCCTTCATCAGTCCGTCGGTCATGTTCTGCTTATCCGTTGTAACGTTGGAAGACGAGGGTGGCATTGGTGCCGCCGAAGCCGAAGGAGTTCGACATCACGGTATCGACCTTGGCGTTGTCCACCCGCTTGCGCAGGATGGGCACACCTTCGAATGCGGGGTCGAGTTCCTCGATGTTGGCGCTCTCGCAGAGGAAGCCATTCTTCATCATGAGGAGGGAATAGATCGCCTCCTGCACGCCGGTTGCTCCGAGCGAATGGCCGGTCAGCGACTTGGTAGAGGAAATCGGCGGAATCTTCGCGCCAAAAACCTCGCGGATCGCTTCGATTTCCTTGGCATCGCCCACGGGCGTCGAGGTGCCGTGCGGGTTGATGTAGTCGATCTCACCCTTCACGTCCTTCATGGCCATGCGCATGCAGCGTACAGCACCTTCGCCCGAGGGGGCGACCATGTCGTAGCCGTCGCTCGTGGCGCCATAGCCCACGAGTTCGCCGTAGATTTTGGCGCCACGCGCCTTGGCGTGCTCAAGTTCTTCGAGAACGACGACGCCAGCCCCGCCGGCGATCACGAAGCCGTCACGGTTCTTGTCATAGGCGCGGGAGGCGGAGGCCGGCCGGTCGTTGTATTTGGACGACATGGCGCCCATGGCGTCGAAGAGTACCGAAAGAGTCCAGTCCAGTTCCTCGCCGCCACCGGCGAACATCACATCCTGCTTGTTCCACTGGATCATTTCGGCGGCATTGCCGATGCAGTGGGCCGACGTGGCGCAGGCGCTGGAGATCGTGTAGTTCACGCCGCGAATGCCGAACGGCGTGGCCAGCACGGCCGAGTGGGCCGAGGACATCGATGGCGGCACGGCGAAGGGGCCGACGCGCTTTGGGCCTTTCTCGCGGGTGGTGTCGGCGGCGGCAACAATTGTCTTGGTCGAGGGGCCGCCCGAACCCATGATGATGCCGGTGCGCTCGTTCTTGACGTCTTTTTCTTCAAGGCCTGCATCGGCGATGGCCTGTTGCATGGCCACGTAGTTCCAGGCCCCGCCATCTCCCATGAAGCGGCGGGCGCGGCGGTCCACGGTATCGAGATCGTAATGGGGGGCACCATGCACCTGGCAGCGGAACCCCAGTTCCCTGTACTTGTCGGCCGAGACAATGCCCGACTTGGCCTCACGCAGGGAAGCAGTCACCTCCTGCACATTGTTGCCGATCGAGGAGATGATCCCCATGCCTGTGACGACGACTCGCCGCATTCTCTTCACACTCCGTGGAACAATGAACCGGTCTTCACCGTCTTCTAGCAGGACGGCGCGGGCCATTCCATGCGTTAAAAGGGGCCGTCCCCTACTTGGCTTCCGGCTGGAACAGGCCGACCTTCATGTCGGTCACCTGATAGATGGGTTCGCCATCGGCTTTCATCACGCCGTTGGCGACGGCGAGCTTCAGCTTGCGGAGGATCAGGCGGGTGACATCGACCTCATAGGTCACGGTCTTGACCTTGGGCGTCACCATGCCGGTGAACTTCACTTCGCCCACGCCGAGGGCACGGCCCTTGCCGGGTTCGCCCAGCCAGCCGAGGAAGAAGCCCGTCAACTGCCACAGCGCATCGAGACCGAGGCAGCCGGGCATCACGGGGTCGCCCTGGAAATGGCAGGGGAAGAACCAGAGATCGGGCTTGATGTCGAATTCGGCGACGACCTTGCCCAGCCCCGACGAGCCGCCATCCTTGCTGATCTCGGTGATGCGGTCGAACATCAGCATGGGCGGCAACGGAAGCTGCGCGTTGCCGGGGCCAAACAACTCGCCCCGCCCACAGGCCAGAATTTCTTCGTAGGAATAGGATGGTTTTCCGATCGGCATGATGTGCGTGAGCCCCTGTTTTTCCCTTGGTTAGCATGTCGCCCGCCCGGAACGCAAAGCAAGCAGGTTGACGTTGAACAGCTTCCCCTACAGCCTTCGCAGGAAGACGCTCCGGACCATGTGGTCGGTGCCCTTGCGCAGCACCAGGTCGGCGCGGGGGCGGGTGGGGAGGATGTTTTCTTTCAGGTTCACCAGGTTGATGGCGTTCCAGATGCGCGTTGCTGTATCGCGCGCCTCGTCGTCGCTCAGCTTGGCGTAGCGGTGGAAGTAGGACCTGGGGTTCTGGAAGGCGCCGCTCCGCAGGGTGAAAAAGCGCTCGATGTACCAGCTCTTCAGGTCGGATTCTTCGGCGTCGATGAAGATCGAGAAATCGAAGAAGTCGGAGGTGTTGGGAATGCCGCGGCCATCGCGGGGCGGGCGGCCCGTCTGCAGCACGTTGATGCCTTCGACGATGAGGATGTCGGGCTGGTCCACCACCTGCGTCTGGCCGGGGATCACGTCATAGGTGAGATGCGAATAGACCGGCGCTTCCACATCGCGCTCGCCGGACTTGATGTCGGACATGAAGCGGAGGATGCGCTGGAGGTCGTAGGACTCGGGGAAGCCCTTGCGCTGCATCAGGCCCTCACGGTCGAGCACGGCGTTGGGCAGGAGGAAACCATCAGTGGTGACAAGGTCCACCTTCGGATGCGACGGCCAGCGCGACAACAGCCGGCGGAGGATGCGCGCCGTGGTGCTCTTGCCGCTGGAGACGCTGCCCGCGATGCCGATCACATAGGGCACCTTCAGATCGCGGATGTGGAGGAACTGGTTGGAGGCGTGGAACAGCTTCTGGCTGGCCTGCACATAAAGATTGAGCAGGCGCGACAGCGGCAGATACACTGCCTCCACTTCCGCAAGGTCGATCTTGTCGTTGAGCGAGCGCACCTCGTCGAGGTCGGCGCTGGTCAGCGTCATGGGCGTGTCGGCGCGGAGTTCGGCCCATTCGCTGCGCGAGAAGCGGCGGAAAGGAGAGACTTCGCGGGCGAAGTCCTCGGCGAGGTCAATCATGCGGGCGGCTTGCCTTTTCCGCGAGGCCCGAGGTGCCTTCGCGACGCTTCAACTCGTCCATCACGGCCGATGGCGACACGCCGGCGGCCTGCAGCAGCACCAGCAGGTGATAGAGAACATCGGCGGCTTCTTTCGTGACCTCGGCCTTGTTCTTCTCAACGGCGGCGATCACCAGTTCCACCGCTTCCTCGCCCAGTTTCTTGGCGCATTTGTCCACGCCCCTGGAGAGCAGCTTCGCGGTATAGGAAGAGTCGGGGGAAGAGAAGGCCTTGGCCTCAATCTCCTTGGCGAGAATTTCCAGCTGGCTGAATGTTGTCATCACGAACCCGCTGCCATGCGGACGGGTATCCCCGCCTTCGCCATGGCTTCCTTTGCCTGGGCAATCGTAAAGGTTCCGAAGTGGAAAATCGAGGCGGCGAGCACCGCCGTGGCGTGGCCTTCCGTTATACCTTCGGCCAAGTGGTCGAGCGTGCCTACACCACCCGAGGCGATCACGGGGATGGTCACAGCATCGGCGATGGCGCGGGTAAGGGCGAGGTTGAAGCCCTTGCCGGTGCCGTCGCGGTCCATGGAGGTGAGCAGGATTTCGCCTGCTCCAAGTGCTTCCACCTCGCGGGCGAATTGCACGGCGTCGATGCCGGTTTCCTTGCGCCCGCCATGGGTGAAGATTTCGTATTTTCCGGGCGAGACTTCCTTGGCGTCGATGGCGACGACAATGCACTGGCTGCCGAACTTCCCGGCCGCGTCCTTGACGAATTGACGGTTGGCGACGGCGGCGGAATTGATCGAGACCTTGTCCGCGCCCGCCAGCAAAAGGGCGCGAATATCTTCGAGTGTGCGCACGCCGCCACCCACGGTGAGCGGCATGAAGCAGGCTTCGGCGGTGCGTGTCACCACGTCGAGCATGATGCCGCGGCCTTCGTGGGTGGCCGTGATATCGAGGAAGCAGAGTTCATCGGCGCCGGCCTTGTCATAGGCCTTGGCTGCTTCCACGGGATCGCCGGCATCGACGAGGTTCACGAAGTTCACGCCCTTGACGACGCGCCCGTCCTTCACATCGAGGCAGGGGATGACACGCATCTTCAGCATCAGCGGCCTCCCGCCACGCGCAATGTCGTGCCCGTGATGTAGCTTGCGGCATCGCTGGCGAGGAAGAGAATGGCTTCCGCCATTTCCTCCGCCTTGCCAATGCGCTGCATGGGAATGCCGGGGCGGATGCGTTCGACACGGGCGGCATCGCCGGTGGAGCGCTCATGGATTTCGGTTTCGGTCATGCCCGGCGTCACGGAGACGACCCGCACGCCCTCCATCGCCACTTCCTTGGCGAGGCCGGTCGTCAGGGAATCGATGGCGCCCTTGCTGGCGGC
The DNA here is from genome assembly GCA_016710435.1 of Hyphomicrobiales bacterium. NCBI lineage: Bacteria > Pseudomonadati > Pseudomonadota > Alphaproteobacteria > Hyphomicrobiales > Hyphomicrobiales bacterium. The sequence continues at coordinate 748,288 of JADJVV010000001.1, read as the reverse complement.
ATACCAGACATATTCACCGGGGCTGCCCAGCAGGGCGGCGGCGGAGGAAATGTTGACGATGACGCCGCCCTTGCCGCCGTTTCGCGTCGAAAGGTGTTTCACCGCCTCGCGCGCCACGTAGATGGCGCCCGTGGTGTTGATGGCGATGGTATCGGCGATCACCTGCGGGTCGGCCTGATCGAGGCGGCTCGACTTGCCAGTGATGCCGGCATTGTTCACGACGACATCAATGGCACCGAAGCTGAGGATTGTTTGGCGGAACAGGCGCTCGATGTCGCCGAGCTTTGCCATGTCGCCCTGGAAGGCCAGCGCCATGCCGCCATCGCTGCGGATGTCCTCGCACAGGGCTTCGGCTGCGGCGCGGTCGGCGACATAATTCACGACCACACGGTAGCCGCGGCTTGCCGCCATGCGCGCCGTCGCCGCCCCGATGCCACGGCTGCCGCCGGTGATGAGCATCACTTTTGTCATGTGGCCTCCGCGATGAGTTTCAGGGCTTCGCCTGCATTGATGCGTCCGTCGTAGAGGGCGCGGCCGGTGATGGCGCCTGCGAGATTGCAGGCGTCAGGTTGCACCATGCGGCGAATGTCGGCGAGCGAGGCAAGCCCGCCCGAGGCAATCACCGGAATGGAGACGGCATTGGAGAGCGCGATGGTAGCATCCCAGTTGATGCCGGTGAGCACGCCGTCGCGGTCGATGTCGGTGTAGATGATGGCGGCGACGCCCGCGCCTTCGAAGGTCCGCGCCATTTCGATGACGCCGAGCGAGGAGGCCTCGGCCCAGCCTTCGACCGCCACCTTGCCGCCCTTGGCATCAATGCCGACGGCAACCTTGCCGGGGAAAAGGCGGCAGGCTTCCTTCACCAAGGCCGGATCACGTACGGCGATGGTGCCGAGGATGACGCGGGCAAGCCCTTTCGACAACCAGCTTTCGATGTGGGCCAGCGTACGGATGCCGCCACCCAGTTGCACAGGATTTTTCGTCGCCTTGATGATCGCTTCCACTGCGGCACCATTCACCGATTGTCCGGCGAAGGCACCGTTGAGATCGACCACATGCAGCCAGCGGAATCCCTGCTGCTCGAAGTCGCGTGCCTGCGCGGCGGGATCCTCGTTGTAGATGGTGGCCTGGTTCATGTCGCCCAGCTTCAGGCGCACGCACTTGCCGTCCTTCAGGTCGATGGCGGGAAAGAGGATCATCAGGGCTTCCAGCGCAGGAAATTGGCGATGAGGCGGAGGCCCAGTTCCTGGCTCTTCTCGGGATGGAATTGCGTGCCCACCAGATTTTCATAGCCGACGATCGCGGTGACGGCGCCGCCGTAATCGGTCGTGGCGATCAGGTCTTCCGGCAGCGTTGGCTGGAGGTGATAGGAGTGTACGAAATAGGCGTGCAGGCCACTTTCGCCCGTGGCGATGTCCTGCATCACGGGATGGCCGGAGTGGAGCTTCAGCGTGTTCCAGCCCATGTGCGGGATCTTCAGGGCGGGGTCATCGGGGGTGATGCGCACCACGTCGCCCGCCACCCATCCCAGGCCTTGCGTCGTCTGGTGTTCCAGCCCGCGCGTGGCCATCAACTGCATGCCGACGCAAATGCCGAGGAATGGGCGGCCGCGCGCGATCACCTGCTGTTGCAGAACCTCGCGCATGCCCTCCACGGCATTCAGGCCGTCGCGGCAATCCTTGAAGGCACCGACGCCCGGCAGCACGATGCGGTCGGCGGTCGCCACCTCGTCGGCCTTGTTGCTGACGATGATCTTGCCCTTGATGCCGTTGTCCGCCGCGGCGCGCTCGAAGGCCTTGAGGGCCGAGTGGAGGTTGCCGGAGCCGTAGTCGATGATGACGGTCTTCATCATCCGGCGAGCGACCCCTTGGTGGAGGGAATGCGATCCTTCTGGCGCGGATCGATTTCAAGGGCGTCGCGGAGCGAGCGCGCCAGCGCCTTGAAGCTGGACTCGGCGATGTGGTGGGCGTTGCCGCCCGCAGTGTTCTCGAGGTGCAGCGTGATGCCTGCGTTCATGGCAAAGGCCTGGAACCATTCGCGCACCAGTTCTGTGTCGAAGTCGCCGATCTTGTCGCGCGGATACTCGCAATTGAAGACGAGGAAGGGACGGCCCGAGACGTCGATGGCGACGCGGGTCAGGGTTTCGTCCATGGGCAGGTCGCAGGAGGCGTAGCGGCGGATGCCCTTGCGGTCGCCCAGGGCCTTGGCCACGGCCTGGCCCAGGGCAATGCCCGAATCCTCCACCGTGTGGTGGGCGTCAATGTGCAGGTCGCCCGTGGCCTTGAGGGTGATGTCCATGAGAGAATGGCGGGCCAGTTGCTCCATCATGTGGTCGAAGAAGCCGACGCCCGTCTTCACGTCATAGGTGCCGGTGCCGTCCAGGTTGACCGTGCAGGTGATGCCGGTTTCGGTTGTCTTGCGGCTGATGGTGGCTGTGCGCATGGCTTTTCCCGCTGTTTCGCGGCTGCGAGATAGCAGAACAGCCAAGCCCCGTCACCCCTGCGGTTGTGCAACCCGTTAACGCTTTTTCCGGGGGGCGGGATAGACCTTGATGATGGTGTCGGTGTCGGCCAGCAGGTCCAGCATGGCCTTGCGGGCGGCGGGGCCGTCAGCGGCGGTCACGGCGCGGACGATGTTCTGGTGCAGTTTCAGGGCGCGGTTGAAATGGGGGTTCTTGCGGGTGGTGTAATCGAACAGGTTGGTCAGCGCCTGTTCGATGATGATGGAGAAGGGCACCAGAAGTTCGTTGTTGGCGCAGGCCAGCAGGGCCTCGTGGAATTCCACGTCGGCGGCCACCATCGCCTGGGCTTCACTCGCCGTCGCCATGCCGTGGCAGGCCGCGGCGAGGCGCTCCAGTTGCAGGGGCGTGTGCTTGCGCGCGGCGAGTTCGGCGATGCCGGGCTCGACGAGACGGCGGGCTTCCTGGGTGGAGGCGAGGAAGGCCTTGCGGTCCATGGCGGCGCGGTGCCAGGCCAGCACGTCGCGGTCCAACATGTTCCAGCGGGTCCGGGGCTCCACGCGCGAGCCGATCTTGGGGCGGGACTGGATCAGGCCCTTGGCGGTGAGGCTCTTGATGGCTTCGCGCACGGCGGTGCGGCTGGCGTCATAGGTCCGTCCCCACTCCGCCTCGTTGGGCAGGAGTGCGCCCGGCGTGAACTCGCCACTGAGGATGCGCTCGCCGATGGCGCGTTCGATCTTGGCGTGAACGTTGCCGCTGGACCTGGTCTTGCCTCTGCCGCTCATGTTGCGCTGCCGCAATTGTCCCTTCGCAATTGTCATACAAGGGACGGGCTATTTGTCATACAAAATTCTTGATCAGTTTTTGACGTGCCACTAAGGTCCGGCCTCAAGAACCGCGCAAGCCCGGCATAGGGCCAGGCACAGCGGCTCTTTCAGGGAGGACTACTCGTGACAAACCGCAGACATTTCATGATGGCAACCGTTGCCGCTGCCGTCATCGCCGCGGCTGGCCCGGCATTGGCCGAAGGCAAGGGCCTGATCGGCATCTCCATGCCGACGAAGTCGTCGACGCGCTGGATTTCCGACGGTGAATCCATGGTGAAGGAATTCACCGCGCTCGGCTACGACACCGATCTCCAGTATGGTGAAGATGACATTCCCAACCAGCTCGCCCAGATCGAGAACATGGTCACCAAGGGCGCCAAGGTCCTGATCATTGCCGCGATCGACGGCTCCACGCTCTCGGACATCCTCAAGAAGGCCCACGAAGCCGGCGCCAAGGTGTTCGCCTATGACCGCCTGATCACCAAGACGGGCGACGTTGACTACTACACCACGTTCGACAACTTCGGCGTGGGCGTGCTGCAGGCCAACTCGCTGGTGAAGGGCCTCAAGGAGCGCTTCCCGAGCGTGAAGCCGTGGAACGTCGAGCTGTTCGGCGGTTCGCCGGACGACACCAACGCCTTCTACTTCTACGACGGCGCCATGTCGGTGCTGAAGCCGCTGATCGACTCGGGTGACATCGTCATCCCGTCGGGCCAGATGGGCATGGACAAGGTCGGCACGCTGCGCTGGGACGGCGCCGTGGCGCAGGCCCGCATGGATAACCTGCTGTCGGCCAACTACACCGACAAGAAGGTCCACGGTGTTCTCGCCCCTTATGACGGCCTGTCGCGCGGCATCATCTCGTCGCTCAAGGGCGTGGGTTATGCACCGGGCGCCGAAATGCCGATCGTCACCGGCCAGGACGCCGAAGTGCCGTCGGTCAAGGGCATGATGGCCGGCGAACAGTATTCGACCGTGTTCAAGGACACGCGCGAACTCGCCAAGGTCACGGCCAAGATGGTGGACTCCGTGCTGCAGGGCAAGGAACCCGAAATCAACGACACCAAGACCTACAACAACGAAGTCAAGGTTGTACCGTCCTATCTCCTCACGCCGCATGACGTGGGCAAGGACGACATCCAGAAGCTCCTCGTCGACTCGGGCTACATCAAGGCCGACGACCTGAAGTAAGACGTCATGGAAGCGGGCCCTGCAAGTTCACTTGCGGGGCCCGCCTTTTCATGTGTAGCGTTGCGCGAAGCACGCAAGATGCAAACAGCGCAAGATGCGGCGCAAAGCTGGTCCGCCGGATGGCCGGACGCGCTGCAGGGGTGGGAGGACCGGGATGGGCATGCAGCCGATCCTTGAAATGAAGGACATCACCAAGACGTTTCCCGGCGTGAAAGCGCTGACGAACGTCAATCTCTCGGTCATGCCGGGGGAAATCCATGCCGTGGTGGGCGAGAACGGGGCCGGCAAGTCGACGCTGATGAAGGTGCTGTCGGGTGTCTATCCGGCGGGCAGCTATGAGGGCGCCATCCAGTTCGAAGGCGCCGAGCGGCGCTTCCACACCATTGCCGACAGCGAGAACACCGGCATCATCATCATCCATCAGGAGCTGGCGCTGGTGCCGCTCCTTTCGATTGCGGAAAACATCTTCCTCGGTCATGAGCCGGCGACACGCGGCGTCATCAACTGGTATGAAGCCTTTGCCCGCACGCGCGAACTCCTCGACAAGGTCGGGCTGAAGGAACATCCCAACACGCTCATCACCAACATCGGCACCGGCAAGCAGCAACTCGTCGAGATTGCCAAGGCGCTGAACAAGAAGGTGAAGCTGCTGATCCTGGACGAACCCACGTCCAGTCTCAACGAGACCGATTCCAACGCGCTCCTCGAATTGCTCAAGGGTTTCCGGGCGCAGGGCATTTCCTCGATTCTCATCACCCACAAGCTGAATGAAGTCACCAAGGTCGCGGACCGCATCACGGTGTTGCGCGACGGCATGACGGTGGACACGCTGGATGCCCGCACGGGCACCGTGGACGAGGACCGCATCATCAAAGCCATGGTCGGCCGTGAACTCACCGACCGCTTCCCGCCGCGTCACGCCAAGATCGGCCATCCGATCTTCGAGGTGAACGACTGGAGCGTCTATCACGCGCTTCATGCCGACCGGCAGATGATCAAGAATGTCAGCTTCCATGTGAAGGCGGGCGAAGTCGTCGGCATCGCGGGGCTGATGGGGGCAGGGCGCACGGAACTTGCCATGTCGGTGTTCGGCCGCGCCTATGGCCAGAAGATCACCGGCGAGGTGAAGCTGCACGGAAAGCCCATCGATGTCTCGACGATCCCCCGCGCCATGGACGCGGGCCTCGCCTATGCCACCGAGGACCGAAAGACCTATGGCCTCGTGCTCATCGACCACATCAAGCACAACGTCACGCTGGCCAATCTCGAAGGCGTGTCGAGCCGCGGCGTCATCAACGACCTGCACGAGCTTTCGGTAGCCAACAAGTACCGCAAGGACCTGGGCATCCGTTGTTCCGGCGTGTTCCAGACGACAGTCAACCTCTCGGGCGGCAACCAGCAGAAGGTGGTGCTGTCGAAGTGGCTGTTCTCGGGGCCCGAGGTCCTGATCCTCGACGAGCCGACGCGCGGCATCGACGTCGGCGCCAAGTATGAAATCTACGAAATCATCAACCAGCTCGCCGAAAGCGGCAAGGCGGTGATCGTGATCTCCTCTGAAATGCCGGAACTGCTCGGCATCTCGGACCGCATCTACGTCATGAACGAAGGCCGATTTGTTGCCGAAATGCCTGCCAGGGACGCCAGCCAGGAAAAGATCATGCGGGCCATCATGAAATCATGGGACACTTCACAATGAGCGACGCCGCCACCCCCGCCCTGCCCAAGCCGGATCTCCTGCGCTTCGTGAAGGCCAACATCCGCGACTATGCCTTGCTGCTGTCGCTGCTCGCCATCATGATCTTCTTCCAGTTCACCACCAACGGCACGTTGTTCAAGCCGGTGAACATGACGAACCTCATCCTGCAGAACAGCTACATCGTCATCATGGCGCTGGGCATGCTGCTGATCATCGTGGCGGGGCATATCGACCTGTCGGTGGGGTCCGTCTCGGGATTCATCGGCGCCGTCGCGGCGGTGATGATGGTCAACTGGAAACTCGATCCATTCTCCACCTCGATCGCCTGCATCGCGCTCGGCGCGTTGATCGGCGGAACGCAGGGGTATTTCGTCGCCTACTACAAGATACCGGCCTTCATCGTGACGCTTGCCGGCATGCTGATCTTCAAGGGCCTCGCGCTCACGGTGCTGGGCGGCGCTTCGGTCGGTCCGTTTCCCAAGGAGTTCCAGTTGCTCTCGTCCGGCTTCGTGCCGGACGGCCTGGCGCTGACTTTCGCGGGCGGCCCGTTCAATTTCGTGGCGCTGCTGATCGGTGCGGCCGTGACGGCGCTGATCATCTATTTCAACGTGAAGGAGCGGCGCAGCCAGCAGGCGCATGGCGTTGCCGAGGAACCGGATGTCATCTTCCTCGGCCGCAACCTGCTCATCGCCGTGGCGCTTCTGGGCTTCACCTTCCTCATGGCGCAGTACAAGGGCCTGCCCAACGTGCTGATCGTCATGTTCGCGCTCATCGCGCTGTTCGTGTTCATCACCACGCGGACAACCTTCGGGCGGCGCATCTATGCCATGGGTGGCAATGAAAAGGCGACCAAGCTCTCCGGCATCAATACCGAGAAGCTGACCTTCCTGATCTTTGTCGTCATGGGGGCGCTGGCTGGCCTGGGCGGCCTCATCTTCGCGGCCCGCCTCAACGTGGCGACACCGAAGGCGGGGGCGGGCTTCGAACTGGAAGTGATCGCGGCCTGCTTCATCGGCGGGGCGGCGGTGACGGGCGGCGTCGGCAAGATCGTGGGCGCCGTCATCGGGGCCTTCATCATCGGCGTCATGAACAACGGCATGTCGATCATGGGCATCGGCATCGACTGGCAGTTCGTCATCAAGGGCGCGGTCCTGCTGCTGGCCGTGTTCCTGGACGTCTATTTCAAGAACAAGTCCTAGCGCCCGTTGGACAAGGCCGTCCGGATGCCCCTCGCCACACCGGGGGGAATGCCCTTGGGCCAACCTGGGTCAGGGGCTGGGGCCAGTGAAAACGACCCCATTGCCGGAACGTCACATCGGCGTCATAGTGTGTGAATAACTCAGCCAGAAACCGGGTTAACCGGACCTATGGGAGTTTACGATTGGCATTGGGCCAATCCCAGTTTGGAGGAACAAACATGAGCAAATCCAAATCCACGATGGAGCTGCTGAAGGCTGCCCAGCTTTCGCGCCGTACGGTGATGAAGGCTGCTGCTGCCACGGGCGCAATGGGCTTCGCTGCGCCCTTGCTGTCGCAGAATGCGCTGTCGTCGTCGGGCGAACTCAATCTCCTGATGTGGTCGGACGAATTCCCCGGGGACGTCATCCCGAACTTCGAGAAGGCCAGCGGCATCAAGGTGAACCAGACGCCGTTCTCGCAGAACGAAGAACAGATCAACAAGCTGCAGGCCACCGGCGGCGAAGGCTTCGACCTCTGCCAGCCCACCGTGAACCGCGCCCCGCAGTTCAAGGACATCGACGTCACCGCAGCCTATGACATGAACAAGCTGAAGAACACGGGCGCCATCCTGCCGTCCATGATGAAGGCTTCGGAAGACCTGTGGAAGTGGGAAGACGGCCTGCATCATTTGCCGCACTGCTGGGGTTCTGAAGCCCTGTCCTTCCGCACTGATCTCTACAAGGGCGACCTGAGCAAGCTTTCCTATGGCTCGCTGTGGGCAGACGACGTGAAGGGTCACACCCAGGGCCGCGGCCATTCCTTCCTGCTGACCATCGGCTTGTGGTGGGATGCCGAAGGCAAGATGGCGACCAACCGCATGCTGGACGGCTACAAGGACGAAGACAGCTTCAAGAAGGCTTGGGACCCGATCCTTGCCTTCGCCATCGAGCACAAGAGCTGGGTGAAGCAGTTCTGGGATTCCGCCGACAATACCAAGTCGGGCCTCATGGAAAACGACGTGTGGCTCGGCCAGACGTGGGACGGCCCGCCGCTGACCCTCAAGAAGGAAGGCAAGCCCGTGAGCTACCAGGCTCCGAAGGAAGGCGCCATCGTGTGGATCGACGGCATCACCATGACGAAGGCTGCCAAGAACGTCGACCAGGTCTACGAGTTCCTCAACTACCTGCACACGCCGGAAGTCTCGGCCATGGTGTCGGACGGTTCGAACTACAACCCGGTCATCCAGGGCGCCGATGCCAAGACGTCGGACGCGTTCAAGAAGAACTTCCAGGAAGCCTATCCGGGCGACGCCTTGAAGAACCTCTGGCCGTGGCCGGCTGAGCCGTCGTGGTATGCGGAAATCCGCAGCCAGTACACGGACAAGTTCAAGGCCGCCTGATCCGGGCCAAGCCTGCTCACATCGAGCCAGTCCCTCCGGGGGCTGGCTTTTTTGTTGGCGCAAAGTGGTCCGGTGGATTGTCTTGATCTTTCGCCACGTTCCGTGGAAAGTGCATTCCAAAGCGAAAAATAAACGCGCAGGGGAATCTTTATGAGTGCAGGCGTCGAGCTTGACCACGTCACCGTGAAGTTTGGAAATTTCACGGCGGTGAATGATGCCACGCTCGATATCAAGGGCGGTGAGTTCTTCTCGTTCCTTGGGCCGTCGGGCTGCGGCAAGACCACCATCCTGCGCACCGTGTCTGGCTTCCTCGATCCCACCGGTGGCCGCGTGCGGATCGGCGGGCAGGACATGGAAGGGATCGGCCCCAACAAGCGGCCAACGGCCCTCATCTTCCAGAACCTGGCGCTGTTCCCGCTCATGACGGTTGCCGACAACATCGCCTACGGCCTTCGCGTGCGCGGCATGTCCAAGGCCGAGCGCATGAAGAAGGCGGATGAACTCCTGCACATGATCGCGCTGCAGGGGCAGGGCCAGAAGCTGGTCAGCGAATTGTCGGGCGGCCAGAAGCAGCGCGTCGCCATCGCGCGCGCGCTGGCGGTGCAGCCCAAGGTGCTGCTCCTCGACGAGCCGCTCTCGGCGCTCGATCTCAAGCTCCGCCAGCACATGCGCACCGAGTTGCGCGCCATCCAGCAGCAGGTCGGCATCACCTTCATCTACATCACCCATGACCAGGGCGAAGCACTCACCATGTCGGACCGCATCGCCGTCATGAGCGACGGCGTGATCGAGCAGGTGACTGACGGCAAGACCGTCTATGATGATCCCTCGACGCCGTTTGTCGCGTCCTTCGTGGGCGAGAACAATGCCTTCCCCGGAACAGTGGTGGCGGCGGATGCCAGCGGCGCCATGATCGAAACGGCCTTCGGGCCGTTGCGCGGGCGCAATCCCAAAGGCCTGAAGAAGGGCGACAAGGCCATTCTCTTCGTGCGGCCGGAAGCCTTGCGGCCCGGCAAGTCGACGGCAGACACGAGTTTCGCCAGCCCGGTGCTGAGCGTCGCCTTCGAAGGCAACATGACTCATCTGTTCCTGAAGGGTCCCGCGAAGAAGGACATCATGATGACAGTGGCGCGCCACAGCGGGGCGAAAATCCCGGCTCAGGGCAGCACAGCGGCGGTGCATTACGAACCCATCCACGGCCTTGCCCTGCCCGAGGGCAAGATGGCGCGCGAGTAACCGCCATGGGCAGCCGCGGTTTCGTTTTCATCATCCCCGTCATCGTCATCGCCGCCTTCTGGCTGATGGCGCGCTGGGAGGAGCGTCACTTCCACGACCCGACGCACAAGGGCTATTTCGAACGCAACGGCGTCATGCTCGGCACCGCCTTCGTTGTGCTCGTCGTGTTCTGGACGTTGTTCCTCGTGACGCTGCCCTATCTCTACATGGTGGTGGAAAGCTTCCATCCGCAGTTGCCGGTTCTGCAGCGCGGCGGGCCCAAGGATTTCCTGACGGTTGCGCAATACAAGTCCTTCATCATCGATCCCACAAGCGACGAAGTGAACTGGCCGCACATCAACGCCTTCTGGATCTCGATTCTCATTTCGGCGCTGGTCACTTTCATCAACCTGGTGATCTGCTATCCGCTGGCATTCTACATGGCGCAGACGGGCGGGGCGCAGAAGGTGCGCCTCCTGATGATGGCGCTCATCGTGCCCTACTGGGTCAACGAAATCCTGCGCGCCTTCGCGGTGCGCGTCATTCTCGCCGCCAAGGGGCCGCTGAATCTTGCCCTCATGGGATCAGGCCTCACCAGCGAGCCCATCGATTTCCTCGGCAACAACACAGGCCTCTACGTGGGCCTGTCCTATGCCTACCTGCTGGTCATGATCTTCCCGCTCTACAATGCCATCGAAAGCCTGGACAAGAACCAGATCGAGGCGGCACGCGATCTCGGTGCGCCCTTCTGGAAAATCCATCGCGACGTGGTGATCCCCTACGCCAAGCCCGGCATCGCGTCTGGCTGCACCATGGTGTTCATGCTTGCGGCGGGCTCGCTTGCGGCACCGCTGTTCCTCGGGGGCCCACGCACGCAGTGGTTCACCCTCAAGGTCTATGACTTCTTCTTCCAGACCTTCAACTGGCCGCGTGGCTCGGCCTACGCCTTCATCCTGCTGGCGGCCTGTATCACGCTGGTGATGATCATGCTGCGCCTCTTCAAGGTGAAGCTCGGGGAGGCGATCCGATGACATCCTCCACGCTGCGCAAGGCCATGATGGTCTTCTACACCGCGTTGTTCTTCCTCTACCTCTTCGGGCCGCTCATCTTCATGTCGGTCACGGCCTTCAACACCTCGTCCTATCCGCAGGCCATCCCCTTCGAGGGCTTCACCACGGAATGGTTCGGCAAGCTGGTGCATGACCGCCAGATGATGGAGGGACTGCTGAACTCCATCATCATCGGCGTCGGTGTCACGGCGCTTTCGGTACCGGTCGGGCTCGCCGCGGCGATCCTGATGAACCAGATCTACCATCGCGCCCGCGGACTGTTCTATCTCATCACCATTTCGCCCATGCTCACGCCCGGCGTCATCATCGGCATTTCCACCGTGATCTTCTGGAAAGACATGATGGGGCTCACGGCGGTGACCAAGGCGCTGTTCTACAAGGGCATCATCCTCACGATCTTCGGACAGGCGAGCTTCGTCTCGGCCTATTGCCTGCTCATCATCATGGCGCGGCTGGCGCGTTTCGACCGTTCGCAGGAAGAAGCCGCACTCGACCTCGGCGCCTCTTATCCGCAGGTGTTCTGGCATGTGCTGCTGCCGTTCCTGAAACCGGCGCTCGTTTCGGCGGGCGTCATCGCCTTCCTGTCATCGTTCGAGAACTTCAACACCACGACCTTTTCCATCCTCGCCGACAAGACGCTGGTGACAGTGCTTGCAGGGCAGGTGCGGCAGGGCACGACGCCCGCACTTTCGGCGCTGGCGGTGATCATCATCTCGCTCTCGCTTGTTGGTGCAATCATCTATGAATTCATGAAGCGGCGCGAAGAAGCAGCAACCGAGCAGATGAAGGAAAACGCCCGGCTCGCCGAACGGGGCGAACTTGCGGTCGCCTGAACCTCTTTCAACGGCGTCTTCCACCTTTCCCCCAACGCGGTTGGGGGGCTGTCACTCCGTGACTGACGGGTTGCTGCGGCTGATGATCAGACCGCTCTCAGTCCCCTCCGCCCTTCGCGCACCTTCCCGGCAGAGCCGGTCAAGGGGTGGGGGCCCGGATTGAGGCGGGACTTATGGCAGCAGAGTACAAATGCCCGAGAGGCAAATCTCCCCGCCACTGCATTCACTGTTGGTCACGCACGCCTGGGGGCCGGGGGCAGGTTTCCGGCTCTGCTTGGTGTTGGACCAACCAGTGCTCAGCTGCACTTTCTTCTGCAGGAAATCATAGCTCAGCATTGGCGTCACATGGGTGAAGTTGTAGCCGGCGCCCACGTCTACGCCGAACTTCTGTTCGGCCCAGGGATAGAAGGTCACGCCCGCACCGAGCACAGGATTGTTCTCGTGGCGGTTTGAAATGATCTTGGCGGTCAATCCGACATCGGCGGATGAAGGACTCGATCCTCCGAAGGCAAAGGCCATCCCCACGCTCACCCCGGGCTGGTCAAAAACATCGTCGCTCCAGCTTGGCGCTCCACCCAGCGGCGCGAGGACAAGTCCCAGCACCAGCGCCATTCGCCCCACTGCGGCCATTGCAATCTCCCTCAGCGCCCCCGGTGCTTGTGGGTTATTCCGTGCAGTCCCCCCGTGTCGTGCACCATACCGAGACGACTCGCGGGCCTGCAAGAAAAACTGCGCCAACCGCAGCTGTCCGCCGGCGCTCGCACGGGTTGCGAGGTCTAGTTGCGCGCCTTCACCTTCAGGCGGGCGGCGTGGAGGAGGGGTTCGGTGTATCCGTTGGGTTGCTCGCGGCCCTTGAACACGAGGTCACAGGCGGCCTGGAAAGCGGTCGACAACTCGAAATCCGGCGCCATGGGCTTGTAGGCGGAATCTCCGGCGTTCTGCTTGTCCACCACAGCGGCCATGCGCTTCATCACATCCATCGCCTGCGCCTTTGTGCAGATGCCATGATGCAGCCAGTTGGCAATATGCTGTGAGGAAATGCGCAGCGTGGCGCGGTCTTCCATCAGTCCGACATTGTTGATGTCCGGCACCTTGGAGCAGCCGATGCCCTGGTCGATCCAGCGCACGACGTAGCCGAGGATGCCTTGCGCATTGTTCTCGATCTCGCGAAGTATCTGCGCCTCGCCCCACATGCGGAAGCTGGCGACGGGAATATCCAGCAGCGCCTCCACATGGGCACGGCGGCCCCCGGCGGCGAGCTTCTTCTGTACGGCGAAGACATCGATGCGGTGATAGTGCAGCGCGTGCAGCGTGGCGGCCGTGGGAGACGGCACCCAGGCGCAGTTGGCGCCGGCCTTGGGGTGATCCACCTTCTGCTCCAGCATCGCGGCCATCAGGTCGGGAGCGGCCCACATGCCCTTGCCGATCTGGGCCTTGCCGGACAGGCCGCATTCGAGCCCGATATCCACGTTGAGATTCTCGTAAGCCGTGATCCAGCCCTTGCGCTTGATGAAGTCCTTGCGGCTGAAGGGGCCCGCTTCCATGGAGGTGTGGATTTCGTCGCCGGTACGGTCGAGGAAGCCGGTGTTGATGAACACCACGCGTCTTCTGGCGGCGCGGATGCATTCCTTGAGGTTGACGGTGGTGCGGCGCTCCTCGTCCATGATGCCGATCTTCACGGTGTCTGCGGGCAGCCCCAGCAGCTTCTCCACGCGGGTGAAGATGTCGTTGGTGAAGGCCACTTCCTCGGGCCCGTGCATCTTGGGCTTCACCACATAGATGGAACCGTGCAACGAATTGCGCGTGCCGTCCTTCTTCTTCAGGTCGTGCACCGCGATGGTGCAGGTCAGCACGGCATCCATCAGGCCTTCGGGAATCTCCGCGCCGCCCTTGTCGAGAATGGCGGGTGTCGTCATGAGGTGGCCGACATTGCGCACCCAGAGCAGGGCCCGGCCCTTCACGGTGAAGGGCTTGCCGTGGGCGCCGGTGAATTCGCGATCGGCATTGAGGCGGCGGATGAAAGTCTTGCCGCCCTTGTCCATCCGGGCTTCAAGGTCGCCCCTCATCAGGCCAAGCCAGTTGGAATAGGCGAGCACCTTGTCCTCGGCATCGACGCAGGCAACCGAATCCTCACAATCCATGATGGCGGAAAGAGCGCTCTCGATTACCACATCGGCAAGAAGTGCCTGGTCCTTGCTGCCGATGAAATGGGCGCGGTCGAACACCAGTTCCACATGGAGGCCGTTGTTGCGGAGAAGAACCGAGTCGGGTGCCTTCGGGTTTCCGCGGTAGCCGACGAACTTTTCCGGCTGCAGCAGAGGCTGGTCATCCACCAGCAACGCACCGTCCTTCACGTGATAGCGGCGCACGTCGGCATGGCTTGTGCCCGCAATGGGGAAGGCCTCGTCGAGGAACACACGCACCCGTGCCACAACGCGCGCGCCCCGGCCCCGCTCATAACCACCGGGCGGCGGCGGGCTTCCCATGGCGTCCGTGCCGTAGAGGCAATCATAGAGCGATCCCCAGCGGGCGTTCGCGGCGTTCAGCGCGTAGCGGGCATTGGTGATGGGCACCACCAGCTGCGGGCCTGCAATGGTGGCGATCTCCGCGTCGACATTCTTCGTCTCGATCTGGAAATCCGGTCCTTCGGGCAGCAGGTAGCCGATCTCTTCGAGGAAGGATTTCTGGGCGGCGATGCTGGCGCCCTGGTTCTGGCGATGCCAGGTGTCGATGCGGGCCTGCAGGCTGTCGCGGGTGGCCAGCAGGGCGCGGTTGCGGGGTGCGAGGTCATGGACCAGCGCCGAAAAACCGCCCCAGAACGCGGCGGCTTCCAGTCCCGTTCCCGGCAGCACTTCGTTCTCCACGAAATCCGCCAGCAGCGGCGCAACCTTCAGTCCATGCTTTTCAATGTGCATCGTTGTCCACCCGATCCAGTTTGGCGGGCCGTGGCCCGCCATAGGCCCAGTCCAGCAGTTCCACGGTGTGCACTACAGGAACTTCCGCGCCAAGACCAAGTTGCGTGATGCAGCCGATATTCCCCGTGGCGATGACGGCTGGGGCGGTGGTGGCGATGTTGGCCAGCTTGCGCGCCCGCAGTTGGGCGGAAATGGCGGGCTGGAGAATGTTGTAGGTGCCTGCCGACCCGCAGCAGAGGTGGCCCTCGGGAATCTCCGCCACGTCGAAGCCGGCGCGGCGCAACAGGGCTTGCGGGACTTGCGTGATCTTCTGGCCATGCTGCAGGGAGCAGGCGGAATGATAGGCGACGCGGAGGCCACCCTTTGCTTCCGGCAGGTCAAGTCGGGACAGGAGTTCGCTCACGTCGCAGGCCTTGGCCGACACCGCCGCTGCCTTGGCCGCGTAATGCGGGTCGAGGCGCAGCATGTGGCCGTAATCCTTGACGGTGGTTCCGCAACCGGATGCCGTGATGACGATGTGGCCGGGATTTTCATCCGTCCACTGATCAATCATGCGGCGGGCGCGGGCCAGCGCGTCATCGTCCTTGCCCATGTGATGGGTCAGGGATCCACAGCAGCTTTCGCCACCGCTCACCGTGACGTCGTATCCGAGGCGGTTCAGAAGCCGGATGGTGGCGGCATTGATGGCGGGATCGACGACTGGTTGCACGCAGCCGCGCAGCAGCGCCACCTTGCCCTTGCGCGCAGCTTGCGCCGGATAGATGCCGGGCCGTCCCACATGCTCGTTGGGAAGGTTTGCCGGGACCAGCGAGAGGCCCGCTGCCATGCGCGTCAGCCCCAGCGACCGGAGAAGCGGCGCCAACGGTTTCGCCAGCGTTGCCGCCGCCATGGCATAGCGGAACAGGGCCGGGCGCGGCATGACGAAGGCGAGCAGGTTGCGCAACAGGGTTTCGCCTGGCGGACGTGTGTAGGTCTTCTCGATGTGCACGCGCGCGGTATCGACGAGGTGCATGTAGTTCACGCCCGAGGGGCAGGTGGTCATGCAGGCGAGGCAGGAGAGGCAGCGGTCGATGTGGCGGACGTCGCTATCGGTCGCGGGGCGGTCTTCCTCCAGCATCTGCTTGATGAGGTAGATGCGGCCCCGCGGACTGTCGAGTTCATCGCCGAGCAGCACATAAGTGGGGCAGGTGGCGGTGCAGAAGCCGCAATGCACGCAGGCGCGCAGGATGCTGTTGGCATCGGCGGTGACGGGGTCCTGCAATTGCTCCGGCGTGAAATGCGTCTGCATGGATCAACCCTTCACCATGATGCCGGGATTGAAAAAGTTGCCGGGGTCGAAAGACTGTTTCACGCGCGCCGCCAGCGCGGCCAGTGCCGGGGGTTGCGGCGTGAAAGCGGAAACGGCCTTACGCACCGGATCAGGCGCGCGCATGAGCGTGGCATGTCCGGAGGTCAGCGCGGCGCGGATCACGGCGGCGCCGCCGTCACTTGCATTGGACACCGCCATCCAGATCAGGCCGCCGGCCCAGTCGAAATAGGAGCTGGCATCGATCTCGCGGGCGATGCGTGCTGCAATGGCGGGGCCTTCCGAGGGCGTCACGCTGATGCGCCATATGGCACTCTCTCTCAGCGGCCACAGGGGCTTCACATCGCGAAGACCGGTCCACAGTGCCGTCGACTCAGCCGAACCGAGAATGCCGGTGTCGCGGGCCAGCAGTTTCACCAGGCGGTCGCGGCGCGCGGCGACAGATGGAGCAATGCCTTCCAAACGGAGATAGGTCCCCACACCCGGCACATGAGCCGCGGCCGAGACATCCGCAGGCGATTGCATGGCTTCGGAAAGCAGCGCGATGGCGGCGGCGTCGTCAAGGCCGCGCAGCACAAGTGTCTCTTCCGTTTCCGGGCGCGGCAGCACTTTCATGATGATCGAGGTGAGGGCCACCAGCGAGCCATGGGAGCCCGTGGCAAGTTTGGCGAGATCGTAGCCCGTCACGTTCTTCACCACGCGGGCGCCCGCACGCATGGTCACGCCTGCACCGGTGACGCCGGAAAACCCCAGCACATGATCACGCGCCGCCCCCGCCCGCACGCGCCGCGGACCGGACAACCCGCAGGCCACGACGCCGCCCAGGCTGCCGGCGGACGTGCTGCCGAGAAGGCTCGCATAATCCGGCGGCTCGAAGGCCAGCATCTGGTTCCTCTGGGCCAATGTCTTTTCGATGTCGGAGAGAGGTGTTGCCGCACCCGCCTCAAGGATCAGTTCTTCCGGTTCGTAGATCACGAGGCCGGTGAAATGGCGCAACGACAGCACCTGCGGGGAGGAGACGGGATTGCCCAGGGTAGGCTTCGTCCCCAGTCCCTGCAGGCGAAAGGGTGAAGCTGCATCCTTCACGCAGGCGGCGAGTTCGGCTTCACTGGCGGGGGCAAGAAGGGGTGTCATCAGAAGCGCGGCAAGTCCGGGTGTGTTAGGTTTCCCTTGCTCACATGCACGCGGCCCAGTTCGGCGCAGCGGTGCAGCACGGGGAACACCTTGCCGGGGTTGAGCAGGCCCTTGTCATCGAAGGCGCATTTCACCCGCTGCTGTTGTTCAAGGTCGGCCTCGGAGAACATCTCGGGCATGAGGTCGCGCTTCTCGATGCCGACGCCATGTTCGCCCGTCAGCACGCCGCCCACCTTCACGCAGAGGCGGAGGATGTCGGCGCCAAAGGCTTCGGCGCGGTCGAATTCGTCGCCCGTGTTGGCATCGAACAGGATCAGCGGGTGCAGGTTGCCGTCGCCTGCATGGAAGACGTTGGCCACGCGCAACCCGTGTTTTTTCGAGAGGTCCTCCATGCCGCGCAGCACCTGCGGCAGCGCCTTGCGCGGAATGGTGCCATCCATGCAGATGTAGTCGGGCGAGATGCGGCCCACCGCGGGGAAAGCGGCCTTTCGCCCCGCCCAGAAGGCGAGACGTTCGGCCTCGCTAGTCGAGACCTTCAGCGTGCGCGCCTTGTTCTGCCCGGCAATCGCCTTCACGCGCTCGATCAGGTGGTCCACCTCAACCTGCGGCCCGTCGAGTTCGATGATGAGAAGTGCCTCCACATCGCGGGGGTAGCCGCATCGCGCAAAATCCTCGGCCGCGTGGATGGCGGGGCGGTCCATCATCTCCATGCCGCCGGGGATGATGCCGGCGGCGATCACATCGGCCACGCACTGACCGCCGTCCTCGCTGGTGTCGAAGCCGACCAGAAGGGCGCGGGCGGTTTCCGGTTTCTGAAGGATGCGTACCGTCACCTCCGTGACGACGCCGAGCAGGCCTTCCGAACCGGTCATCAGGCCCAGCAGGTCATAGCCTTCGCTGTCGAGATGCTTGCCGCCGAGGCGGATCACCTCGCCCGTCACCAGCACCATCTCGAGGCCCAGGATGTTGTTGGTGGTGAGGCCGTATTTCAGACAATGCACGCCGCCGGAATTTTCAGCGACGTTGCCACCAATGGTGCAGGCGATCTGCGAGGAGGGATCGGGCGCGTAATAGAAGCCCTTGTGCTCCACGGCCTTGGTGATGGCGAGATTGGTGACGCCCGGCTGCACCACGGCGCAGCGGTTGGCAAAATCCACGTCGAGCACGCGGTTGAATTTCGCCATGCCGAGCAGGATGCCATCGGCGAGCGGCAGCGCGCCGCCAGAGAGTGACGTGCCTGCGCCGCGTGGCACGATCTTGATGTTGTTGTCGAAGGCATATCTGAGAATTGCGGAGACCTGCGCCGTCGTTTCCGGGAGCGCCACGACCAGCGGCGGTTGACGATAGGCGGCAAGACCATCGGACTCGTAGGCCCGCAGGGCGGAAGCCGCATCGATCACGCTTGCCACCGGAATGATGCGGCGGAGTGCGGCGGCGATGTCATCGCGCCGGGACATGACGTCCGCATCGGGCAGAGGCATGGCAATCATGGATGTTACCCGTTCACCGCCAGGAAGACCGAATAGAGCGAGGTGCAGCCGCAAATGAAGAGGCGGTTGCGGCGGGGTCCGCCGAAGCACACGTTGGCCACGAGTTCGGGGATGTGGATTTTGCCGATCAGCGTGCCATCCGGCAGGAAGCAGTGCACGCCGTCGCCGGCGCTCGACCACACGCGGCCCGACTCATCGACACGGAAACCGTCGAACAATCCGGCCGTGCAATCCGCAAACACCCGGGATTTGCCCAAGGTCTTTCCATCTGCATTCACGGTGAAGGCGCGGATGTGTTTCGGCCCATCCTGCTTGTGGGAGATGCCCGTGTCGGCGATGTAGAGAAGGCTTTCGTCCGGCGAGAAGGCGAGGCCGTTGGGCTTGTCGAAATCATCGGCCACGATGGACACCGAACCCGAGGGATCAACGCGGTAGACGTTGCAGCGGCCGATCTCGCTCTCGCTGCGCTTGCCTTCGTAGTCGGCGAGGATGCCGTAGCTCGGATCCGTGAACCAGATGGAGCCATCCGACTTCACCACCACATCGTTGGGCGAGTTGAAGCGCTTGCCGTCGAAGTGGTCGGCGATGATTGTGATGGAACCGTCATGTTCCGTGCGCGTCACGCGCCGCGCCAGGTGTTCGCAGGTGACGAGGCGTCCCTGCCCGTCGGTGGTGTTGCCGTTGGAGTTGTTGGAGGGGTGGCGGAACACCGAGACATGGCCGTCGCATTCATCGAAGCGCATCATTCGGTTGTTGGGAATGTCAGAGAATACGAGATAGCGGCCGGCGGCGAACCATGCCGGTCCTTCAGCCCAGCGCGCCCCTGTCCACAGGCGCTCCACGCGCGCATGTCCGATCAGGGTTTCGGAGAAACGCCTGTCGAAAACCTCGAAACCCGTTCCTTCGGGTTCACCGTGATAGACGGTTGCATGCATGGCGGTTCCTCCTGCTCCGGCGAGTTTAAGCGAAAGCCCGCGCGGGCGTCATGTGGAATTCGCGCGGAAGAGGGATACCGATTGCGGGGGGCAGCCGGGGCCGGTCCCGGAGGTGAAGATGCGGCTCCAGGACTCACCCTCACCTTGCAGGGGGAGCGCCACGGCGGCATCCGTCCCGTTGACGGCAAGGGCCAAACGCTCGGCGTCACCCGTGAGGACGAGGCCGAGGAAGCGCTTGCCGGATTTGTCCCAGTCCGCCGGACCGCCCTCCGCGCCGAACCAATGCGCATCGCCGTCCCCGTTCAGGAACCGGTCTTCTGCCAGCATGGGGTGGCGCTTGCGGATGGCGATGAGGCGGGCGGTGAAATCGACGAGCGAGCGGTCGGCGTCCTCCCACTGCAACCAGGTGGTGGCATTGTCCTGGGCGTAGGCGTTGTTGTTGCCGCCCTGGCTCCGGCCCAATTCGTCGCCAGCCGTCAGCATGGGCGTGCCGCGGGACAAGAAGAGCGTGGCGAGGAGGGCGCGCACATCGCCGCCCGGCCACGTCACCTCGTCGGACTTGCCGTCGCGGTTGCCCTCGCCATTGGCCATGTTGTCCTTGTGGGCAAAGCGCGTGAGGTCGGCCAGCGTGAAGCCGTCGTGGGCGGCGATGAAGTTTACGCTGTTGGAAGGTTGCCTTGGCTTGAAGATGTCGGACGATCCGGCGATGCGCGTCGCCAAGGCATTGACGGAGAAGCTGTCGCCGCGCCAGAAGCGGCGCACATCGTCGCGGAAGCGGTCGTTCCACTCCAGCCAGCGGGGCGGGAAATTGCCGAGCTGATAACCGCCCGGCCCCACGTCCCAGGGTTCGGCGATGAGGATGGAGCGGGAGAGAACGGGATCGGCGTTGATGGCGCGGATCAGGGGCGCATCGGCGTGAAAACCATGGGCGCTGCGGCCCATGACGGTGGCGAGGTCGAAGCGGTAGCCGTCGATCCCCGTGACATTGATCCAGTGGCGGAGCGCCGCCAGCGCGTAGGCGGCCACCACGGGATGATCCAGCGCAACCGTGTTGCCGCAGCCCGTGTCATTGACGGGATGGCCGTGGACGTGGCGGTACCAGAGCGTGTTGTCCAGGCCGCGGAAGGACAGCGTCGGCCCTGCGGCGTCGCTTTCGCCGGTGTGGTTCAGCACCACGTCGAGCAGCACCTGGATACCGTGGTCGTGCAGCGTGGCCACGGTGCGGGCGATTTCGGCAAAGCCGCCGGGCGCAAGCCGCGGGTCGGGCGCAAGGAAGGTGACGGGATTGTAGCCCCAGGCATTGGCGAGGCCGAGCGCATGCAGATGGCGCTCGTCGATCCATGCCATGAGCGGCATGAGTTCGATGGTATCGACGCCCAGGCGCTGGAAATGTTCCAGCGCTGCGGATTCGGCCAAGGCTGCGATGGTGCCGCGTTTCTCCGGCGCAATGCCGGGATGGCGCATGGTGAAGGCCTTCACCGGCACTTCATAAATCCAGCCGGGCATGCGCGGTGGGGCGCGCGTCGCTTGTGGCAGCGGTGCCTGCACGATGGCCTTGGGCACAAGGTCGCTCGTGTCGCGCCCGTGTTCGCACAGGCCGGGATGAAAGGCATAGGGCCGGTCGAGTGCCGTGGCATAGGGATCGACCAGCAGCTTGCTTGCGTCGAAACGCTGGCCCTCATGCGGATTCCACGGGCCTTCGGCGCGGAGGCCATAGCGAGCGCCGTCCTTCACGCCGGCGATGAAGCCATAGTGAATGTCGCCCTGCCGTTGCGGCAAGGCGAAGCGGTGCAGCTTGCGCCTGCCATGGGCATCGAAGAGGCAGAAGAACACCTGCGTGGCTTGGGCCGCATGCACGGCCACGTTTACGCCGCCCTCCACAAGCGTTACGCCAAGCGGGTGCGGCGTGCCGCGCGGCTCCAGTCGAACGGGTGTCAGGTGATCACCGTCGGCGCGGTGCGGCCGGTGTGGCCTGCGATGTCGGGAATACTGCGCGAGAGGGCGATGAGATCCTTCAGCGCCTCCTGCGTTTCGGTGCTGTGGCGCGCCGGGTCCGCCTCGTAGCGTTCGATGTAGACGCGCAGTGTGGCGCCCGATGTGCCCGTGCCCGAGAGGCGGTAAATGATGCGCGCCCCATCCGCGAAGATCAGGCGGATGCCCTGCTTGGCGGTGTGCGAATGGTCCACGGGATCGTCATAGGCAAAATCGTCCGCGGTGGTCAGGCCGTATTGTGTCTTGATGGCGGGGAGCCGGGCGCGCAAGCCGTCCATCAGGCGGTTCGCTGCGTCCGTTTCCACTTCCTCGTAGTCGTGGCGCGAATAGAAATTGCGGCCGTATTCCTGCCAGTGCGCCGTCACGATGTCGGCCACGCTCTTGCGCGTTCCGGCGAGAATGTTGAGCCACATGAGCACGGCCCAGAGGCCATCTTTCTCGCGCACGTGGTTGGAGCCGGTGCCGAAACTTTCTTCGCCGCAAACCGTGGCAAGCCCCGCATCGAGCAGGTTTCCGAAGAACTTCCAGCCTGTCGGCGTTTCGTAGCAGGCGATGCCCTTCTTCTTCGCCACGCGGTCGGGGGCGCAGCTCGTCGGCATGGAGCGGGCGATGCCGGCGATGCCGC
The DNA here is from genome assembly GCA_016710435.1 of Hyphomicrobiales bacterium. Taxonomy (NCBI): domain Bacteria; kingdom Pseudomonadati; phylum Pseudomonadota; class Alphaproteobacteria; order Hyphomicrobiales; species Hyphomicrobiales bacterium. The sequence goes on along the minus strand of JADJVV010000001.1, from coordinate 726,023 downwards.
TGGCATAGCCGGGCGCACATGTGGCGTTGGCGGCGATGATGGCGAGCGAATCCGAGGGTGTGACGTAGATGCCGCGGCCGACGATGAGGTTGCGGTCGCCGTCGCCGTCGGAGGCAGCGCCGAAATCGAAATCCTTGCCCAGCATCACGTCGTCGCACAGTTCCTTGGCGTGGACGAGGTTGGGGTCGGGGTGATGTCCGCCGAAGTCAGGGAGCGGCGTGCCGTTGATGACCGTGCCTTGCGCCGCCCCCAGCATGCCCTCCAGGATCGTCTTCGCGTAGGGCCCGGTGATGGCGCTCATGCCGTCGAACTTCATGCGGAAACCAGCCTTGAACAGGGCGCGGATGGCGTCGAAATCGAAGAGCTTCTGCATCAGCTGCGCATAATCGGCGACGGGATCAATCACATCGACGGTCATGCCCTCGACCAGACTGCGGCCCGTGCGCGAGAGGTCCACGTCGGGCGTGTCGGTGGTCTGGTAGGCGGTGATCACCTTGCTGCGGGCGAAGACGGCATCCGTCACCTTCTCTGGTGCGGGGCCGCCATTGCCGATGTTGTACTTGATGCCGAAGTCGCCATCGGGTCCGCCGGGATTGTGGCTGGCCGAGAGGATCAATCCGCCGAAGGCGCGGTGGTGGCGGATGACGTGGGAGGCCGCAGGCGTTGACAGAAGGCCGTTCTGCCCCACGATGACGCGGCCGAAACCATTGGCCGCCGCCATGCGGATGGCGATCTGGATGACTTCCTTGTTGTAGTAGCGGCCATCCCCGCCGATGACGAGAGCCTGGCCCGCATGGCCTTCCAGGCTGTCGAAGATCGACTGGATGAAATTCTCGGCATAGTGCGGCTGCTGGAAGACGGTGACCTTCTTGCGCAGGCCGGATGTGCCGGGCTTCTGCCCTTCGAAGGGTTTGGTGGCGGTGGTGACACGCATGAGGGGTCAGCCCTTTAGCTGCTTGTAGAGATTTGCATAGTGGGTGGCGCTGCGGTCCCAGGAGACATCGGCCGCCATGCCGTTGAGTTGCACCTTGCTCCACTGTGACGGCTCGGCAAAAAGGGCGGCGGCACGCTGCAGGGCATTCTGCAGGGAAGGCTCATCGACGGGCGAGAACTGGAAGCCCGTGGCAACGCCCGACGACAGGGCCGCCTCGTTGGCGTCAATCACGGTGTCCGCCAGTCCGCCGGTGCGCGCCACCACGGGCACGCAGCCATAGCGGAGACCGTAGAGCTGCGTCAGGCCACACGGTTCGAAGCGCGAGGGTACCAGCATGGTGTCGGCACCGCCCTGGACGAGGTGCGATAGCTGCTCATCGTATTTCATTGCGAAGCCGATGCGTCCCTTGTGGCGCTGGGCGGCGGCGGCGAAGGCGCCTTCGATGCCAGGCTCGCCCGTGCCGATCACCGCCAGGCGCGCGCCCGATGCGACCAGCCAATCCAGTTGGCCCGCCAGAATGTCGAGACCCTTCTGCCAGGTGAGGCGGCTTACCACGCCGTGCACGATGCCGTTGCCTTCCTCAAGGCCGAAGCGCTTTTCCAGTTCGCGCTTGTTGTCCTTGCGGCGCGCCACGGTCTTGGCCGAGTAGGTTGACTTCAAGGCGCCATCGGCAGCGGGATTCCAGATGTCGGTGTCGATGCCGTTGACGATGCCATGGGTGTTGTGACGCCGGGCCCGCAAGAGGCCATCGAGCCCCATGCCGAATTCCGGCGTGCAGATTTCGCGGGCGTAGGTTGGCGACACGGTGGTGATCGCATCCGCCATGGCAAGCCCACCCTTGAGGAAGCCGACGTTGCCGTAATACTCGACACCCTCGATCGAGAAGGCGGCGGCGGGCAATCCCAGTTGCGGAAAGACCGCCGCCGAGAACTGGCCCTGGAAGGCGATGTTGTGCACCGTGACGATGGTGCGCGGCCCGCCGCGATGGCGGACGTCGACGGCGGCAAGGGCGGCCTGCCAGTCGTGCAGGTGCAGGATGTGGGGTTGCCACGTCTTCAGTGCGCCCCGCCCGATGTCGGCGGCCACGGTGGAGAGCGCGGCAAAGCGGATGGCGTTGTCGGGCCAGTCCTTGCCATCGGCGCCGATGTAGGGATTGCCCGGCCGGTCGTAGAGGTGGGGCGCATCGAGGGCGAGAATGTCCATGCCATGCACGCTGCCCGACACAATGCGGGCCTTGCCGCCGAACAGGTTGGGGTAGGCATGCACCGGCTTGCCGGCGGCAAGGGCCGCCATCACGGCGGGATAGCCCGGCACCAGCACGCGCATGGCAACGCCATGGGGCTTCAACGCGGCAGGGAGCGCCCCCACCACATCGGCGAGGCCGCCCGTCTTCACCAGCGGAAAGACTTCTGAGGCGACGGAGAGGACGTGGATCATCCGCTGCGTCACCCCAGCCGGTCGATCATGGGCTTGGTGATGAGGCAGACGCCGTTCTCGGTGCGGCGGAAGCGCTTGGCATCCAGTTCCGGGTCTTCGCCCACCACAAGGCCTTCGGGGATGATGACGTCGCTGTCGATCACCACGCGCTTCAGCATGGCGTTGCGGCCGATGGTGGCGCGGGGCAGTACCACGGCTTCTTCCAGCGTGGTGAAGGAGTTGACGCGCACATTGGTGAAGAGCAGCGAACGGCGGATCGCTGCACCCGATACAACGCAGCCGCCGGAGACGAGCGAGGCGACGGCAAGGCCGCGGCGGCCTTCCAGGTCGTGCACGAACTTCGCAGGCGGCGTCACTTCGCCGTAAGTCCAGATCGGCCAGTTGTGATCGTAGAGATCGAGTTCCGGCACCGTGTCGGTCAGATCGACATTGGCGGCCCAGTAGGCATCGACGGTGCCGACGTCGCGCCAGTAGGAGCCGGCTTCAAGGTCGGAGCGCACGCAGGAGCGGGTGAAGCGGTGGGCCACGGCCTTTCCGTTCTTCACCACGTAGGGGATGATGTCCTTGCCGAAGTCGCGGCTGGATTTCTTGTCGGCGGCGTCGCGGCGCAACAGGCCTGCGAGGAATTCCGTTTCGAAAACGTAGATGCCCATGGATGCGAGCGCCAGGTCCGGGTTGTCGGGAATGCCGGGCGGGTCCTTGGGCTTTTCCACGAAGGCGGTGATGCGGTCTTTGGTATCCACATGCATGACGCCGAAGCCCGAGGCTTCCTCGCGCGGCACTTCAAGGCAGCCGATGGTGACGTCAGCCCCCGTGTCCACGTGCTGCTGCAGCATCAGTTCGTAGTCCATCTTGTAGATATGGTCACCGGCGAGGATGACGATGTATTTCGGCCGGTAGGAGAGGATGATGTCGAGGTTCTGGTACACGGCGTCGGCGGTGCCCGCATACCACTGGTCTTCCGAGACGCGCTGCGAGGCGGGCAAGATGTCGAAGCCCTCGTTGCGTTCCGGGCGGAGGAAGTTCCAGCCGCGCTGCAAATGGCGGATCAGGCTGTGGGCCTTGTACTGCGTGGCGACGCCGATGCGGCGGATGCCGGAATTGACGGCATTGGAGAGGGCGAAGTCGATGATGCGCGACTTGCCGCCGAAGGGCACGGCCGGCTTGGCGCGCTTGTCGGTCAGTTCCATCAAGCGGCTGCCGCGGCCACCCGCCAGAACATAGGCCATGGCTTCACGCGCTAATGGTGCTGTCTGCTTTGCTCCCACGGAACTCTCCCACGTCGTTCTTGTCGTTACGTCTCAGCGGCAAAAATTACCGTGGCGAGCGGTGGAAGGGTGACCTTCGCTGACGCGGGCTTCCCGTGGGAGGGCGTGTCTTGCGCCACGATTCCTCCCAGGTTGCCGCGCCCCGTACCCCAGTAGGCTTCGGCATCTGTATTGAGGACTTCACGCCAGTTCCCCGATTTTGGCAAGGGCAGAGTGTAGCCCTCGCGGGTGATGGAGGTGAAGTTGCTGACGCTCACGATCATGGGTGCCGATCCGTCGCCCGAATGGCGGGCCCAGGCGAAGACCGAGTTCTCGTGGTCGTCAGCCACCAGCCACTCGAAGCCCTCCGGTTCACAGTCGCGGGCGTGCAGGGCGGGTTCGCGGGCATAAAGGTGATTGAGGTCGCGGATCAGCGACTGCATGCCGGCGTGGGGCGCACCCGTAAGCAGGTGCCAGTCGAGACTGCGGGCCTCGCTCCACTCCTGCCACTGGGCAAATTCCTGCCCCATGAAGAGCAGCTTCTTGCCGGGATAGGCCCACATGAAGGCATAGAAGGCGCGCAGCGTGGCAAATTTCTGCCAGTCATCGCCCGCCATCTTGGCAAGCAGCGATCCTTTGCCATGCACCACTTCGTCATGGGACAGCGGCAGGACGAAGTTCTCCGAGAAGGCATAGAGCAGGCCGAAGGTGAGATCGTTGTGGTGGAATTTGCGGTGCACGGAGTCGCGCTTCAGATAGGCCAGCGTGTCGTGCATGAAGCCCATGTTCCACTTGAAGCCGAAGCCCAGGCCGCCCGCGTTGGTGGGCTTGCTCACGCCGGGGAAGGCCGTCGATTCTTCCGCGATGGTGACGACGCCCGGATGCTGGCCATAGACCTCGTGGTTCATGCGCTGCAGGAAGCCGATGGCCTCCAGGTTTTCGCGCCCGCCATGGCGGTTGGGAATCCACTCGCCTTCCTTGCGGGAGTAGTCGAGGTAGAGCATCGATGCCACGGCATCAACGCGCAGGCCGTCGATGTGATAGCGGCTGCACCAGAACAGCGCGTTGTTGAGGAGGAAGCTCAGCACCTCGCGGCGGCCGAAATTGTAGATCGCCGTGTTCCAGTCGGGATGGTAGCCCTGCCGCGGGTCAGCGTGCTCGTAGAGCGCCGTGCCGTCGAAGCGGGCGAGGCCGTGCTCGTCGGTCGGGAAATGCGCCGGCACCCAGTCGAGGATGATGCCGATTCCCGCTTCATGGGCGCGATTGACGAAGCGGGCAAAACCATCCGGCGCGCCGAAACGCGATGTTGGCGCGAACAGCCCCGTCGGCTGGTAGCCCCAGGACGGATCGAAGGGATGCTCGGAGACCGGCAACAGTTCGATGTGCGTGAAACCCATGTCCTTGACGTAGGAAATGAGCTGGTCGGCGAGTTCGTCGTAGCTGAGGAAGCGGTTGTCCGGCCCGCGCCGCCAGGACCCCGGATGGACCTCGTAGATCGACATCGCGGCGCGGCGCTGGTCTTTCTGGCGCGCCGACAGGTAGGCGCCGTCGCTCCATTCGAAACGGTCGGTGCGGGCGACCTTGGAGGCGGTGTTGGGGCGCAGTTCGGCGGCGAAGCCGAAGGGATCGCTCTTCAGCGGCAGCAGGTTGCCATCGTGGCCAAGCAGTTCAAACTTGTAGCCTTGTCCCTCGCAGGCGCCGGGCACGAAGGTTTCCCAGATGCCGGTGTCGAGGCGCTTGCGCATCACGTGCAGGCGTCCGTCCCAGCCGTTGAAATCCCCTGTCACGGAGACGCGCTGGGCATTGGGGGCCCACACCGCGAAGTGCACGCCATCGCAGCCCTCGTGGTGCAGCGGATGGGCGCCGAGCTTGTCGTAAAGCCGGAGGTGGTTGCCTTCGCCGATGTAGTAATCGTCCATCGGCCCCAGCACGGGGCCGAAGCTGTAGGCGTCGGTCACGGACCAGGCACCGCCCTCGTTGGAGCAGGAGTAGCGCAGTGGCTGGCGGTTGCCGGCTTTCACGGTGCCTTCGAAAAAGCCCGCGGAATGGCGCTGTTCGAGAATTCCCAGCCGCGTGCCGTCGAGGGCATGCACTTCGACGCCGAGCGCTCCCGGCACGAAGCAGCGGGCAATCCAGATCTTGCCCCGTTGGTGGAGGCCGAGAACCTCAAAGGGATTGGCATGGCGGCCCTGGACGATTGCCTCGACTTCGGCGCCAGACAATCTCCACTTCGGTTCAGCCATGCGGCATACCTCTCACCTCACCGGAACAGACCAGATGTCACGGGCGTATTCAGTGATCGTCCTGTCGGACGAGAACCAGCCCATGCGCACGGTGTTCATGATGGCAGAGTGCGTCCACTCGTCGGGGTTTGTCCAGAGGCTTGATACGTTTTCCTGGGCAGCGGCGAATGCGGCAAAGTCACTGCCCACCATGAACCAGTCCCCGTTCAGGAGGGAATCCACGATGGGGCGGTAGCGCATGGTGTCGCCGTCGGAATAGTGGCCCGAGAGCAGCGCCTCGCAGACACGCTTCAGCGCCGGCGTGGCGTCGAGGACGGCGCGGCCATCCACACCGGCGCGGCGGCGCGCTTCCACCTCATGGGCCTCAAGGCCGAAGAGGAAGAAGTGCTCCGCACCCACGTGTTCGCGGATTTCCACATTGGCGCCGTCGAGGGTGCCGATGGTGAGTGCGCCATTGAGCGCGAACTTCATGTTGCCGGTGCCGGAAGCTTCCATGCCGGCGGTGGAGATCTGCTCCGAAAGATCGGTCGCGGGCACAATCACCTCGGCGAGGCTCACGTTGTAGTTCGGAATGAAAGCGACCTTCAGCCGGCCCTTCAGGCTGTGATCGGCATTGATGACGGCGGCCACATCATTGATGAGCTTGATGATGAGCTTGGCCTGGGCATAGCTCGCCGCCGCCTTGCCGGCGAATATCTTGACGCGCGGCGCCCAGTCCTTCTCTGGCGCATCGCGCATCGCCTCGTAGAGGGCGACCGTTTCGAGGATGTTCAGGAGCTGGCGCTTGTATTCGTGGATGCGCTTGATCTGCACGTCGAACAGGGCATCGGGATCTGTTGCAATACCCATGCGCGCGGCGATGAGGTTGGACAGCTCCGCCTTGTTGGCGCGTTTCACCGCGGCGAATTTCTGGCGGAAGGCCTTGTCGGCCGCCATGGGCTCGGCTTTGCCCAGCAGTGCGGCATCGGTGAGGAAGCCATCACCGATCACGGATTTCAGCAGGTCGGCAAGGCCGTGGTTGGCGCCGTTGAGCCAGCGCCGCGGCGTGATGCCATTGGTCTTGTTGTTGATGCGGCCGGGGAAGAGGGCATGCAGGTTCTTGAACACCGTCTCCTTCATCAGCCCGGTGTGCAGGGCCGAAACGCCGTTGATGCTGTGCGAGCCGACGAAGGCCAGTTGCCCCATGCGCACGCGCCGTCCGCCGTTTTCATCGATCAGCGAGATGGAGGAGATGAACTCCGCCGTGACGCCGGGACGGGTGCGTGCCACCTTCAGAAGGTCTTCGTTGATGGCGTAGATGATCTGCATGTGGCGGGGCAGCATGCGTTCCATCAGGTTCACGGGCCAGCTTTCCAGCGCTTCCGGCAGCAGCGTGTGGTTGGTGTAGGCGGTCACGGCCTGGGTAATCCGCCAGGCTTCCGACCAGGCAACGCCATGCATGTCGACGAGGAGGCGCATGAGTTCCGCCACGGCGATGGCGGGGTGCGTGTCGTTCAACTGGATCGCCACCTTGTCGGGCAGCGTTGTCAGGTCCTTGTCGCTCTGCAGGTGGCGGCGAATGATGTCCTGCAGCGAGGCGGAGGTGAAGAAGTATTCCTGGCGCAGGCGCAATTCCTGCCCCTGCGGGGTGGAGTCGGCGGGATAGAGCACGCGGGTGATGATCTCGGCGCGATTGTGATCGGCGAGTGCGCCGGCGTAGTCACCCACGTTGAAGGCTTCAAGGTGGATGGGATCGAGCGGCCTTGCCGACCAGAGACGGAGCGTGTTCACGCGGCGGCCGCGCCAGCCCACCATGGGTGTGTCGTAGGCGGTGGCGAGCAGGGATTCCCCGTGATGCCAGAAGTGGCGCTGGCGCACATCGGCGAGGGCGTCTCCGGCCACATGGCCGAAGAAGGCCACGCGATAGGCGGCCTCGCGGCGGGGGAATTCCCATGGGTTGCCGCCTTCCAGCCAGTCCTCGGGACGCTCGGTCTGCCAGCCGTCGGTGATCATCTGGCGGAAGAGACCGTGGGAATAGCGGATGCCATAGCCGTAGGCGGGAATATCGAGGCTTGCGAGGCTTTCCATGAAGCAGGCGGCAAGGCGGCCGAGGCCACCGTTGCCCAGGGCCGCATCCGGCTCCAGTTCCTCGACCAGCGAGAGATCGACATCGAGGGAACGGAGCGCCGACTCGAAGGGTTCGGTCAGTTCGAGGTTGGAGAGCGCATCGCGCAGCAGGCGGCCGATGAGGAATTCGAGCGAGAGATAATAGACGCGCTTGGCACCGGCCTTGTAGGCACGGCGGGTCGAATCCATCCAGCGGTCGATGATGCGGTCGCGGAGCGCGAGGATGGTGGCGTGCAGCCAGTCATGGCGCTTGGCCACCACGGGGTCCTTGCCGATGGCGTAGGTCAGCTTGGCAAGGATCTCCGAGCGGGCCTTTTCGGCATGGGCATTCATCACCGCTGGCTTCATTCCGTGTGCGCTCCTCAAAAATGGCCGCTCCGTTTAGGGGTGGAACGCAACGGGAGCAAGAGGCGGGGGACCGCTGTGCATGAGGGGCGTGCCGCAGCCCTGGGCCGGATCAGGTGCCGCAGAAGGTCTGGCGGACTTCCTCGTCGGCGCTGGGCGGGTCTTCCAGGTCTGCGCTGCCGGGCTGTTCGGCAAAGGGCGCGGCCAGGACCTGCAGCAGCCTCTGTGTATGGGCGAGGTCTCCTGCCGAGGCGGCGGCCAGGGCTTCTTCAACGCGATGGTTGCGGGCGGTGTAGACGGGATTCGACCGGCGCATGGCGTCCACATCCGGGGCGGCACCGGCCCGTTGGCGCCAGTCCGCCAGCGTTGCCGCGGCGTCATCGGCGGTGGCGAAGAGGGGCGACATCACGGCGTCTTCTGCACCCGCCGCCACCTGTGTCAGGCGGCGGAAGAACAGGGTGAAGTCGGCATTGCCCTGCATCATGTGGCGGAAGACCGTGGCGATGCGTTCGCCATCTCCCGCATCGGCACCGCGCCATCCCAGCTTGGCGCGCATGCCTTCCTCGAAGTGCTGTTCGAAGGCGGGCATGAAGAGCGCCAGTTCTTCCCTGGCGATTGCCACGGCCTTGTCTTGGTCGTCAGCGAGCAGGCTGAGCAGGCATTCGGCCAGACGCGCCAGGTTCCACGCGGCGATGGTGGGTTGTTTGTCCCAGGCATAGCGGCCGGACCGGTCGATCGACGAAAAGACCTTCTGCGGATGGAAGCGGTCCATGAAGGCGCACGGTCCGAAGTCGATTGTCTCGCCCGCCACCTGCATGTTGTCGGTGTTCATGACGCCGTGGATGAAGCCCACGCACATCCATTGCGCGATGAGCTTCGCCTGGCGGGCGATGACGCTGCGCAGGAAATGCCGCGCCGGTGCGAGGCCCGGCGGCGGGGCGGGGAAGTTGCGCGCCAGTTCATGCGACAGCAGGGCCTCGATTGCTTCTGCATCGCGATTGACGGCAGCAAGCTGGAACGTGCCGACGCGCACATGGCTGCGGGCGATCCGCGTGAGGACGGCGCCCGGTTCCTTGCGCTGGCGATGCACCGCTTCGCCTGTTGCGACCACGGCAAGGGCGCGTGTCGTGGGAATCCCCAGTCCGGCAAAGGCCTCGCTGACGATGTATTCGCGCAGCATGGCGGAGAGCGTGGCGCGGCCATCGCCGTTGCGGGCGAAGGGGGTGGGGCCCGAACCCTTCAGGTGCAGGTCGTAGCGGGTTCCGTCCGGAGCCAGCCACTCGCCCGCAAGCTGGGCGCGGCCATCGCCGAGGAGTGGCGAGAAGCCACCGAACTGGTGTCCGCTGTAGGCCATGGCAACGGGGCGCGCACCCGGAAGCGGCCTGTTTCCGGCGAGGGCCTGCAAGGCATCGTCCGAGCGCAGCCATGCAATGTCGAGGCCAAGCGTCTCCGCCAGCGCCTCGTTGCGCAACACCCAGGATGGATTGGCCACGGGGTCGAGGGCGGCGCCATGATGGAAGAGCGCGGGAAGGTCCGTGTAGGTGAGGGGGAATGTGGGCGTTTGCGCGTGCGCCATCAGTTCTCGCCTGGGCGGCGCAGCCAGCCCAGGTCCGGATAGGCAATCGGTTCCTTGGCCGAGAAGAAGAAGCGCCGGAAGATCTCGCTGTAGCCCTGCATGGTGTAGCCGTTGTTGCGGGTGATCATCTCGTCCTTCTCGGCGGCATAGTAGTCAGGGATCTTGTACCACGGCAGGGCGGGCTTGGTGTGGTGGGCCACATGCAGGTTGTTGTTGAGGAAGAGCAGCGACCAGAAGGGATGCGCCTCCACGATGATGGTGCGGTGCTGGGCATTGGCGGCCGCCTGGTGCTCACAATAGGACCGCACCAGTGCCAGCGACAGGCCCGGATAGGCGACGAGCAGATAGTATTTCCAGAACGGCATGCCTGCGACCACCGTGATGAGGACGAAGGAGATCACGCAGGAGACGGCAAAAAGTGCCCACTCGTTGCGGCGATAGGTATCACCTTTGAGGACGAGGGCGATTTCCGACACCCAGATGCGCACGATGCTGACGGCAGGTCCGATGATCATGCGGCCGGCAAGGGTGTGGTTGATGTGGAAGAAGAAGCGCTTCACCGCACCCGCGTTGGCCCAGTCGTCGGGCAGGAGATAATAGGACTCGGGATCGCGCGCCGGGTCGGTGAGGTCAATGTCGTGATGGTGCTGCAGGTGTGTGTCGCGGTAGCGGCCATAGGGCAGCCAGAAGGTCGGCGTGACGAAGACGAGAAGTTCGTTCAGCCAGCGCTTGCGGGTGGGATGGCCGTGCAGAACCTCGTGCTGCAAGGAGGCATGGAGGGAGGCAAAATACGCGCCGATGGGCAGCAGCCACCACGGCAGCACGGAATGGTTCCAGACCAGCGTGGCGAGGACGCCATAGACGAGGGCAATCAGTCCGATGGTCGGCCATTCGATGCGGGCCGTGCGGGTTTCAACGTAAGCCATGCCATATTTTAACGGCGCAAACCCCACGTCGCAATGCAACAAAATTCACCAGTTGTCGGCCATGCCAAAATCGGGCCATGTCGTTTCCGATGTTCGCAACCCTGCAGATGTATGACTTTCCCGAAGCCCGTGACGCCACGGATGCGTGGTGGGCCGCCATCGCGCGGCGGGCGGGTGTGGCGGTGGCCCTGTCGCGCCCTGAGGATTACATGGGTGCATGGGCGCGGAGCGACCTCGTTTTCAGCCAGACCTGCGGCTATCCCTTCACCCACGGTTTCCGGGGCGCGCTCACCCTGGTGGGGACGCCCCATTCTGCCGTGCCGGGGTGCGAGGGCTTCCGCTACCGCAGCTTTGTCTTTGCGCGCGGCGAGCGTCCGCCTGCCGACTATCGCGATGCCACGGCGGCGGTGAACACGCCGGATTCCATGTCGGGCATGCTGGCGCTGAAGGCGTTCTTCGCCGGGCACGCGCGCGATGGACAGTTCTTCGGCCGGGTGGTGCTGTCCGGCGGCCACCTCAAGTCTCTCGCCCTGCTGCAAGCGGGCGGTGCTGATGTCTGCGCCATTGATGCCGTGTGCGTGGAATATGCGCGGCGCTTTCATCCGGAACTTCTGGAAGATTTGCATGTGGTCGGGCAGTCCCCCCTTGTTCCGGGGCTCCCATACGTGACGCGCGAAGCCGATCCCCGGCGCTGGCAGGAGGCCGTGGCGGCCTGCTGTGCAGATACGGAGCTTGCGGATGTGCGCGCCAGGCTGATGATCTGCGGCTTCACCGCAACAAAGCCCTCGGACTATGACGCCATTCTGCGTCTTGAAGAGGATGTGGAGCGGCAGGGCGGGCTCGCGCTTCTCTGACGCCAGCGCTGTGGCGGACATGGCTGCACCACAATTTTCGTGTTAGTGCGGCACCATGCAACCGGGGCGACTTCTCCTATTTGTCATTGCACTGCTGCTGGGGGGAGGGCCTGCGCCCGCCGCCGGAAGCATGGGCGTGGGTGAAACGGCCCGGCTCATCCGGCATGCGGAAAAGAACGTCGGTGACGCCGAAGGCTGGGCCATCGATCTCATCAGCGCGCTCACCATGCACCAGCTTGATCCGGGCCGCGAGAATGTCTGCGCCGTCATTGCCGTCGTTGACCAGGAGTCGGGCTTCGTCGCCGATCCCGCCGTGCCGGGCCTTGGCAAGTTGTCGGAACAGGCCTTGCGGGTGAAGCTCGGCAAGGTTCCTGTCGCCGGCGGCGTGGCGCTGCGCTGGCTCGAACGCAATCCGTCGCCGCAGGCCAGCTTCATGGCCCGCATCCGTGCGGCGCGGACGGAGCGCGACCTCGATCTCGTCTACCGTGCGCTCATCGACCATGCCGGGCAAAAGTCGGGCTTGTCGGAAGTCGTGCAGCTTGGGCTTCTCAATCGCCTCATCGAGGACAAGAACGAGATCGACACGGCAGGCTCCATGCAGGTTTCGGTGAAGTTCGCACTCGACCTGGCGCGGCGGCGGCGCTGGCTGCCGATGATGCTGGATGATGTCTATGCGGTGCGCGACCAGCTCTACACACGGCAAGGCGGGCTCTACTACGGCGTGCCACAGTTGCTGGCCTACGAGACGGGCTATGCCCGCAAGATCTACCGTTTCGCGGATTACAATGCCGGCCGCTACGCCAGCCGCAACGCGGCCTTCCAGCAGGTGCTCGCTACGCTGGCGGGGACTGACCTGGCATTGGATGGCGACCTGCTGCGCTACGGCAAGGCAGGCGAAGTCCTCTCTGCCGTCACCAGCAGCGAGAAGGCGGCGCGGGCGGCCAGCAAAAAACTTGCGCTGGGCCTCACGGACGCAGAAATCAGGGACGACCTGTCACACGAGAAGAACGCCGATTTCGTCAGCACACGGACATTCACGGCGTTCCGCGGCGCCTATGCCCGCAAGACCGGCAGGCAGCCGGTCTTCGCCATCCTTCCCGTGATCAAGCTCTCAAGCCCCAAAATCCGCCATAGCATGACCACCCGTCTGTTCGCGGAAAGCGTGGAGAAACGCTACCAGGCCTGCATGGCGGCGAAGTGAGTGCTATGCCTTGATCCGCTTGTTCTCCGGATCGACCAGCGGTCCAAGGTGGGGCACGGCCTTCACGGTTTCCTTGGCGACGACGAGTTCGTAGCTTCCGTTCATCACGTAGTCCGCCGTCACGCCATCGGGATGGCGCACATAGCCGAAGCCGATGGGCCGGCCCACGGTGTAGCCGTAGCCGCCACTTGTGAGGTAGCCCGCAAACTGGCCGTTGCGGAGGATGGTCTCGCGGCCCACCAGCACGATGTCTTCGCGCGTGGTGGTGAAGCCGGTCAGCATCTTCTTCAGGGGCTGGCCCGCCTTTTCCTCCAGCGCCTTGCGGCCAAGGAAATCGCCATTGCCCTTCAGCTTCACCGCCCAACCGAGGCCCGCCTCGAAGGGCGTGTCGTTGGGCGTGATGTCGGACGACCAGGCGCGATAGCCCTTTTCCAGCCGCAGCGATTCCAGCGCGCGGTAGCCAGCGAGTGCCAGGCCACGGGGTTCACCCGCCTGCATGAGGGCGTCGAATACCGCGCCAATGCCAGTCACGGGCACATGAAGCTCCCACCCCAGTTCACCCACATAGGTGACGCGGAGCGCCCGAACGGGCTGGCCGGCCACCGTGATCTCGCGGGCCTGCGCGAAGGGGAAGGCCGCATTGGATATATCATCGGCCGTGACGGCGGAGAGAATGCCGCGGGCCGCGGGTCCCATCAGCACCAGCGTGCCCCAGGCTTCGGTCACGTCGCTGAGGCTGCAGGCGGTGCCGTCCGGTGCATGGTCCTTGATCCAGTGGAAGTCGTGGGTGCGGAAGCCCGTGCCGGTGACGACGTAGTAATGGTCATCGGCAAGCCGCGTCACCGTCAGGTCGCATTCAATCCCGCCGCGCGAGTTCAGCATCTGCGTGTAGACGACGCTGCCTACGGGTTTTGAAATGCGGTTGGCGCAGATCCATTCCAGTGCAGCAGTGGCGTCCTTGCCCTTCAGTTCGAACTTGGCGAAGGACGACTGGTCGAACAGGCCTGCGCGTTCGCGCACGGCCTTGTGTTCGGCACCGGCATTGGCGAACCAGTTCTGCCGCCCCATGGCATATTCATCGCGGGCCACCTGGCCGGTGTCGGCGAACCAGTTGGGGCGTTCCCAGCCGAGCTTCGCACCGAAGCAGGCGCCACGCGCCTTCAGCCGTTCATAGAGCGGCGAAACGAGATAGGGCCGCCCGCTCTCATATTCTTCGTGGGGGTAGGCAATGGTGTAATGCTTGCCATAGGCCTCCAGCGTGCGCTCGCGCACGAAGCCGCGGTCCTCATGAAGGCTTGCGAAGCGGCGGATGTCCACGGTCCACAGGTCCATGGGCGCTTCGTTGCGCGCCACCCAGTCCGCCAGCACCCAGCCCGCGCCGCCGCCCGAGGCGATGCCGAAGGCATTGAAGCCTGCGCCCACAAACATGTTGGCGCATTCCGGCGCCTGGCCGAGGATGAAGTTGCCGTCGGGCGTGAAGCTCTCCGGTCCGTTGATCATCTGCTTGATGCCGGCCTTGGCCAGCGCCGGCACGCGGCGCAGGGCCGCTTCCATGTGCTGCTCGAAATGCTCGAAGTCATCCTCGAACAACTGGAACTCGAAGGTCGATGGCACGTCGCCATCGGTCCAGGCGATGGGATCAGGTTCGTAGCCCCCGAAGACAAGGCCGCCCACTTCCTCCTTGAAGTAGGTGAGGAGGTCGGGGTCTCGGATCGTCGCGGCATCCGGCGAGAGGCCGGGAATCTTCTCGGTGACGACATATTGGTGCTTCACCGGTTGCAGCGGGACATTCACTCCCGCCATCACGCCGATCTGCCGTGCCCACATGCCGCCGCAGTTGACGACTTTCTCTGTGGTGATGGTGCCCTTGGTGGTGCGCACGGCGGTGATGCGGTTGTTGGCCATGTCGAAGCCTTCGACACGCGCCTGCTCGACGATGGTGGTACCGTGCATGCGCGCGCCCTTGGCCAGCGCCTGGGTGATGTCGGAGGGCGAGGCCTGTCCGTCGGTCGGAAGGAAACTTGCGCCGACGAGGTCATCGACCTTCATCAGCGGCCACATCTTTTTCACCTCGGCGGGAGAGAGGAGATGCATCTCCATGCCGAAGCTCTGGGCCGTGGTGGCGAGCCGCTTGTATTCGGTCCAGCGGTCGGGCGTGGTGGCGAGGCGCAGGCACCCGGTCATCTTCCAACCGGTCTGCAGCCCCGTTTCGGCTTCCAGCTTCTTGTAGAGATCAACCGAATATTTCAGCACCTGGGTGATCGACGCCGAAGAGCGCAACTGGCCCACCAGTCCCGCCGCATGCCAGGTGGAGCCGGAGGTGAGGCGGTTCTGTTCGAGCAGCACCACCTTCAGCTTGTGGTCGCGCGCCAGATGATAGGCGGTGGAGCAGCCGATGATGCCGCCGCCGATCACGACGGCATCGGCATGGCTGGGAAGCGCAGTCGTCATTCAGGCAAAGTCCTTGCTGTAGGCGGCGTGGATGGCCTCGAAGCGGCCGACATATTCAGCCGCATAGGCCACGTAATCGACGCCCGGTGCGGCGAGGAACAGTTCGGAAATCATGCCCCACATGGCCTCGCGCAGAGCGGCGGCCACCTTCATGGCATAGTAGGCACGAGAGAGGGCAAGGTCCGGGGCCTTGCCGAAATAGGCGCGCAGCATCTCCGCTTCCATGGCGGCATCGAAACTGTTGGCGGCGGCAATGTTGGCGAGGTCGAACATGGCCGTGCCGAAGGCACCGTATTCCCAGTCGATGAGCCAGAGGCGCTTGTCATCCGCCATGAAGTTGGTGGGCAGAAGGTCGTGGTGGCCGAAGATCACAGGCAGCGGCACCTGGGCGGCTTCGAGGCCATCGGTGATCTTCATCCAGTCCTGCAGGCGCGGCGTACTGCGGTGATGGGCAATGCGCAGCGTCTCGGCATAGTCGCGCAGGATCTGGAACACCCAGAAGATGGCGCCTTGACCGTGGATGCGGTGGCCCATGTCCCGGTGGGTACGCATGACGAGGTCGAGGCAGCGCTGCCAATCCTGGCGCACGTCAGGTTCGCCGAAGGTGCGGGCTTCGATGAAGCGCACCACCATCACGCCGTCGCGGGCGAAGACGAGTTCGGGCGAGAGCCCTGCCTCGAAGGCGGCGCGGTGGGCATGGGCTTCACGGGCGCGGGAGACCTGGTGGAACGGGTAGTCGGCGCCGACACGGGCCACGAAACGTCCCGTGGCATCATCCACCACGAAGGCGGCATTGCTCACGCCACCCTTCAGCGGCGTCATGCTCCGGATGCCCTGCCACAGCGAAAGGCCGCGAACGGCCTGTTCCACATCCGCCATGTCGTGGGAGGGAAGATCAGCCATGGGGCTGCTTCTGGTGTTTCGGTCGGAACGGCATGGGAGAAAAAAGCCCCCGGGGTTGCAGGTTGCGCGATTGGGAGATGGCAGAAATGGCAGGGAAGCCACCGCTGGATTTCTCCAGCCACCTCATCCACCTGACCGGGGGCGTGCTCAGATGTGTGAGGTGCCCCCGGAGGAGGGTGGCTCCCAGAATGCCCAAACTCACAAGGAGCCCGGGCACAGATGCGACGCTACTGCTTTCGCTTGCGGCGTCAATTCCTTTGTTGAAACTATGAATTTTTTTGTTGATTTAACGCCAATTTGCGTGTTCAACTGTTGCATTGACTGCGAAAAATCAACAGAAAACCACATTCAGCCGATGGCAAACCACAAAATCTCTGTCAGACTCGGTCAAATCATGGGTCTCATCGCCCAGCAGGGCACCCTCAGCGTGGCCGAACTGGCCAAGACGCTCGGCGTCTCGGAGGAAACGGTGCGGCGCGATGCCCGGCAACTGGAAGAGCGGGGCGACGTGCTCAAGCTCCATGGCTCGCTTGCCCTGCCGCATCATGTGGGGGAGGCGCCGTTCGAGCGGCGCATGCGCGAGAATGCGGAATCGAAGCGCAGCATTGCCAGGGCCGCCCTGGCGCTGGTCGAGGACGGGGACAGCCTCATCATCGACACCGGCACCACCACCAGCATCTTCGCCCAGGAACTGCGCAGCCGCCGCGGCCTCACCATCGTCACCAATTCGTCGGACATCGCGCGCACACTCGCCACCGTGAACGGAAACCGTGTCTACATGGCCGGCGGCGAGTTGAAGGCCGACAATGGGGCTGCCTTCGGGCCGCCCGCCGTCGAATTCATCTCGCGCTTCAGGGTGCGGCACTCCTTCATTTCAATCGCCGCACTTCATGCCATCGACGGTCCCATGGACATGGCCTTCGAGGAAGCGGAACTGGCGCGCATGGCGCTGTCGCGCTCGGACAGCCGCATCATCCTCTCGGACAGCAGCAAGTTCGGCAAGACGGCCCTCGTCAAGGTTTGCGACTTCTCGGAGATCAACCGCCTCTACAGCGATGAGATGCCGCCACCGGACCTTCTGACCGCCCTGGAGAAGGCGGGCGTCAAGCTCCATGTGTCGCGCGCCCCGGTGAGCGGCTGAGCCTGTTGCACGATGGTGAATCCGCCTGCCCGCACCGTGGTGTCGCAGACGGTTGACCTACCCCCTCCGCATAGACCAAACTGTACCTCTCAATCCAAACAGGTGAATGATGCGATACGAATCTCCGGCAACGACAAAAGAGGCCTGTGCCCTTTTGGCCAAGGAAAAAGGCACAGCCTTTGTCCTGGCAGGTGGAACCGATCTTCTGGTGAAGATGAAGGCTGGCATGGTCGAGCCCGACCTGGTGGTGGACATCAAGCGCATCAAGGGCATGCGCGACATCAAGAAAACCGCCAGCGGATTTGTCATTGGCGCGGCAACGCCCAACGTCGCGCTGTCGGAAAACGCCGCTTTGCTGAAGGCATGGCCTGGCGTTGTGGAAGCAGCCCAGCTCATCGGCTCGAAGCAGGTGCAGGGCCGCTGCACCATGGCCGGCAACCTGTGCAATGCCTCGCCTGCCGCCGATGCCGTTCCGGCACTTGTTGCCGCCGGGGCCAAGGTCGTTCTTGCCAGCGTGAAGGGCAAGCGCAAGCTCGCCGTTGAAGATGTGCCGGCCGGCGTTGGCCGCACCGTGCTCAAGAAGGGCGAGATCGTCGAGGCGATCGAACTTCCCGCCAAGAAGCCCAAGTCGGGCGATGCCTACCTGCGCTTCATTCCGCGCACGGAAATGGATATCGCCGTCGTTTCCTGCGGCGTGAATCTGACAATCGACGGCAAGGGCGTCATCACCTCGGCGCGCGTGGCGCTCGGTGCCGTCGCCCCCACCGTGCTGCTGGTCAAGGACGCGGCCAAGGCCATCATCGGCTCGAAGCTCGATGATGCTGCCAAGGCCAAGCTCGCCGCCGCCGCATCCGCCGCCTGCCGTCCCATCGACGACAAGCGCGGCACCGTTGAATTCAGAACCGAAGTGGCTGGCGTCATGGCGCGCCGGGCCGCTGAAATCGCGTATGCCCGCGCAGGAGGCAAGTGATCATGGCCGTACTCGTCAAGACAACCATCAACGGCGACACGGTCGAATACGCCTGCCAGCCCGATGAACCGCTGCTCGATGTGCTGCGCAACCGCCTTGGCCTCACCGGTGCCAAGGAAGGCTGCGGCACGGGAGATTGCGGCGCATGTTCGGTGATCGTGGATGGCCGGCTCACCTGCTCGTGCCTCGTCCTCGGCGCGGAAATGGAAGGCCGTACGCTGGAAACGATCGAAGGCATGGCCACTGGCGACAAGCTGCATCCTCTGCAGCAGCAGTTCATCGACCATGCTGCCTTGCAGTGCGGTGTGTGCACGCCGGGTTTCCTGATCGCAGCGAAGGCGCTGCTCAGCAAGAACCCCGATCCGAGCGAAGAGGAAATCCGCTTCGGCCTCGCCGGAAACCTGTGCCGCTGCACGGGTTATGACAAGATCGTGCGTGCCGTTCAGGCCGCCGCCAAGGAAATGAGGGGAGCATAACAGATGCCGCTCGACACATCACTCGTTCGCAAGCCCTTCAAGGTCATCGGTACGCGCGTGCGCCGTCCCGATGGCATCGACAAGGTGACGGGCCGCGCCAAGTATGGCGCCGATGCCTTCGCACCGGGGCAACTCGTGGGCCTCGTCGTCCGCAGTCCCCACGCCCATGCCCTCATCAAGAAGATCGATACCTCGAAGGCTGAAAAGGTGCCGGGCGTGAAGGCGATCGTCACCTCCGCCGACCTGCCGGACCTCACCGGCGGCGATCGCGGCATGCGCGACATTCTTGAAAACTGCATGGCGCGCAAGAAGGCGCTCTATGACGGCCATGCCGTCGCCGCCATCGCGGCGGTGGACATGCACACGGCCAAGCAGGCGGCAAAGCTCATCAAGATCGACTACCAGGTCTTGCCGCACGTCACCGAAGTGGATGAAGCGCTGAAGCCGAACGCGCCGCTCCTGCATGACGACATCTTCACCGACGGCATCGAGCCCAAGCCCACGAAGCCGTCCAACTTCGTCAAGATCGCCGAATACGGCCATGGCGATGTGGAAGCTGGTTTCAAGGACGCCGATATCATCATCGAGAAGTCCTACAAGACCGAGCAGACGCACCAGGGCTACATCGAGCCGCATGCCTGCCTCGCCAACGTTTCGCCCGATGGCACGGGCGAACTGTGGGTGACGACGCAGGGACCGTTCGTGTACCGCAACCAGTGCGCCCAGCTTCTCGGCATGGACATCAACAAGCTCCGGGTCACGTCGTCGGAAATCGGCGGCGGCTTTGGCGGCAAGACGCACGTGTGGGGCGAACCCATTGCGCTCGCCTTGTCGCGCAAGGCCAACCGCCCGGTGAAGCTGGTGATGACGCGTGACGAAGTGTTCCGCGCCACGGGCCCGACCTCGTCGTCGTCCATCGACGTCAAGATCGGCGTGAAGAAGGACGGCACGATCACCGCCGCCTTTGCCGAACTGCGCTACCAGAACGGCGCCTTCCCCTTCACCTGGGCCGAATTCGGCGCCATGACGTGCTGGGCCTGCTACGACTTCAAGAACGTGAAGTCGGTTTCGAAGGATGTGGTTCTCAACCGTCCGAAGTGCGCGGCCTATCGCGCGCCCTCGGCGCCCATCGCGGCCTTCGCGGTGGAAAGCACCATGGACATGGTGGCCAAGGCCATCGGCATGGACCCTGTCGAACTGCGCATCAAGAACGCGGCCAAGGAAGGCTCCAAGTCGTCCTACGGCCCGGTCTATGGTCCGATCGGCATCGGCCCGACGCTGGAAGCCGCCAAGAACCATCCGCACATGAAGGCACCGCTCGGCCCCAACCAGGGCCGCGGCATGGCCTGCGGATTCTGGTTCAACTTCGGTGGCCAGACCTGCGTTGACGTCAACGTGACACCGGACGGATCGGTGACGGTCGCGGTCGGCACGGTGGACGTGGGCGGCAGCCGCGCTTCGCTGGCGCTCGCCGTGGCGGAAGAACTGGGCGTTCCCTACGAGCAGGTCCGCGTGATCGTGGCCGACACCTCGTCGCTCGGCCACAACGACATGACCGACGGTTCGCGCGGCACCTTCTCGTCGTCCATGGCGGCGGTCGATGCCACGCGCAAGGCGGTCCAGACGCTCCGTGAACGCGCTGCCAAGATCTGGGAAATCCCGGTCGAGGAAGTGGAATGGGTCGATGGCCAAGCCCGCGCCGTGGGTGAAAAGCACGGCAACAAGGCCGCGCTCTCGGTCAAGGACATCGCCGCACAGGCCGCCAACACCGGTGGCCCCGTGGCGGGGCATTCGGAAATCGTTGCCGATGGCGCTGGTGTTTCCTTCGCCACGCACATCTGCGATGCCGAGGTCGATCCGGAAACGGGCCGCACCACCATCAAGCGCTACACGGTCATCCAGGACGCGGGCAAGGCCATGCATCCCGCCTACGTGGAGGGCCAGTACCAGGGCGGTGCCGCACAGGGCATCGGCTGGGCGCTGAACGAGGAGTATGTCTACGGCAAGGACGGACGCCTGCAGAACCCGGGCTTCCTCGACTACCGCATTCCGGTGTGCTCCGACCTTCCGATGATCGACACGCAGATTCTGGAAATCCCCAACCCGAACCACCCCTATGGTGTGCGCGGCGTGGGTGAAACCTCGATCGTGCCGCCGCTCGGCGCCATTGCCAACGCGATCTCCAATGCAGCGGGCGTGCGCCTCAACCACATCCCCATGTCTCCGCCCCGCGTGCTGAAGGCACTCAAGGCGAAGAAGTCGTAACGGGACATTCCATCCCGAACGAAACGCCGGAAGGATGTCCTTCCGGCGTTTTTGTTTTTTGGGGGCGCTGTGCTAACCTGCAGGAATGAAGCCCACCCGCGACGATGACTTCTGATCACATCCACACGGTCCATCTCTGGGGAGCGCTGCGGCCGTTGGTGGGCGGGGCGGAGTCTGTGCAATCATCGGCGCGCACCATCCGGGAGTTGTTCCGCCTGTTGAGTGAAACCTATCCGGGCGTCGAGGCGCATATCCGGCGCGGCGTTGCCGTTTCGATCGATGGCAAAATCTACCGCGATCAGTGGGACACCGAGTTGCCTGCGGGCGCGGAGATCTATCTCATGCCGCGCATTCCCGGCGGATAGCACATCGGCTGCCTGCGCAATTGCGGGCGTGATTCAACCTGCTATTCTGCGCCGTGAGGAGAACCACAGAGGTGCCGCAGGGAGCAGCGCGACGGCTCGTCCCCATCTTGTCGCTTGACGTCGTTGGTTACGTGCGCATGGTCGAGGCCGACGAGCGCGCGGCCCTTGAGCTTGTTCAGACGCTCTTTCACGCGCGCATGGCGCCCAGCATGGCGGAGGCCGGGGGCAAGATCTTCAAGACCATGGGCGATGGCCTGCTGGCCGAATTCACCAGCCTTGTGTCGGCGGTTGCCTGGGCGGCGCGGTTGCAGGATGAATTGTTTCGCGTGCCAGTGACGGCCCCCAATGGCAAGCCGCTGCAACTGCGCATCGGCATCGTGCTCGCCGATGTTCTGGTCGACGGCGAGGACCGTTTCGGCGAGGGCGTGAACCTCACGGTGCGCGTGCAGGTGAAGGCGCCGCCCGGCGGCATCTGCATCACCAAATGGAGCCATGAATACCTGGGCGGCAAGCTCGATCTCTCCTTCGACGACATCGGCTCGCAGGCGCTCAAGAACATCAGCAAGATGGTGCGCCTCTACATCTGGCATCCGGACTGGCGCGTGCAGGAAGCCGCGGCGCGGGAAGCTTTTGTGCCGGTGGCGGGGCAATCGTCCACGTCGCGGCGGCCATCACTCGCCGTGCTGCCCTTCGACAACATGTCGGCTGATCCCGATCAGGTGCATTTCGCCGATGGCGTGGTGGAGGAACTGACCTCCACCCTGTCGCGGGTTGGCGATTTCCTTGTGATCGCGCGCAACTCCGCCTTTGCCTACAAGGG
The DNA here is from genome assembly GCA_016710435.1 of Hyphomicrobiales bacterium. Classification (NCBI taxonomy): domain Bacteria; kingdom Pseudomonadati; phylum Pseudomonadota; class Alphaproteobacteria; order Hyphomicrobiales; species Hyphomicrobiales bacterium. The sequence continues at coordinate 703,763 of JADJVV010000001.1, read as the reverse complement.
CACCAACACGGATGTGCGCCGCATCGGGCAGGAACTGGGCGTGCGCTACGTGCTCGAAGGCAGCGTGCGGCGCGCGGGAGAACGGGTGCGCATCACGGCACAGCTTATCGAGGCCGATACGGGCACGCATATCTGGGCGGGCAAGGAGGAGGGGACCACGGCCGACCTCTTTGACCTGCAGGACCGCATCGCCGAGATGGTGGCGGGTGCTGTCTACCCGTCGGTGCGGCGGGCGGAAATCGAGCGGGCACGCAAGAAGCGCCCCGACAGCCTTGAGGCCTATGATCTCGTCATGCGCGCCCTGCCGCATCTCTGGGCCCACCGCATGCATGAGAATCCGGAGGCCATCGCGCTTCTCGGCAAGGCGCTGGAACATGATCCGCAGTATGGCCTGGCCGCAGCGCTCTGTGCGTGGGCCCATGCCCAGCAGGTTGCCTATCAGTGGACCGAGGATAACGTGGGCGAACGCCGCAAGGGTCTGGCGCTTCTGGAGCGCGCGGCTGCCGCCGTGCAGGACGACGCCACGGGCCTCACGGCACTGGGCACGGCCATCATGCTGCTGGAAGGCAATCCCGGCCGCGCCCTCAGCTTTGTGGACCGCGCGTTGAAGCTCGACCAGAACCATGCCTGGGCGTGGATGCGGCGCGGCTTTGGCCTTGTCTACACGGGTGAGCCGGAGAAGGCCCTTGCCGCCTTCGCCCGGGCCGAACGCCTCTCACCGCTCGATCCCTTCGCGTTCAACATGCGGGTCGGCATCGGCCTGGCACATTTTTCGATGGGCGATCTGGTGGAGGCGGCGCGTCATGCGCAGATGGTGCTGGATGAGCGCCCCGGCTTGTCGTGGCCGCTCCGGGACCTCGCCGTCTACAAGGCCCATGCAGGGGATATGGGGAGCGCGCGCAAGGCACTCGCCGCCTTTGCCGACGGGCGTCCCGCCATGAGCGTTTCCAGCGTGCGCGACAGTCTCAGGTTCATGGCCGGGCCGTTGCTGGACAGATATCTTGAAGGCTTGCGCCTGTCCGGCTTGCCGGAAGAGATGTGATCGCCCGGTCGTGGGAGCAGATCGGAAGCGCTCAGGCCTTGTCGTAGGCGTGATTGTAGAATGCCTTCATCACGATCTGCCACTGCCCCCTGTCCCTGATCAGCGTCAGATAATCCGTCCATGTCGTGCCAAAGCATTCGTCGGTGACCTTGACGAATGCAATGTCGCCGGTGACATCAATCATCGAGATGTCGAATGCGAAGGCAGACCCGTCTGCTTCCGGCTTTTCCGCCTTGATCGCTTCGATGAATTCATCCCGCGGCATGAACTCATAGAATCCCTTGTCGTGCCCGGCCTGCATGCACAAGGGATGCATGGCGTTGCGGAGCCGCTCAGGCTGGCCATAGATCATGCCTTTGAGATATTCGGTCACCACGTGGCGAATGGCCTTCAAATCCTCTTGTCGCGCCATGGCAAATGTCTCCCTCTTTCCGGGCGGGATGGTGTGGCCTCGTTCAGTCCTCCAGCACCGCCTCGCCCTCGACTTCGCACAGGATTTCCGGCGAGGCCAGGCCTGCGACCTGCACGTAGGTGGAGGCGCTGGTATGGCCGCCCATCGCCTCGTCGCGCAGCTTGCGGGAAAGGCCGATCACCCCGGGTGCCGTCACATAGATCACCGACTTGACCAGATGACGCTTCTCGAAACCTCCTGCCTTCATCACTGCAAACAGGTTCGCCCAGCATTGGCGCAGTTGCGCCTCCATGCCATCCAGCAGTTTCCCGTCCGCCGTCATGCCGATCTGGCCGGAGATCACGAGGCGCCGGGCGTTGGCGGAATGCGCCACGGCTTGCACATAGGCGGAGGCCGGTTGCGGCACGGTGCCGGGGTTGAGGCGCTCGATCATGGAGATGTCCTTCTGTCAGAACCGGCTCAGGATTTTCACTCCTGTCCGGCGCGGGAATTCGACTATATTGCCCACGGAGATTCCCATGAGCAACGTCCTTGCAAGCCTTGCCGACGAACTCGACGCCATCCGCGCCCAGTCCCTGTGGAAGACGGAGCGGGAAATCCTCTCACCGCAGTCATCGCACATCACTGTGGCGGGCGGGCGGAAGGTTCTCAACTTCTGCGCCAACAATTACCTGGGCCTCGCCGACCATGCGGAGGTCGTGGCGGCGGCCCGCGCGGCCCTGGACAGCCATGGCTTCGGCATGGCCTCGGTGCGCTTCATCTGCGGCACCGCCGACATTCACCGGCACCTGGAGCAGCGCATCGCCAGCTACGTCGCCATGGACGATGCCATTCTCTTTGCCGCCTGCTTCGATGCCAATGGCGCGGTGTTCGAGCCTCTGTTCGGTGAGCAGGATGCCATCATCTCGGATTCTCTCAATCACGCCTCCATCATCGATGGCGTGCGCCTCTCCAAGGCCAGGCGTTTCCGCTTCGCCAATGGCGACATGAATGACCTCGAAACACAGTTGCAGGCGGCCAAGGCCGCGAACGCGCGGCGCATCGTCATCGTCACCGATGGTGTGTTCTCCATGGATGGCTATTTCGCCGACCTGAAAAGCATCCGCGCGCTCGCTGACCGCCATGATGCGCTGGTGATGGTGGATGATTGCCACGCCACGGGATTCGTGGGGCCGCAAGGGCGCGGCACGCCGGCGCGGGCGGGCGTGAAGGTGGATATTCTCACCGGCACCTTCGGCAAGGCGCTGGGCGGTGCGGCGGGAGGTTACATCGCGGCGGCGCGTCCGATCATCGACCTGATGCGGCAGCGGGCGCGGCCCTATCTCTTTTCCAACGCCCTGCCGCCCGCCATCGTCGGAGGCAGCCATGCAGCCATCGATCTGGCGGAGAAGGGCGATGATCTCCGGGCGCAACTTGCGGCCAACGCCACACGCTTCCGCGCCGGACTGGCGAAAGCGGGCTTCGACCTGCTCCCCGGCGAACATCCGATCATTCCGGTGATGCTTGGCGAAGCAAAGCGGGCGCAGGAGATGGCCGCAGCCCTCTATGACGAAGGCGTCTACGTCACCGGCTTCTTCTATCCCGTGGTGCCGCAGGGCAGGGCGCGCATCCGCACGCAAATGTCCGCCGCCCATGCCACGCAAGACATCGACGCCGCCATTGCCGCCTTCACGCGGGTGGGGCGCACATTGAAGGTGATTTCATGAAAGCACTGGTGAAAGCCGCGCCCGAAGAAGGGCTCGCCTTGCGCGACGAGCCGGTGCCGAAGATCGGCGCCGACGACATCCTCATCAAGGTGGCGAAGACCGGCATCTGCGGCACCGACCTGCACATCTGGAAATGGGATGAGTGGGCGCAAAAAACGATCCCCGTGCCCATGGTGGTGGGCCACGAGTTTGCGGGAACGGTTGTCGAGGTTGGCAGCCATGTGCGCACCGTCAAGGTGGGCGACCGTGTGTCGGGCGAGGGTCACCTCATCGGCCTCAAGAGCCGCATGGCACGCGCCGGGCACTTTCATCTCGATCCTGAGACGAAAGGCATCGGCGTCAACGTGCCTGGTGCCTTCGCGGAGTATCTGAAACTGCCCGCCTTCAACGCCATCCACCTGCCGCCCGAGGTGGATGACGAAATCGGCGCCATCCTCGATCCGCTCGGTAACGCCGTGCACACGGCACTTTCGTTCGACCTCATCGGCGAGGATGTGCTGATCACCGGGGCCGGCCCCATCGGCATCATGGCGGCGAGCGTCTGCCGTCACGTGGGCGCGCGCCATGTGGTCATCACCGACGTGAACGACTACCGGCTTGAGCTGTGCAACCAGGTCAACGACGCCGTTACCGTGAATGTGGGGCGCGAGGACCTGCGCGATGTGATGCAGCGCCTCGGCATGCAGGAGGGTTTCGACATCGGTCTGGAAATGTCGGGCGCACCCAATGCCTTCGACCAGATGGTCGATCACATGATCATGGGCGGCAAGATCGCCATCCTCGGCATTCCCTCGAAACCAACGCCGGTGGATTGGAACCGCATCATCTTCAAGTCACTCACGCTCAAGGGCATCTACGGGCGCGAGATGTTCGAGACCTGGTACAAGATGATCGCCATGCTGCAATCCGGTCTCGACGTACGCAAGGTCATCACCCACCGCTTCAAGGCCGCAGACTACGCCCAAGGCTTCGCCCTGATGAAACAAGGCGCCAGCGGCAAGGTGGTGCTGGACTGGGGCTGAGCGTCATCCGCCTTTCCGAGTTTGCCGTCATGGCACATGCATGTGGGTCATGTGCCTTTGTACGGGGGATGACCGGCAGACCCGCGCTTAATATCCCACGCCGTCGTTCAGCCGCATCATGCCTTTCACCAGGCGGTAGCCGAGCCAGAGCAGGAACAGCACATAGAGCGGCCAGGTGATGATGATGCCGATGCCGAAGGTGATGACGGTGAAGGCGAGCAGCAGCACCGCGACGACAAGTGCGATCGTCATCACGCGGGCGATGCTGGAGAGATGGCTGGCATAGATCGTGCCTGCCGCATCGTCGCGCCGGGAGCGGGCGAGGAAGATGACGGCGATGCAGCCGATCAGCAGCAGGGTGCCGGAGAACTCGCCCAGCGTTGCCAGGGCGATGACGCCTGATACGGCATACAACACCCAACTCAGGGCGAGGTAGCCATCCGGGCTGCGGGCAAAGGTTTTCGACAGGTCGGGCGAAGCCATGGCGCGTCTCTCCAAAAAAACAGTGGAAAACTAGCAGATGCAATCCGGGCGGTCATCCCGGGCCGATGTGGCTGAATTGCGGTTGTTTTCCAGTCCCGGTTGCAGGCGGGTTTCCGATGGTGCCAATCCACTGGCGTCGATCACACCAGTTGAGGTTGCGCCGCCTGGAACGGAGGGTTATGCGGATTGTGTTCCCCACCGTGGGAATCGAGGGAAGGAACGTGAAGAAACGCATACCGCACAAGGAAAACAAGGGAATCACCGTGGTGGCCAAGCCCTCCACGAAGGTGCTTGTTTTCCTCTTGTCCGTTCTGGTGATGACCTTGGTCATGGTGGTCGTGAACCACGTGATGGCCGGCGTGTGACTCCGGCTTAATTCAATCTAAAAGTGCATCATTTGACGTGATGCCCTTTTTGCGTGTATTCTCGGAATCACCTCAACCGGCCCGCGGCGGGCCCGGCTTGGAAGTGAATGGATGTCATCATGACTCGCGCGCGAACGGAAAACAAAGGCCTCACCATCGTGGCAAAGCCCGGATTTCAGGTTGCGGTCTTTCTCATGGCCGTGGCCGCCACCGCGCTGGTGCTGGTGGTGGTCAACCTGGTGATCGCGGGAGACGTCTGAGCGGCGTCAATTGCCGTCGATCTGCTTGCCCATGATGGCAATGGCCTGCTGATAGACGGTCGCGGCGTTCCAGCCCTGGATGGCGCCATAGTTGGGCTGTCCGCGCTGATAGCCCTTGCCGCGCTGCCAACCGTGACCCACGAGGAACTTGGCGGTGGAGGCAAGTGCGCCTTCCTTGCTGTTGAGATTGCCGACACCATACATCAGCACGTTCTTCGGCATGAACTGGGTCTGGCCCAGTTCGCCGTGCATGGCACCCTTGGCGCCCGCCGAGATCTTGCCGGAGCCCACGAGCTTCAACATGGCATAGAGCTGTTCGGTGAAGAACTCGGTGCGGCGGCAGTCATAGGCCAGCGTGGCGGTGGCGGAGAGCACGTTCTGCTGCCCGGTGAAGTGTCCGAACGCCGTCTCCATGCCCCAGATGGCAATGAGCGGTCCGGCGGGCACGCCGTATTTCGCTTCGATCCGGTCGAACAGGGCCTGGTTGGCGGCCTTGAGGCGGCGGCCCTGCGCCACGATGGTGGCCGAGCCGCGCTTGGCCATGAAGGCGCTCAGGCTGAGCTTGAAGGAATGCTGGTTGCGGTCGGCGCGGATGGTTGCCGTGGCGTATCTCGTGCCCATCAGTGCCTTGACGGCCTTGTCGTTGATGCCGTTGGCCTTGGCTTCCGCGGCGAAGGATTTTTTCCAGCCTTCAAAGGCGCCGCCGGTGCTGCTGCACTTGGCAGCAAGCGCAGGGGCTGACATCACCACGAGTGAAACAAGGGTACCCAGAAACACCTTCCGCATCAGAATCTCCAAAAATTCGGCCCCGGCATTGTCTGCCACCGGACGGTGCAGTTGTCACCAGCATGGTTAACGCTTCGTTACCCGCGGTTTTCGGGGGTTGACGGCCTCGGCCTTCCTGCGCACATTTTCGGTACATGGCAGGATTGGCCCATTGACCAACGCTCCGGAACACCACGCCACTTCCACACGCAGCAAGCGGCGGATGGTCGTCTTTCTGGCTGCCGCCTCCATCGCCGTGGCCTGCGGTGTCCGCTTCACCAGTGCCGGCGCCTTGCTGTGGGGCCTCGCTCTTCTGCTCATGGCCGCAGCGGCCACCCGGAAACGCACGCCAAGCGGGATGACGGCGGCAGCGCTGATCCTGCTGGGACTGTCCTTTGCCGGACTGGCTTACGCCCATCCTGTTCAAGCCGGGCGAGTCATCCTTTGATCGCATCTATGCCGACGGCTACAGGGCAAACGTCTCGGATATCGGCGCACAGCCGAATCCTGGAACCTATCCCTCCAGCGCCCGCGCCTCTGACGGGCGGCTGCTCTATGAGATCCACTACACCATCGGGCCCGATCAGTTGCGCGTCACGCCGGACAATCCGCCCGGCCCGCACCGCGTCAATTTTCTCGGATGCTCCTTCACCTATGGCGAAGGCGTGAACGACAACGAGACGCTGCCCTATTTCGTCTCCCGGACGATGCAGGACGTGCATGTCGTGAACTTCGGCTTTCACGGCTACGGGGCCCACAACACGCTGGCCATCCTCGAAAGCAGCCGCAACACCAAAGGCGAGATCAACTTCTTTCTGGGCGCGGGCTTCCACATCGAGCGAAGCGCCTGCCACCCCGACTGGACGGCGAGTGCGCCGCGCTATGAGTTGCAGGGCGACGGCAGCGTGACACGCAACGGCAAATGTGGAGATACGCGCGGACCGCTGGACCAGCTCAAGAAAACGGCAATCCGCTATTCCAACATTGCCGCAGCCGCAGACCGCTTTTCCCGCACCCATATTGGCGACGAAGATGTGCGCCTCTATATCGCCATCCTCCGCCGCGCCGCGGAACTGACACATGCGCGTGGCCAGAAGTTCGTGATCGGCTACATCACGGGCAGTGAACCGCGGCTCGCATCCACGTCATACACGGATGAAAGCATCATGGCCGCGTTCAAGACCTTCGCGGATGATGTGTTCGATGCGCGGCTTCCACGGGACAGCCGCAATGCCATCCCCCTGGACGGGCATCCCACAGCCTTCGCCAACCAGAAGCGTGCCGTGATGGTGGCGGAACATCTCCGCAGGTTCCTGCCCTGATCCAGACAAAAACCCTCCCCGCACGGGCGGGGAGGGCTGACGACTTTGCAATCGCGTGGGGACGTTACTTCATCGTCGGCATGACGAATTCGGCGCCGGAGCGGATGCCCGTGGGCCAGCGTGCCGTCACGGTCTTGAGCTTGGTATAGAAGCGGATGCCTTCCGGCCCGTGCATGTGATGATCGCCGAAGAGCGAGGCCTTCCAGCCGCCGAAGGAGTGGAACGCCATCGGCACGGGGATCGGCACGTTGATGCCGACCATGCCGACCTGGATCGACTGGGCGAATTCGCGCGCCGCGTCACCATCGCGGGTGAAGATCGCGGTGCCGTTGCCGTATTCGTGCTTGTTGATCATGGCAGCCGCCTCGTCATAGGTCTTGGCGCGCACGAAGGAGAGGACGGGACCGAAAATTTCTTCCTTGTAGATGGTCATGTCCGTCGTCACGTGATCGAAGATCGAGCCGCCGAGGAAATAGCCGTTCTCGTAGCCCTGCATCTTGAAGCCGCGGCCATCGACCAGCAGCTTTGCGCCTTCCTTGACGCCGGTGTCGATGTAGCCCTTCACCTTCTCGTAGTGCTGCTTGGTGACGAGCGGGCCCATTTCGGCATCTGCATCGGTGCCGGGACCGATCTTCAGTGCACGGACTTTCGGCTCCAGCTTGGCCAGAACCTTTTCCGCCGTGCCTTCGCCCACCGCGACGGCAACCGAGATTGCCATGCAGCGTTCACCAGCCGAGCCATAGCCGGCGCCCATGAGGGCATCGACTGTCTGGTCCATGTCCGCGTCGGGCATGATGATCATGTGGTTCTTGGCGCCGCCCAGGGCCTGCACGCGCTTCCCGTTGGCGGTGCCGGTCGTGTAGATGTAGCGGGCGATCGGTGTCGAGCCGACGAAGCTCACGGCCGAGATGCCGGGGTGGTTCAGGATCGCGTCAACGGCTTCCTTGTCGCCCTGCACCACGTTGAACACGCCATCGGGAAGGCCCGCTTCCTTGAGCCAGGCGGCGATCAGCAGCGCGGCGGAAGGGTCACGCTCCGAAGGCTTCAGGATGAAGCAGTTGCCGGTGGCGAGTGCCGTCGGGAACATCCACATGGGCACCATGGCGGGGAAGTTGAACGGGGTGATGCCGGCAACGACGCCGAGCGGCTGGCGCGTGGACCACGAGTCCACCTTGGTGCCGACGTTCTCGGTGTACTCTCCCTTGAGGAGCGAGGGCGCCGCGGTGGCAAATTCGACCACTTCCATGCCGCGTTGCACTTCGCCCATGGCATCCGACAAGACCTTGCCGTGTTCGGCCGTGATGCAGGCCGCAAGTTCCTTGGTGCGCTGTTCGAGAATGCGGAGGAAGGCATTGAGGATGCGCGAGCGGCGGAGCGGCGTGGTGGCCTGCCAGCCCGGGGCAGCAGCCTGCGCCACCTTCACGGCGGCGTCGAGTTCCGCTGTCGTGGCGAGAACCACTTCGCCCGTCTGTTCACCCGTGGCGGGGTTGAACACGGCGCTCTTGCGGCCGCCCTTGCCTGCGGCTTCCTTGCCGCCGACCCAGTGATTGATTGTCTTGACCATGAGGTTTCCTCCCAAAATGATGACCTCCTATGCCCTGCAGCAATTTGCACAGCAAGATGAAGATTTGCGCTTTCGTTGTGCGCATTTTATAGTGCTGAAATGGACTGGGACAATCTCCGCATCTTTCTTGCCATTGCCCGCGCAGGCCAGATCCTGAGTGCGGCGAAGACGCTGCATCTCAACCATGCCACGGTGGCGCGCCGGCTCGATGCGCTGGAAGAGCAGCTTGGCACGCGGCTGTTCGACCGGCGCACCACGGGCACGGTGCTCACGCCTGCCGGCGAAAGCCTGCTCACCCGTGTCGAGCGGATGGAATCGGAACTGCTCCAGGCCGATGCCGCCTTGCCCGCCACCACGAACACGGTCAGCGGCACGGTGCGCGTCGGCGCGCCAGACGGGTTCGGCACCTTTCATCTTGCGGGTGTGCTGGCACGGCTCGCCAACCTCCATCCGGCGCTCACGATCCAGCTTGTGCCGCTGCCGCGTTCCTTTTCCCTGTCGCGTCGCGAGGCGGATATCATCGTGACGATCGAGCGCCCCAAGCTGGGCCGTGCCATCATCAAGAAGCTCACGGACTATTCGCTCTCGGTCTACGCCGCCAAGAGCTATCTCAAGCGCCAGGGAAACATTCAGTCCACGGATGATCTTCCGGGAAAGCTGTTCATCACCTATGTGGAGGACATCGCCTATTCTCGCGCGCTGGACTACACCGCCGACCTCGCCAAGCTCATGGCGCGGCACTATGAGTGCGGCAGCGTGGTGGCACAGATGGAAGCCGTGCTCGCCGGCGAGGGCATCGGCATCCTGCACGACTATGCCGCGGCGCGGCACTCGGACCTCGTGCGCATCCTGCCGGACATGCGCTTCTCGCGCACCTACTGGCTCATGAGCCACCCCGACACCCACGACACGCGGCGCGTGGCGGAAGTCTATCGCGCCATCGTGGAAAGCGTGAAGCTGCGCGGCGCCGAATTTGTGCTGCGCTGACATCCGGCTGACGGCCTTGGTCAGGCCGCTGACAACGTGAGTATGAGATGCCTCTCCTGGCGCTGCGGGATCAGCGCTTTTTCCAAGGAGAGAACCATGAAGATTATCCTCACCGCCCTTGCCCTCATTGTCGCTGGCACGGGGCTTTCCTTCGCCAACATCGCTCCTGCAAGTGATGCAACAGTGGTCACGCCGGACAAGGCCACGACTGTCCTGGAGGCGCGCCGCAAGCAGCGCATCCCCGGTGGCAGCGGGTGTGACGATGCGCAGGACCGCGCTGAACACGCGGAATGCCGGGGATAAGCAGTCAATCCCTCTGGAGTCGTGGCCCGCTGGAAAGCGGGCCACGATGGGTGGAGGTTGCGATAGCCACCCAACCGCCAGGGCCGGTCATGGAGAGGTGGGGGAGTGCGTTTGCCGGCCACCCGCTCCCGTCCTCCCATTCACCCGATCAACTTCTTCAACCCCTGCACCGTATCCGCTTCCTCCGCCGGCTTGTCCCAGCGGATGCGTGATATGCGGGGGAAGCGCATGGCGATGCCGCTCTTGTGGCGCGCCGAGGGCTGGATGGCATCGAAGGCCACTTCCAGCACAAGTTCAGGCTTCACCTGCCGCACCGGGCCGAAGCGTTCGGTGGTGTTGTGGCGGACGAAGGCGTCGAGCCGTTTCAGTTCCTCATCGGTGAAGCCGGAATAGGCCTTTCCCACGGGCACGAGTTCGCGCGGCGCCTTGCTCTCGTCCCAGGCGGCGAAGGTGTAGTCGGAATAGAAGGACGAGCGCTTGCCTGAGCCCCGCTGGGCGTAGATCATCACGCAGTCGGCGACGAGTGGCTCGCGCTTCCACTTCCACCACAGGCCCTTGGGACGGCCGGAGACGTAGGCCGACTCCTTGCGCTTGAGCATCAGCCCTTCGATTCCTTCCTCGCGGGTACCAGACCAGATCGCCTGCAACTCCGCATGTCCGGTCACGGGCACGATGGCCGAAAGATCCATGCGGGGCGGCTTCACGCGGGCGAACCAATCTTCCAGGGCCATGCGGCGTTCGCTCATGGTCCGTGTACGGAGGTCTTCGCCGTCCGATTCCAGCAGGTCATAGAGACGGATGAAGGCGGGATAGTCGGCCATCATCTTCTTCGTCACCGCCTTGCGGTTGAGGCGCTGCTGCAGGTCCTGGAAGGGCGCCACATGGCCTTCGCGCCCCACCAGCAACTCGCCATCAAGGGTGGCGTTGAAGGGCAATGTGGCGAACTCCGGAAATGTCGCCGTGATGTCGTCGCCGGAGCGGGAGTAGAGTTTCGTCACATCGCCGCGGGCACAGACCTGCACGCGGATGCCGTCCCATTTCCATTCAATCTGATAGTCGGCGGGATCGAGCGCGTCACGGTCCGCCGGCTCCAGCGGATGCGATAACATGAGCGGGAAGACCGGCAGGTTCTTGACGTCCGGCCGTTCCGCCTTGCCCAGCAGCCAGGCGAACAGCGGTTCATAGGGCATGCCCAGCCCGTGCCAGACCTCCTCGATGTCTTCGATGGGCTTTGCGAACCCTTGCGCCAGCGCCGTCTTGGCGAGGCGCGCCGAGACGCCGGTGCGCATGCCCCCTGTCACCAGCTTGAGCAGCGCCCAGCGCCCGTTCACATCCAGCGTGTCGAGCCACTGCGCCAGGGTCGCCTTGAGATCATTGCGGCCGATGAGGCCCAGCGTCTCCACCACCTGCGCCAACGTGGGCGGAGTGCCTGCGCCGCGATCCGGCCAGATCAGCGATAGCGTTTCCGCCGTATCACCCACATAGTCGCGGCTCAGGCGGAACAAGTCGGCATCGATGTGAGCGGAGGCAAGCTCCAGCACCGTCTGCCGCACGGGGAAGGAAAACGGCAGGCCATCGGTGAGGGCTGCAAGGGCGTAGCCGCGGTCAGGGTCCGGCGTGCGCTGGAAATACTCCGCCATCAGCGCCAGCTTGCCGTTGCGCGACGGCGTGTAGGACAGGCGGTCCAGGAGCGTGGCGAAGGCTTTCATTCGCCATCCTCCTCGCCAAAGCCCACGAGCGACAGCGCGCGGGCCTTGAGGCCCATGGCCTGGCATTGCAGGGTGAGGGCATCGTCGCGGCCATGGGTGATCCAGATTTCGCCAGCGCCCACATCGCGGATGGTCTGCACCAGTTCCGGCCAGTCGGCATGATCGGAGATGATGAGCGGCAGTTCCACGCCGCGCTGGCGGGCGCGGGCGCGGATGCGCATCCAGCCTGAGGCAAAGGCGGGCAGGGGATCGGCGAAGCGGCGGCTCCAGCGGTCGCCGATGGTGGAGGGAGGACAGATCACCACTTGCCCCGCAAGTTTGTCGGTGGCGTCGCTCACCAGCCTGAGGTCGCCAAGGCCGATGCCGAGCCGCTCATAGAGATCGCACAACGGCTTCATCGCGCCATGCAGCCAGACGGGACCATCAAGCCCTGCCTGCCGCATCATCATGATGAGGCGCTGGCACTTGCCGAGGCCATAGGCGCCGATCTGGTGGGTGCGTTCGGGGAAGGCGGCGAGCGACGTCATCAGTTTCGCCATCTCGTGCGTATCGCTCTCATGCACGAAGACGGGGAGCGCGAAGGTCGCCTCGGTGACAAAGAGATCGCAGGGCACCACCTCGAAACCCACGCATGTTGCATCGGCGCGGCGCTTGTAGTCGCCCGACACGACGGCGCGCTGGCCCTTGTATTCCATCACCACCTGGGCCGAGCCCAGCACATGTCCGGCAGGGGCCAGCCACACGGTCACTTCGCCGATCTGCAGCCGTTCACCAAGTGCAAGAGACTGCAAGCTGCGGCCCACCCCTTCACCCAGCCGCACTTTCATGATGGCGAGGGTTTCCGCCGTTGCCAGCACCCTGGCATTGCCGGGGCGGGCATGGTCGGAATGACCGTGGGTGATGATGGCGCGCTCCACCGGGGCGTGCGGGTCGATATAGAAATCACCCGGCACGCAGTGGAGGCCCCGGTCGTTGGGCCGGAGCCATGTTTCAAAGCCTTGCGCCATCTGGGGAATATGGGCAGCGGCGGGCGGTGCCGCAACGGCGCGTCCTTTCGCCCCTCACATGGCCCATGGCTTTTGCGCTTGCGACATACTAGGTGTTGCCCTAAGGAGACTGTTCGTTATAAAGAACGATCAGTCCGCCGATGGCCCCCATGACTGTCTTGAACCTCGAGCCCACCATGAACGACGCTGCCCTTGCTCCCGATCCCTCCACGGCTGCCCCGGTTTTCATTCCGGATGGCGTGTTTGCCGAGAAAGTGACGGAGGTCCAGCACTACACCGACCGCCTGTTCCGCTTCCGCATCACGCGGCCGCAGTCGTTCCGTTTCCGCTCGGGCGAGTTCGTGATGATCGGCCTGCCCAATGCGCCGAAGCCGGTGATGCGCGCCTATTCCGTGGCCTCGCCCTCCTGGGATGAGGAACTGGAGTTCTTCTCCATCAAGGTTCCGGGTGGCCCCCTCACCGAGCATCTGCAGAAGATCAAGGTGGGCGACACCGTCATCATGCGGCCCAAGCCCACGGGCACGCTGGTCAATGATGCGCTGCTGCCGGGCAAGCGCCTGTTCTGCTTCTCCACCGGCACCGGCTTTGCGCCGTTTGCCTCGCTCATCCGCGATCCTGAGACCTACGAGAAGTTCGAGCACGTCGTCGTCACGCACACCTGCCGCCAGCGCGATGAACTGAAGTATTCCGCCGACACGGTGCAGAACACGCTGGAGGATCCGCTGGTGGGCGAAGTGGCGCAAGGCCACCTGCATTATTTCCCCTCCACGACGCGGGAAGAAACAGCCCACATGGGCCGCATCACCACGCTCATCCAGACGGGCGAGCTTTACGAGACGATGGGCATTGCGCCGCTCAACGCGGAAACGGACCGCATCATGGTTTGTGGGTCGATGGCCTTCATGAAGGACATCCGCACCATCGTGGATGCGATGGGCTTCCACGAAGGCTCCAACGCCGACCCCGGCACCTACGTCGTCGAACGCGCCTTCGTCGGGTGAACCACGGGCCCGGTGCAATAAGCGGTGACTATGTCTTCTGCTCAAGTACCCTGCCCACGAGCACCGTGATCACCGGAATGGCGAGATAGCCGAAGCCGATCTGGAACGCATAATCCCGCAGGCTCATGCCCGTCATGGGAACAAGCACGGTTAGGTCCAGCACGAGGTTCATCGCAAGCCACAGCAACCCCAGCAGCAGGCCTTCGCGCAGAAAGCCGGATTTCACTCCCCGGAAGTAGGATACCAGCAGCATTGCCGCGGTTGCCGTTGCGGTCACGAACATCACCGACTTGAAGAAGCGGATGTCGGTGCGGAACTGCCCCGTCTGGTCCACGAAGCCGATGGAGATCGCAAGTGGCACCGCCCAGGAGATGATGCCATAGAGCAGGGCGCGGATCGGTTGGGTCATGTCATGCCTCCCATGACCTGCACATGTCGCGCGCGGACTCGCAGTCCGCACTGATGCATGTCAAACACTGTCGCCAGAATGATCACACCGCGCACCGCCTTTGAGGCCCAGGGCTACCTCCGTTTTCCGGTGACACCCGCGTTGACCCGCTGGGCGGAGGCAGCGGCGCGGGCCGGCGTTGCGGCGCTGGACGATCCGGCCCATGCCCATTGGTGGCGGCATGGACGCACCTGGTTCGTGGGTGTGGATGCGCTTCCCAATGATGGTGATGGTGCCGTTCCCGGCGGACCGGCGCTCATGGGCGAGGCGATTGATTTCGTCCAACAGGAGTTGGGCTTCACCCAGCCCTGGCACAAGGCGCAGGTCTCGGCCTGCTTTCCCGGTTACCCGCAGCGCGATGCCGATGAGAGCGATACGCAACACCGTTTCCGCCGCGCCCGCGACGCGGCCCATGTGGACGGCCTCCACGGCGAAGGCCCGGCGCGGCGCCGCCACATGCGGGAGTTTCACGAATTCATCCTCGGCCTGCCGCTGACGGACGCGAGTTCAGATGCCGCACCGCTCGCGGTGTGGGCGGGCTCGCACGTCATCATGCAGCAGATGTTCAGGCTCGCCTTCGCCCATGTGCCGCCACAGACCTGGGGCGATGTGGACGTGACGGCCTTCTATCAGGCGGCCCGCGCCCGCGTCTTCGACGAGTGCCCGCGCATTGAACTGCCCGCGCAGCCGGGCGAGGCGACGCTCGTCCATCGCTTCACCGTGCACGGCGTGGCCCCCTGGGGTGAACAGGCCAGCGCCTCGCCCCACGGCCGCATGATCGCCTATTTCCGCCCGGAGACGGAAGACCGCGTCATGTGGCTGGGCTGACGGCCCACATCCCCGCATCTTCCCGCGCGCCGATGAGGGCGAGACCCTTCGCGATCGAGATGAGTTCGTCGCCTGCTTCCACCTTGGCCGTGCCGAAGCGGGCGTGGAAGAGGGCGCGCACGGCGGGCACATGGGATGTGCCACCGGTGAGGAACACACGGTCGATGCCGCTGGCGCCAAGGCCCGCGCGCTCCAGCACCGTCGAGATGGCCGCGTCCAGCCGCGCCAGGTCCTCGGCGATCCAGCTTTCGAAATCCTTGCGGCGGATGGTGCGCTTGATCGCGACGCCCTCCACGGCGAAATCGAACTCTGCCTTGTCTGCATGTGACAGTTCGGCCTTGGTGGCAGCCACGGTCTGATACAGGCGATACACCGCGCCGCTCTCGATCAGCGCAATGAAGGCCTCCAACTGTTTTGCCTGCGGGCTGGCATTGGCGAATTCCTGCAGGGCCTTGATCACCGGCGGACGGTTCATCATCGAGAGTTCGTTCCAGCGCGCAAAGCTGGTGAAGTAATGCAGCGGGATCGGCAATTCCTTGCCCCAGCTGGTGTAGGTGGCCTGCTTGCCCAGTTGCGGCGTCACCACAGCATCGATGATGCGGTAGTCGAAGGTATCACCCGCAAGACCGACGCCCGCGTGTGCCAGGGCCTGCGCCGCCTCGCCGGGCGCGAAACGCATGACGGAGAAGTCGGAGGTGCCACCGCCGAAATCGCCGACGAGAACGGTTGCAGGTTCGGTGAGGCGTTGCGCGTAGAAGAAGGCGGCGGCCACGGGTTCCAGCACGAAATGAACCTCGTCGAAGCCCAGCGCCGCAAAGGCATCGCCGTAACGGCGGTGCGCCAGCGCTTCATCCGGGACAGCACCCGCAAAGGTCACGGGACGGCCGATCACCAGGCGCTTCGGATAGGTGACGCCACCATGTTCGCTGAGGCGGCGGAGGAAGACCTCCAGCAACTGGGCGAAGTTGAAACGCCGCGCGAAGACGGCGGTATCGGTGAAGGCATGGCTTGCCGCGAAGGATTTGAAGGATTGCAGGAAGCGTGTGTCCTCCGGTGCTTCCAGGAACATGTCGATGGCCCAGGGGCCCGCCTCGCTCACCGGATCATGGCGGCCCGAACGGCGGAAGGCCAGTGCCGTGCGCACGAGGTCGCGCACCGTGTTTTCGAAGGTGAAGGGAAGCACCCGCGCCGACACATCGTTCTCCGCCACGGCCAGAACGCTGTTGGTGGTACCGAAATCAATGCCGATGGTGGATGCGGAAAATGTCATGGAGAGCGGCGGATAAAGGATGACGGCCTGCGCCGCAATCACGCGCTTGCTGCCGCTCGTGGCAATGCCTAAACCCGGCGTCATGACACGCCCCGCCAATCTTCACATCCTCGCCCGGCTTTCGCCCGCGCAACGCAAGGCTTTGCTCACGCGCACGGAAACCGATCTCTCGTCCTTCATCGAGAAGGTGAAACCCATCGTTGCGGCGGTGAAAGCGGAGGGTGACGCAGCGCTCGCCCGTTTCGCCCAACAGTTCGACAAGGCGCCGGTGACGGCGGACACCATCGCCGCCACGCCAGCGGATTTCGCACGCGCTGAAAGGACGCTGTCACCGAAGATGCGCGAGGCCATGGGTTTTGCAGCCGAGTCCATCATCGCGTTTCACCGGGCACAGATGCCGGAGAAGCAATGGATGAAGGAACTGCGCCCTGGCGTGTTTGCCGGCGACCGCACCACGCCCATTCCCTCCGTCGCCTGCTATGTGCCGCGCGGCAAGGGGGCGTTTCCGTCCTCCGTGTTGATGACCTGCATTCCGGCGACGGTTGCAGGCGTTGAAGACATCTGCATCATCACACCGCCGGGTCCGGACGGGCAGATCGACGATGCGACGCTGGTGGCGGCGAAACTCGCGGGCGTTTCCAAGGTGTACAAGGCCGGAGGCGCGCAGGGCATCGCGGCGGTGGCCTTCGGCACGCAGACGATCTTGCCCGTGCGCAAGATCGTGGGGCCGGGGTCGCCCTGGGTGGCGGCGGCGAAGCGCATCGTTTCCGATACCGTTGATGTGGGCACGCCCGCGGGGCCATCGGAGACGATCGTGATGGCGGATGGCACGACGAATGGACAGCTCGCGGCACTCGATCTCCTGATCGAGTCGGAACATGGCCCGGATTCCTCCGGCTATCTGGTGACGTGGGATGAGGCCGTGGCGCGGGATGCACTGGCGGCGTTCGAGACCTTCTACGCGCACATGGGCGCGCTTCGGGTTGACTATGCGTCCACCGTGCTCTCAGGCCCGCTCGGCGGCGTGGTGCTGGCGCACGACGAAGATGATGCGATGGCCTTCATCAATGACTATGCGCCCGAGCATCTGCAGGTCTTGTCGCAGGAGCCCATGCGCTATCTCGACAAAATCAAGCACGCGGGTGAAATCCTGTTCGGCGAACATGCGCCTTCGACGCTCGCGAATTTCGTCGTCGGCCCCTCCCACGTGCTGCCAACCGGCGGCTGGGCGCAAACGGGCTCGGCGCTCTCCGTCCATGATTTCCTCAAGCGCACGTCGCTCGTGAACATCACGAAACAGGGCTACGATCTTCTGGCGCCACACGCCAAGGCCTTTGCCGAATACGAAGGCTTCGACGCCCATGCGAATGCAGTTTCAGAGTTGCGCACGCCGTTGCTGCGGAAGTGAAGGATGACGGGGGCAAGCTTTCCTCTCCCGGGCCGGGTCTGACTGGGCCACACCGCCCGCGCATGGGAGGGCTGCATCGCCTGAGCGCGCAGGTGGGGCCCGCCACCCCTTCCCATTGCGCCTGCTCTCCCCTATCCCCCGCGGCACCATGATCCGCATTGACTCGATTTCGAAACAGAATGGCCACCAGCTTCTCTTCGTGGAGGCGGCTGCCGCCTTGAACAGGGGGGAGAAGATCGGGCTCGTCGGGCCAAACGGTGCGGGCAAGACCACGTTGTTCCGCATGATCACGGGCCGCGAGGAGCCGGACGAGGGGCAGATCACGGTCGAGCGCGGCACCACCATCGGCTATTTCAGCCAGGACGTGGGCGAGATGGCGGGCCGCAGTGCCGTGGCCGAGGTGATGGACGGGGCAGGGCCGGTGAGTGCGGTTGCCGCCGAACTTGCAGCCCTCGAAGCTGCCATGGCCGATCCCGACCGCGCCGACGAGATGGACGAGATCATCGCCCGCTATGGCGAGGTGCAGGCGCATTTCGAGAAGCTCGACGGCTACGCGCAGGAGGCCCGCGCCCGCGAAGTTCTGGCGGGACTGTCCTTCACCCAGGAGATGATGGACGGAGACGTGGGCAAACTCTCGGGCGGCTGGAAGATGCGCGTGGCGCTGGCCCGCATCCTGCTCATGCGGCCCGATGCCATGCTGCTGGACGAACCTTCCAACCATCTCGATCTCGAAAGCCTGATCTGGCTTGAGGACTTCCTCAAGACCTATGACGGCATGCTGCTCATGACCAGCCATGACCGCGAGTTCATGAACCGCATCGTCACGAAGATCGTGGAGATCGACGGCGGCGAACTCAACTCCTATTCCGGCAATTACGAATTCTACGAGTCCCAGCGCGCCCTTCTCGAAAAACAGCAGCAGGCGCAATTCGAGCGCCAGCAGGCCATGCTGGCGAAGGAGCTGAAGTTCATCGAACGCTTCAAGGCCCGCGCCAGCCACGCCGCGCAGGTGCAATCACGCGTCAAGAAACTGGACAAGATCGAGCGGGTGGAAATGCCGAAGCGGCGCGAGAGCGTGCAGTTCGATTTTCCGGCGGCACCGCGCTCGGGCGAGGATGTCGTGGCCCTCAGCGCCGTGCACAAGGCCTATGGCTCGCGCGTCATCTATGACGGCTTCGATTTCACCATCCGCCGCCGGGAGCGCTGGTGCCTGATGGGCGTGAATGGCGCGGGCAAGTCCACGCTGCTCAAGCTGGTGGCGGGGGCAACGGAACCCGACGCAGGCAAGGTCACGCTCGGCGCCTCGGTGAAGATGGGATACTTCGCCCAGCATGCCATGGAGTTGCTCGACGGTGAGGACACGGTGTTCCGGTCGCTGGAGCGGGCCTTCCCGCAGGCCTCGCAGGGGAGCTTGCGCACGCTGGCGGGGTGTTTCGGTTTTTCCGGCGATGACATCGCCAAGCCGTGCCGCGTGCTGTCGGGCGGCGAGAAGGCGCGGCTCGTCATGGCGCGCATGCTCTATGACCCGCCGAATTTCCTGGTGCTGGACGAGCCCACCAACCATCTCGACCTGCTCACCAAGGAAATGCTCATCAGGGCGCTCGCCGGTTACGAAGGCACCATGCTGTTCGTGAGCCACGACCGGCATTTCCTGGCCGAACTGTCGAACCGCGTGCTGGAACTCACGCCCGAAGGCATCCACCAATACGGCGGCGGCTACACCGAATACGTGGAGCGCGTCGGCTACGAGGCACCTGGCTTGCACCATTGACGGTGTGTGCCGGCGGCTTCCGCTACCAGCGGAAGGTCATGCCGGCGTTGGCAGAGACTGCCGTGGCGGTGCCATCAAAGCGCAATTGGCCTTGGCCGAAGAGCGATGCGTTTGAGGCGATTTCGATACCCAGCTTGCCGCCCACTTCTCCGAACACGGCGTCAAACATGCCGCTGTCCGACACCGTGAGGGCAGGGCCCAGTGGCGCCAGTCCCAATGAATTGTCACCGGAGACATCGTTCCAAAGGCGTGCGGTCAGAGCGGCATCGACACCGTTTCCGGCGTAGCCGAGCCGCGCTCCGCCACCCAACCAGATCATGTCGTTTGACGCGTTGTTGAAGGTCACGCCCGCCAGAACGAAGTTGTCGAGATCGCTGTTGGCGACCGCCGCCGAAACCATCGGCTCAAGGAAAAGTCCGGTGCCGAACTCCAGGCGGTAGCCCGCGTCGGCGCGCAGGCCCCAGACGGCGGCATCTGTTGCGGCGGCAAACCCGCCGACAGCAAGATCGGTGTCGAGCAGGGCCACATTCGCCAACGTCTGCAAGAAGAAGCCATTGCCCAGAAGCGTGGCGTAGGCACCGCCCGTGAAGCCTTCAAGCTGGGCACCGGAGCCAAGGCCATCCTCGATATCGAGGTCTGACGTCACAAATCCGGCCTGAAGGCCGAAGAGCACCGCGCTGCCGCTGTCCAGTTCGGAGCCGAAGTCGGCGCCTGCAGTCAGGCCATAGATGTTCTGAGAGAAGCCCAGTTCCGTGCCTTGCGCCTCACGGTCATTCCAGTTGCCCGAGGCGGACAGCCAAAGCGTGCGAGGCATGTTCTCCCGTGATGGCGGGTCGGCCACTGCCGTCACCACCGTGCGGCCCGTTGCCCAGTCGCGCAACTCCTGCTGGCGCGCGTCCCATGTGTCCGTGGAGGCGGCCCAGATGGTCTCGGCTGCGGACACCACGACGGCCGGACCAGATGCAAGGGGTGCGTTGAGTGAGCTGACGAGTTCATGAGTCCCGCCATCGAGTTGCAGGTCGTAAATGAACAGGCCTTTTGAGATGGGGCCGTTCTTCAGAACAAAATGGTTCGCGGACGTCGTGCCGGACACCTGCACCAGCGCAATGCCATCGGGATTATAGGCGCCGGGACTGATCCCGATGTCGGTTACATCAATGGTGGTGACACCCGATGTGTTGCCATGCACAATCAATCTGTCAGCCAACGCGCCCGGCCCGGACAGATTGGCGTCGAACTCAAGTGTGCCTCCGCCGACGAAATTGCCCGCCACTGTCAGCGATTGATTGACGGCAGTGCCCTCGGAGAGGTCCAGTGTGCCTGTACCTGACCTGAGCCCAGCGTTCCTGCAGCCGTCACATACAGTGTGGCGTCAACACCTGTCGCTCCCGAATATGTGTTCGCCCCTGTCAATGTCAGTGATCCATTGATGACTTCGACCCTGCCGGTTCCATTGATGGTGCCATACAGGGTGGTGCTGCCATAACCGATCTTGATGATTCCGTTTGCCGTCGAACCAGTGGTGATGTTCCCGGAATATGTGGTGTTACTGTTGTCATTGCCGAACGTGAGGTCGGTTAGGCCCATGCCGTGGAGAAGCGCGATGGTGCCACCGTTGCCAGCCAGCGAATCGACGGTAAGGCCGCTTTCCAGCGTGAGTGTACCGCTGTTCACCACGAGGTCCCCGATATAGCGGACATCCAGGGAGGGCTGAATCCTGGGCTGGTTTCCGAGTGCGCCGCTGTCGATGGTGACATCTGACGTCGTCATCGGTGGGGTGTTGCCGTCCCAGTTCGTTCCGGTGTCCCAGTCCGTGCTCGTCAGTCCGGTCCAGGTGTCTGCCCTGGCATTGCTGGCGAGGCCTGTTGACAGGGAAAGCGCAAGCCAGGCCGCGGTTGATGATCGCAGGATGTGACGATGCGATCCGCGTACCGATTGGCGACCGCTGTGGGGAGCCGTTGACATTCGAAGACCCCTGTCATCCGCTGCCATTTCTTGCAGCATGTTGACCCCCGCACACATCCTGCACGAGCCCGTCGCACACGCAAGCGCGGTAAAAACCTGCGGGCGCGCTGAGTGCCTTGATGGTGCTGCGCCGCAATGGCTGCGGCCCAGGACGGCATGCCTGTCTTTGCAATAATCGCCTCCAGACTTCCCGCATGTCGTTTCCGCGAGGGGGTGAGGCGAAAAAGCTGCTGCGCCGTGCGCCGCTCTGACCTATGGAGATTTTCGGAATTTTCGATCCAGCCACTGGACCGGTGAGCTGGATTGTGTATTTCTTGCCAAGAAACATTGTTAACCCAGAGGAATGCCCTTCCATGACCGTTCGTTCCGACATCGAAATCGCCCGCGACGCCAAGATGAAACCCATCATGGAGGTGGGCCAGAAGCTCGGCATTCCCCATGCGGATCTCATTCCCTATGGCCACACCAAGGCCAAGGTGCACCTGAACTACATCGACGGCCTCGCCTCCAAGAAGGACGGCAAGCTGATCCTCGTCACCGCCATCAACCCGACGCCCGCGGGCGAGGGCAAGACGACGACGACGGTGGGCCTGGGTGACGGCCTCAACGCCATCGGCAAGAAGGCCATGGTGGCGCTGCGTGAACCGTCTCTCGGCCCGTGCTTCGGCATGAAGGGTGGCGCGGCGGGCGGCGGCTATGCCCAGATCGTTCCGATGGAAGACATCAACCTGCACTTCACCGGCGACTTCCACGCCATCACGAGCGCCCACAACCTGCTCTCGGCGATGATCGACAACCACATCTACTGGGGCAACGAACTCGGCATCGACACGCGCCGCGTGGCCTGGCGCCGCGTCATGGACATGAACGACCGGGCGCTACGCGAAATCGTCTGCTCGCTGGGCGGTGTGTCCAACGGCTATCCGCGCGAAGCGGGCTTCGACATCACGGTCGCTTCCGAGATCATGGCGATCCTCTGCCTCTCCACCTCGATTGCCGACCTTGAGCGCCGCATCGGCCAGATCGTCGTCGCCTACAAGAAGGACAAGACGCCCGTCCTCGCCAAGGACATCAAGGCCGCGGGCGCCATGGTCGTGCTGCTCAAGGACGCCCTGATGCCGAACCTGGTGCAGACGCTGGAAAACAACCCGGCCTTCGTGCACGGCGGCCCGTTCGCCAACATCGCCCATGGCTGCAACTCGGTGATGGCGACAAAGTCGGCCCTCAAGCTTGCCGACTTCGTGGTGACGGAAGCGGGCTTCGGTGCCGACCTCGGGGCCGAGAAGTTCTTCGACATCAAGTGCCGCAAGGCGGGCTTGCAGCCTGCCGCCACGGTGATCGTCGCCACCATCCGCGCCCTCAAGATGCACGGTGGCGTGGCCAAGGAAGACCTCAAGAAGGAAAACGTCGAAGCGCTCAAGAAGGGCTGCGCCAACCTTGGCCGCCACATCGAGAACGTGAAGAAGTTCGGCGTGCCGATCGCGGTCGCCGTCAACCACTTCATCACCGACACGGATGCCGAAGTGGACGCCATCAAGGCCTACTGCAAGGAACACGGCGTCGAGGCCTTCAAGTGCACGCACTGGGCCGAAGGCTCCAAGGGCACGAAGGAACTGGCCAAGCACGTGGCTGACCTCGCCGAGAAGGGCGCGGCCCAGTTCAAGCCGATCTACGACGACAGCCTCTCGCTGTGGGACAAGGTCAAGACCATCGCCCGCGAAATCTACCGCGCCGATGACATCGTCGCCGACAAGGCGATCCGCGACCAGCTCAAGGGCTGGGAAGCGCAGGGCTACGGCAAGTTCCCCATCTGCATGGCCAAGACGCAGTATTCCTTCACCACCGATCCGAACCTCAAGGGCGCGCCCACCAACCATGTGGTGCCGATCCGCGAGGTGCGCCTCTCGGCGGGTGCGGAATTCATCGTCGTCATCTGCGGTGAGATCATGACCATGCCGGGCCTGCCCAAGGTGCCGTCGGCGGAAGTCATCGGCCTCGACGCCAAGGGCCAGATCGACGGCTTGTTCTGAGGACTGCCTGCAAGAACTGAGCACACATCATGGCCGGGCAATGTCCCGGCCATCCCGTTTCAAACGACATTAAGCGAGGCACCAGCCATGGCCACATTGATCGACGGAAAAGCCTATGCCGAGGGCCTGCGGGCGCGCATCGGGGCGGCGGTTTCCGCCCTGAAAAAGGATCACGGCCTCACGCCGGGGCTGGCGGTTGTGCTGGTGGGTGAAGACCCGGCGTCGAAAGTCTATGTCGCCAACAAGGCGAAACAGACGGTCGAGGTGGGCATGAATTCGTGGGAGCACAAGCTGCCCGCTGACACCTCCGAGGCCGACCTGCTGGCGCTGGTGACGAAACTCAACAACGATCCCGCCGTGCACGGCATCCTGGTGCAGATGCCGGTGCCGAAGCACATCGACTCGGCCAAGGTGCTCAACACCATCAACCCGGACAAGGACGTGGACGGCTTCCATGTCGTCAACGTGGGCCGCCTCTCGACGGGCCAGGACGCGCTCGTCGCCTGCACGCCCACGGGCTGCGTGATGCTGGCGAAGTCGGTGCTGGGCAAGCTCGATGGCGTCAACGCCGTGGTCATCGGCCGCTCCAACATCGTGGGCAAGCCTGTGGCGCAATTGCTGCTGGCGGAAAACTGCACCGTCACCATTGCGCATTCCAAGTCGAAGGATTTGCCGTCCATCGTGCGCAACGCCGATCTCGTCATCGCCGCCGTCGGCCGGCCCGAGATGGTGAAGGGCGACTGGATCAAGCCCGGTGCCTGCGTGATTGATGTGGGCATCAACCGCATCGAACGCGACGGCAAGGGCAAGCTCGTGGGCGATTGCGATTTCGCAAGCTGCGAGAAGGTGGCGGGCAGCATCACCCCCGTGCCCGGCGGCGTCGGCCCGATGACGATTGCGTGCCTGCTCTACAATACGGTGCGGGCGGCGTGCGCGATCCACAAGGTCAAGACGCCGGAGATGTGAAACTGCTCCACCTTCACCTCTCCCGCCAGCAGCAGAGGACGCCGCACAGCGGCAGGTGAGGGACGTGCACATCTTTAGTGAGAATAGATGATTCTTAGATATTGCGGCGGTGCACTATTTGCCTAACCTTTACGCCGCCTTTCCGACCTTCACCTTCACATCCAATCCCGCCCTTGTCGCGTGATTGATCAGGGCATCCAGGCTGAACTTGGTGATGCGGCCTTTCAGCAGGTCGTTGAGGCGCGGCTGGGTGAGTCCGAGACGTTTGGCAGCGGAGGCCTGTGTGGTATTCCAGCCCAGCACCGTCTTGTGGATGGCGATCATCAGGTCGGCGCGCGCCTTCATGTTGGCAGCCTCGCTTTTTGAAGGCTCGATGGCGTCCCACACCGTATCAAAGTAACTGATTTTCATCGTCCCAACTCCTTAGCCAGTTGCCGAAAGCGTGTCCTTGCCAACTCAATGTCCAGCGCAGCGGTGCGCTGGGACTTCTTCTGAAACGCGTGAAGCACGAAAACGGCATCAGCGAATGTTGCAACATAGACAACGCGAAACGCCCCCGCGCTGTCTCGCACACGTATTTCCCGCGCGCTTGTGCCAATGCTGGGCATCGGCCTCCAATCGTCGGGTTCCAGTCCAGCCTGCACGCGACTGAGCTGATATCCCGCCTTGCGGCGCGCTCCTTCCGGGAAACCCGCAAGGTCGGCGTGGGACCGCCCCAGAAATGCAAGCCGTTTCATTTGACGCACTCTATATCAGAATTGATATAAAAGACAACCCATTTGGAGGGCGCTTGACATTATCCCAACATAGGACTATATGCCTCTCCGACGTTTCCGGACTGAGGAGGGACAATGTCGACAGTGTCTCGCAATTGCCGGAAGCGTGCGCAGCGCCTGCGGGGTGGATGTGAGAACACCACACTGCCTCCCGGGAGCCGGTGGCAGGCCCCTTGGACACTACGGTCCAAGCGCGGTTTACCGCAGTTCACCCACACCCCGTGTGTCTCCCCGGAGATGCACGCAACGGGGCCGGGCCTGGTCCGTAAGCGCCCTGGCTGTGTGGATTGGCGAGTGTCTGTCATGCGGGCCAAAACCGCTGCGTTTCCTGATGTCCGGCCCCGCGAAGGCGGGTCCGGTCCGGCATTGCGCCGAACACCCCCACCCACTCCCACTGCATGCAGGCGTGATGCCGGGAGGGAAACATACCCTCCTCATTTTTCTCCGCTGCCCATGCCGCCGTGACACGTTCCTCACCTGCCGTTCTGCGGCGTCCTCTCCCGCTCACGGGAGAGGTGAAGGGTGCGCGCGCTTCGTCATCCCGCCCGCACGATGGGGAGGGTGAGGGCCCGCGACCTCAGACCAGTCCGGCGCGCTTGTCGGCGGCGATGCGGGCGGGGTCGCGGCGGGTGGTGTCGCCGAAGCCGCCGCCGCCCGGCAGTTCCACCACCAGCGCGTCGCCTGCGGCAACGATGTGCAGACCCTTGTCGGGCAGCTTTGCGCCGGAGCCGAACCTGGCCACGCCATTGCGCCCTGGCTTGCCGCCGTCGCGGCCCTGGGCGGGGCTGTTGATGCGATCAAACGTGCCAGCGGAAATGACGAAGGGTACCGGCTCGCGGTTCTCGATGACGATGCGCTGGCCGAGGCCGCCGCGATACTCGCCCTCGCCGCCGGAGCCTGCGAGGTATTGCTTCTCGCGGAACCACAGCGGGCACTGGCCCTCGGTGATCTCGACGGGGATCGCGCCCACGCCGCTCGGGAAGGCCATCGTCGAGATGCCGTCCTTGCCGGGGCGTGCGCCCATGCCGCCGAGGCCGATCGAAATCACGCTGAAGGGCGTGGCATCGCGCGTCACTTCGGCGGCCACGCGCCCGTGGGCGGAATACAATGAGAGCATCCACAGGGGGCCCGCGCTTTCGGCGGGCACCTTGCCGGGGAGCGCCTGCGCGAGGCAGCCGAAGACGCAATCCGCCAGCATCTGGCCGATCACGTGGCGCGCCGTCACGGGCGAGGGGCGGACGGGATCGATCACCGTGCCGGGTTCGGTCACCATGTCGAAGACCGAGAGCGAGCCGATGTTGTTGGGCACATGCGGCGCAATCACGGCCTTGAGGCCGAAGACGGAGTAGGCGAGCGTGTAGGTGCGGGGGCTGTTGATGCCGAAGAGCGAGGCCGGCGAGGAGCCGGTGTAGTCGATGGTGATCTTGCCGCCCTTGATGATGAGCTTGCACTTGAGGGTGAGCGGGCGCTCGTAGCCGTCGAGCGGCATTTCGTAGGACCATTCGCCCTCGGGCAGGGCCTTGATCGCTTCGCGCGCGCCCTTTTCGGATTGGGTGAGAATGTGCTTCGCCAGCGTGTCAATGGAGGTGAGGCCGAATTCCTCCATCATGGAGACGAGGCGGCGGGCGCCCGTGTCGTTGGCGGAGATAAGCGAAAGGATATCACCCTTCACCTCCACGGGGCTGCGCGAATTGGCGAGGATCACATCCATCAGTTCGTCGTTGATCACGCCCTGCTTGCGGATGGGCAGGTGCGGCACCAGCGTGCCTTCCTCGAAGGAGGAGTTGCCCTTGGCCGTCATGCCCACGCCGCCCACGTCGATCACGTGGCAGGTGGAGGCGAAGAAGGCCACGAGCTTGCCCTTGAGGAACACGGGCGTCATCATCACGTAGTCGAACAGATGCCCGGTGCCGAGCCAGGGATCGTTGGTGACGAAGACGTCGCCGGGCTTCATCGTGGCGGGCGGATACTTCCTGAAGAAGTGCGCCACCGCCGTCGCCATGGTGTTCACATGGCCCGGCGTTCCGGTCATCGCCTGCGCGATCATGTGGCCGTTGACGTCATAGACGCCGGCAGAGAGGTCGCCCGCCTCGCGGGTGATGGTGCCGAAGGCGGTGCGCAGCAGCGACTGCGCCTGCTCCTCGACGACGGCAATCAGGCGGTTCCACATCACCTGTGTGCGAATGGCCTCCAGCGCACTGCGGGCGCTGGCAGGAGTCGATTTGGGCGCAACGCGCCGGGATGCCTGCTTGCTCATTTCGTGCGCTCCAGATGGATGTAGCCGGCCGAGTCGATGCGGGCGGTGAAGCCGGATGTGACGATGGTCGATGTCTCGTGCTCGGCGATGATGGCGGGTCCCTTCAGCGTGGCGCCGGGGGCGAGATCGAAGCGCCAGTACACGGGCGTCGGCAACAGCTTGCCCGACTTGCCGTCGAAGACCTTGCGGGAATGCTTGGGGCTGCCTGATGACCGGCGCGGCGCCTTGCGGGCAGGCGCCGGCGGCTTCACCGTGGACGATACCGTCACCGACCAGGTGGTGATTTCCGCCTGCTGGTGCGGAATGGTGAGGCCATAGACCGTCTCATAGGCGCGTTCGAAGGCGGCCTTGAGCGTTGCACCATCCCTGGCGTTCAGCGTGCGCACGGGAATGGCGATCTGGATCTCATGGCCCTGGCCCACGTAGCGGCCATCGGCGACGATCTTCACGGTGGGCTTGGCGGTGCCGATGGCGGGCTTCACCACGGCGGTGGCATCGCGCACCATCTGGTGCAGCAATGCGTTCACGCGGCCGGCATCGAAGTCATCAAGGCCGATGATGGCGCTGCGGGTGATTTCATAGGCGATGGGCGCCTGCAGGAAGCCGATGGCCGAACCCACACCCGCACCCTTCGGCACGATGATGTGGTTGATGCCGACCTTCTCGGCGAGGCGGCAGGCATGCAGCGGGGCCGCGCCACCGAAGGCGATCATGGTCGCCGAGGCAATATCCTTGCCGCGTTCAATGGCGTGCACGCGGGCGGCGTTCGCCATGTTCTCCTCGACGATCTCGGCCACGCCCGCAGCAGGCCAATGGGCCTCCAGCGCCAACGGCTTGCCGATCTCCGCGGCCAGCGCCCCAACCGACGCACCCTCATCGAGCGCAATCTTGCCACCGGCGAAGAAGGCGGGATCAATCTTGCCGAGCGCGATGTTGGCGTCGGTCACGGTGGGCTTCGTGCCGCCACGGCCATAGGCCGCAGGTCCAGGGGTAGAACCGGCGCTGTCCGGCCCCACGGTGAGGCGGCCCAGCTTGTCGACGCGGGCGATGGAGCCGCCGCCGGCACCGATCTCGACCATCTCGATCACGGGAATGCGGACGGGAATGCCCGAGCCCTTCATGTCGCGATAGGCGCGAGCGATCTCGAAGCGGTGGGCGCGTTCCGGCTCGCCGCCGCTCAGCAGGCAGATCTTGGCAGTGGTGCCGCCCATGTCGAAAGAGACGACTTCCGGCAATTTGCACTGGTGGGCGATGCGGCTCGCGAGGATGGCGCCGCCAGCGGGGCCGGACTCAACGAGGCGGATCGGGAAGCGTGCGGCCGTCTCCAGCATGGTCAGCCCGCCGCCGGACATCATCAGGTAGAGGGGCGCGTTCAGCCCGGCCTTGGCGAGGCCTTGCTGCAGGCGGTGCAGATAACCTGCCATCAACGGCCGCACGTAGGCATTGGCAACGGTGGTGGAGAAGCGCTCGTATTCACGAATTTCCGGTGCGACCTCGCTGGAGATGCAGATGGTCACATCGGGCGGCAGCAGGGGCTTCAGAAGCGCCCGCAGACGTTCCTCGTGGGCGGGGTGGGCATAGGCATGGAGGAAACCGATCGCGACGGCGCCCGCGCCCTCGGCGGTGATGGTCTGTGCCAGCTGCTGCACCGCTGCTTCATCCAGCGGGATCAGTTCCTCACCCGTGACCGCGAGGCGTTCGCGGATGGTGAGACGCAAATGGCGGGGGACCAGAGGCTCCGCCCGGTCGATCATCAGGTCGTAGTGGTCGAACCGCTTCTCGTAGCCTTGCTCGATCACGTCGCGGAAGCCTTCCGTGGTGATGAAGGCAGTGACGGCTCCCTTGCGTTCAATCAGCGCATTGGTCGCCAATGTGGTGCCGTGGATGAAGACGTCCACATCTTCCGGCTTGAAGCCTGCCTCGGCGATGAGGCCCAAGGCGCCTTCCAGAACAGCGACTTCGGGTGCGGCCGTGGTGGTCAGCAGCTTGCCGCTCCAGCGCCTGTTTGCCTGTTCGAGGACAATATCGGTAAAGGTGCCGCCAATGTCGGCGGCGAGCTTGAGAGGATGAGCCATGGTGGCAGGGCATGCCGCAGTTGCCCGCGTTTGACAAGGTCTGCCACCCCAGCTTGAACAGCCCCGGAAAATGGCCCATGAGTGCGATTGCATGAGCAAGATCACGATTCAGGACGTGGCCCGCAGGGCAGGGGTCAGTGTCGCCACCATCGACCGGGTTTTGAACCGGCGGCCCGGCGTCAAGGCGTTGACCGTCGAGAAGGTCGAGACAGCCATCCGCGAACTCAACTACCAGCCCGACCGCATCGCGGCACGGCTGGCACGCGGCAAGGATTACCGTCTCTGGTTCATCCTGCCCACGACGGCTGGTGAATTCATGCAATCCATTGCTGCGGAAGTGGAAGATGCAGCGCGGCGCATGGCGTCGGAGCGTGTCACCATTCTTGTGCGCAAGGTGGACGTCTTTGACGGCCCACTGCTGGCACAGGTTCTGGACGACATGCGCGACGACGTGGATGGCGTTGCCGTCGTGGCGCTGGACCACCCGGCAGTCCGTGAGGCCATCAACGCACTCGTTGCACGCGGCAAGACTGTCGTCACCCTTGTGTCCGACGTGCCGGGATCGAAGCGGACGCATTTTGCCGGCATCGACAATTCTTCGGCCGGCCGCACGGCTGCTGGCCTGATGGGCCGGTTCCTGCGCGGACAGAAAGGCAAGATCGGGCTTTTCGCCGGTTCACTATCGTTGCGCGACCACATCGAGCGCCAATTCGGCTTCGAGCAGGTGATGGCACATGAATTTCCGGGGCTGCAGATTCTTCCCGTACGTGAGTCCCGGGATGATGTTGAGCGGAGTGCCGAGTTGACGGCGCAACTCATCAAGGAACATCCCGATGTGATCGGCATCTACAACGTGGGCGGTGGCACCAAAGGCATCGTCGCAGGACTTGAATCGTCCGGGCGGGCAGGCGACGTGGTCTTCATTGCCCACGAAGTGACGGAAGGCTCACGCAAGGCTCTCATCCGCGGAACAATCGATGCCATCATCAATCAGGACGCGGGCCATGAAGTGCGCTCGGCCGTGCGCGTGCTGATCGCCAAGGCGGACAATGCGCCACTTGTTGAAGCGCAGGAACGCATCCGCATCGACATCTTCATGCGCGACAACCTGCCATAGACTTCAGGCCAGGAAGCGCATCAGCAATGTCCAGACCATGAGGTTCATGGCAGCGAGCAGAATGATGACCGGCAATTCATAGAGACTGTACGAGTTGGCTTCCGCGGGCTCTTGCCGGGCGGGATAGCTCAACACTGCCTGCATGTTTTTGTGGTTCTTCATCGCAGCCTCCTCCTATGCGGCGGGCATCATGAGGGCGCGGCAATTGGTTGCGAGTTCCCGCGTCGACAGGAGATCGTCCATCTCGGCTGGACTGAATGCCGTGTGATCCATTTCCGGTTCGAGATCGACAAGCGTATCGAACAGCATGGACTTCTTCACGACGAGAAACGTCTCTTCATATTTGATCCCCTGGTTCAGCAGCCAGTATTCCGCCTCCAGGATATTGCGCAAGCGGCGCAATGCCTTGAAAAAGGCCAGTCGTTGCTGGCCGGGTTCACATTCATCAGCCTCAATGTCGGGAGCAAAATCGTCGTTGATCGGTTTCGTCTTGAGCATCGTCACGGAAAATCTCCTCTGTTGCATTCTTCAAGCACGCGGACTTTGCGTGGGGATTGCATCGGGAGCAAAAGCGGGAGCCAAATTGACGCACGTTTTCCCGTCGGCAAGAAAAAGCCCCGGCAAGGACGGAGACTTGCCGGGGCTCAACGCAAATGAGTACTGAATAGACTACAACAATACCTGCTTGCGGGAAGATGGTGTGGTGAAGATCATGATGGCGCGCTCAGACTCACTGTGCCGTCTCTGCTTGCTCCGTTTCAGTTGCGCGGCGGCCGCCGACAAGTTTGTAACCGAGGTGGCGCAGGCTGGAGATGGGATCGTAGCCCAGTTCCAGCTTCAGCTTCTTTCGCAACCTGCAGAGATGCGTATCGATCGCCGTCTCGTGGGCGTCCACCTCGGATAATCCGTACACGGCGGAAAAAATCTGTTCGCGCGTCACGCGGCAGGTGTGGCGCTTTGCGAGAAATTCCAGGATGCGCTGTTCGCGGCGTGGCAGTTGCATGCGCTTGCCGTTGACGAGCGGTTCTGAGCCGTCATCGAAAACGGCGAGCCGTCCGTCTTGCCAGGCAGGCGCCGTGGCGTCTGCCTGGCTCCGGTTGAGGCGGTGCAGCCGCTTCAGCAGTTCGCTGAGCGCGACCGTCTCGTGCACGACGTCATCTGCGCCTGCATCGAAGAGGGCCGCGGCCAATTCAGGATCTGATCCGGATACAGTGGCAATCACGGGAACCGGAAAGGAGCGCTTGGCGTGGCGTGTCAGCGGAATGCTGTTGCTCACGGCGCCAATGACGACGAGGTCCAATGCTTCGATTTGTGAACGGACAAGTTCAAGCCACCCCTCATACAATTCGTCGGGCGCGATACGTTCAATAGAATAACCGTGATTGCGCATCTCCGCGTGGATCTTGCGCGCATGCTGGGCACTTTCCTCGACGATCAAAATCAACGGAATATTCTCCAGGACGCTTCGCTCATGACTGGGGGTGTAAGGCCAATTTATTAACAGATGCTTAGACGAAGTGCTTTTGTCGTTATATTACAATGAGTTGCATGAACCATGTGGAAGATGTTCAACCTTGTTGAACTGTTCTCGAACTGCTTGAAGGCAGTGAAAAAGACAACGTTAGATAATTGTATCGTTGTTCGAAAATAAACGTCGTCGGGGCAATTTTTGACACTTATTCAATGCCAGGCTGCATTCGATATGGCGTTTGATGTCTATCAATTCATCCGGTGTGTCTGTGCGATAGTTGCATCCCGTTCATTGCAGGAGGAACGCCGCGTGTTCGACCGTTTGCTTTCTGATCCCATCGTCGAGGATGCCACAGCAGAGTCGCGCGATCTCTGCACCATCGGAGAGGCAGCGCGGATTGTCGGCATCTAGGCCAAGACCATCCGCTTCTATGAGAAGGCCGGATTGTTTCATCCCTCCCGCGCAAGCGGCACACGCATCTTCCGGTTCGAGGATATTGCTGCTCTCCGTGTCATAAAGATGCTGCGGGCTTTGGGCGTAAGTGTGAAAGAGATCAAGCGCGTGATGACCTGCGCACATTTCGAGAGCCGCGCCGCACAACATTCGCCGTGCCTTGTCAAGCTCGTGGAAGAACAGCTGATGCGTCAACGCAAAGAAGTTGAAATCCTGCAGCACAATCTCTCGGTCGCTGAATTATTTCTCATTTCAACGGCAGCGTGAGCTTCCACCTACTGTGCACCCGCAGGTATTGAATAAATATTCCAACATGTGGAATTTCAATTTGTCTTTTATTTCTTCAGATAGAATTTATTCATGGACCATGAGGAAACTTTGCGGCTGATATAAGTGGAATATTTCTTCCGTTTTGAAGGAACATCTGGTATTATTACCCTACAAGTTCTGGTTTCCAAGCAAACGGCCGGGGGCAACGGCCCATTTCTGGAGGACGATCGTGTGTTCATACCTTTACTTACTGATGCCCTAGTTGAATCGGGCGAGCCTACTGCGGACTTGCTTTTCACCATCGGGCAAGCCGCAGCCGTCGTCGGCATCGAAGCCAAGACCATCCGTTTTTATGAAAAGATGGGATTGTTTAGTCCGGCACGGGCGAGTGGTCTTCGCGTCTTCCGGTCTTGCGACATCTTCAAGCTGAAGCTGATCAGGGCCCTTCGTTCACTGCATGTGAACGTCAAGGACATCCGCCACATCATCAATTCCGCACTCCTCGATGGAGAGGCCGCGTTGAAGACGCCGGCGTTCCTGAATTTTCTGGCGGATCGCATCGCCGAACACCGCAAGGAACTGGAGGTGATGCAGCACAACATCTCCATGGCGGAAACATTCCTGTCACGGACCTCGCCGGGGCAGCAATCGCCGTCAACGCTGCAATGCCCGGACCTTCGAAACTAGAGTTTCTTCAATCCCGCCTCGATCTGGGCGCGGCGGCCTTCGAGGAATGGCGGCAGCGACAAGGTTTCCCCCAATTTGTCCATTGGCTCGTCGGCCTGGAAGCCTGGCCCATCGGTGGCAATTTCGAAAAGAATGCCGTTGGGCTCCCGGAAGTAGAGGCTCTTGAACCAGTAGCGGTCCACCGGTCCTGAATTGGGCACGCGCAGCGTGCGAAGCCGGTCAGCCCAGGCGCCATAGTCGGCCATGGGCACGTTGAAGGCCACGTGATGCACGCCGCCCGCGCCTTGCTGGGCGGGGGCTAGCCCGGACTCTTCCACCACATGCAGTTCGGCAACCGGTCCCTTGCCCTTCATGGCAAAGACGTGCGTGTTGCCGTCCGTGCCACGCCTGGTCATGCCCATGACCTTGGTCAGCACATCCTCTGTTGGCGCGATGTCGGGTACGCTCAGTGAGATGGGTCCCAGGCCTCGAATCTGATGGGCCTCAGGCACTGTGCTTTTGTCCCATACGGCAAAGGGCGTATCGCTTTCGTCCGCCACCAAGCTGAGCCGCTGTCCTTCAAAGTCTTCGAAGTCCAGCGTGAGCCGGCCGTGTTTCTCCGCAGGCGAGCCAACAGCTACGCCGTGGACCTTGAGGCGGTCGACCCAGAAGCTGAACGCCTGTTCGCCCTGAATGCGAAAACCGGTGCGGCAGATGGAGTGTGTGCCGCGGCGCTCGCGCGGTGCGGGCCAATCGAAGAAGGTGATGTCGGTGCCGGGCGACCCTTTGCCATCGGCATAGAACAGGTGATAGGCGCGCACGTCGTCCTGGTTCACAGACTTCTTCACAAGGCGAAGTCCGAGTACCTGCGTATAGAAGGCGTGATTGCGCGGCGCATCAGCCGTGATGGCCGTGAGATGGTGAAATCCGTTGAGTTGCATGGGTGTTACTCCTGTGCCGCTAGGAAACGGCTGGTGTGCGTGAGATCGGCTGCAGTCAAGCCGTGCCCCGCAGGCATAATTTCGTGGGTCAGTTCTGCGCCGGCCTTGCGCAGATCGCCCGCCAGGCGATTGGCGCCAGTGAGCGGAATCATCGGGTCGTCCTGGCCAGACAGCAACAAGACGGGTGTTCGCGGCAACGAGAACGCCGGCATTGCTGCAAACGGAACCATGGCGCGCAGGAGGACAGCGCCACTCAGGACTTCGGGATGCAGCACCAGCAGCGCCGCCGCGATGTTGGCACCGTTGGAAAATCCAAGGGCCATGGGTGCCGCAATACCATAATGAGCGACGGCACCCTTGATGAAGGCCGCCAGTTCACTGCATCGCAGACGAATGTCATCCTCATCGAAGCGCCCCTCTGCAAAGCGGCGGAAGAAGCGCGGCATGCCGTTTTCCAGAACCTTGCCACGGGGCGACAAGACGGTGCGGCCGGGCGCCACCGCTTCGGCAAGTCCCAGAAGGTCGTGTTCATTGCCTCCCGTTCCGTGAAGGAGGAGCAGGGGACGGGCGAGGCTCGTGCCCTTGCCGAAGACAAAGTGGAAGTCGGTGGCGTAATCCATGGTCCGCAGATAATGCGGGCCAAATCGTCATTCAAGCAATCACATTTCCGCGACGGGTTCAGGCTGCCCGAAGACGAACTCCTTGCCGTCGAGCTTGTAGACGTCGGGACGGAAGTTCACGCGGCCATCCTCGGTGGCCCAGGCCGTGAGGTACATGAAGCGCACGTCCACCAGGCTTTTCACCGGCATGGGGAACGTCTCCTCGCTTGCCGTGATCATCTCGAACTGGGCCTCGTCAAAGCCGTCCTGCCCGGCGAGGATCCAATCCACGAACATGCGCACCTGGTCAACGCGAACACAACCGGAGCTCTCGTAGCGCGCATTGATGGCGAACAATTCGCGGTGCGGCGTGTCGTGCATATAGACCATGAACTTGTTGGCGAAATTCACCTTCACTGTGGCAAGTGAATTGTGTTCGCCGGGCTCCTGGCGGAAATGGTAGCGGTCGGGTGCGGCGGAATACCAATCCACGCTGCGGGGATCGATCTCGGGACCGCCGACGCCATCGAACACGCGGATGCGCATCTGGTCAAGGTAACCCGGATCTTCGAGAAACTTGGGAAGAATGTCGCGCGCCACGATGGAGGCGGGGGCGTTCCAATAGGGATTGAAGGTCACGTCACTGACCTTGCTGGCCAGCGTCGGTGTCGGCCGCTCCAGCTTTCCGCACACGACATTGTGCCGGGCGAAGACGATGCCATCTTCCACCGTTTCCAGCTGCACCGACGGGATGTTGACGAGGATGTTGCGGCTGCCCAGCCCCTCGCCATACGCGCGAACGCGGGGGAGATTGTCCTGCAACTGAAAGAGGCGGTGTTCCGCCGGCATGTTCAAGGCCGCATAGGTGCGGCTCTCCACTTTGCCCGAGGTATAGATACCGTGGTTGTATTGAAAGGATTTCAGCGCGCGCGCCAGGTCGTCATCAAACGCATCGGGCGCAGCCACGCCGAGATTGTCGAGATCAAGGTAACCTTCCCGTACGAGGCGTTCGCGGAGTTTTACGACGACTTTCGACTTCGCGCCCCTGTCCAGTTTTGCATTGGGGAGTTTCGTCCATCCGCCCTGCGCCACGATCTCTTCGTACATGGCGATCGCGCCCTGCATGGCCTCTTCAGAACCGCGCGTCACCATGGCGGCCTCGTTGCGGTCCGCAATCACAGCGGTGCGGGTTGCCAGTTTGCCGGGGTTGGCGGCAACTGCACCCATGGCCGCGATTGAGCCTGTCTGTTCCCCTTGCGCCCATGCGGGAGCCGCGAGGCTTGCGGCCAACCCGGCGAGAATATTGCGGCGCGTGAAACAGTTGGAAGGCACGATGGTCCCCGAGAAGTGTCGCTGGCGCACAGAGTCGCGCAACTTGGTGAATGAGGTCTTAAGCCCGGACTATCAGGCAGCGTTACCCGTTTCTGCCTCGTCCACCAGCGGAACGTCCAGCAGTTCCTCCGGCTTGCGGCGGATGATGACCACGCGCGAGGTCTTGCTGACCGCAGGGATCAGAAGTGTGACTTCTGCCGCGGGGGGTGCGGCCGCTTCGCTGATCATGGGAACAGGTTGAACGGATAGCGCGTCTTCGGCTGGAACCGGCGCGGCCTCACCTGCCTTGCGGATGACGAGACGGGCACCGCGCTCCACGTCCTTTGTGGCGGCTGCGGGCAAGGACGCCGGCGCGGCTATTGTCTTGCGCGGTTCAGGGGCGGGCGTTTCGAAAACACCGGCCTCGGGCGGGAAATAGGTTGTCTTTGCCTCCGGCAGGGAAGCCGGGCCAAAATCCTGGTCCAACTGATCAACGAGGAGCAGGGCGCGGCTGACACCGGCGTTCACCAGGGAGGCACCAGGATTGGTTTCTGAAAATGCTGATCGCGCCATGTCCGACAGCTTGGCGAACAGGCGACCCTCGTCAGAGAGTTGCTGCTTGCTGCTGTCAAGCCCCGCGATTTCGCGCCGCGCGGTGGCGATGGCCGAGCGGGCCCTCGCAACAAGTGCGCCATCAATTCCCGTGGGGGATTGACTGGCAATGACACCTTCCAGTTTCTGAATGGCGGAGAGGATGTTGCCTGTGTCCGACTTGCGCAACCGGGTTTCGAATTCACGGACAAACCAGCGCCCGCGTTCCGACTCCTTGACGGTCTCCAGCAGGTCCTCAAAGTTCAACGACGGGTCCTGGTCTGACATTACGCAACTCCACACACTGCCCGGCACCATGGCGCAGGGCTCACATGCGGTGATATTCGTGGAAAGTGGTGAATATTGGGTTTAGACGCCCGTTTCGCATGTCGCCCCGCCGTTTCAGCCTCCGCTTTTCCATAGCCTATGCGCTCATGATGCTGGGCAGCGGCGTGCAATTGCCGTTCCTGCCCCTGTGGTTGTCCGCCAAGGGCATTGATCCTTCCGGCATTGCCGCGATTGTTGCGGGCATGATGGCCATCCGGACGGTTTCGGCTCCGCTGTTTGCCTGGATCGCGGATCACTTCCGGTTGCGCCGGCAGGTGATCATCGGCTGTGCTGCGGTGTCTTTCCTGTCCTACCTGTCTCTGGGACTGGTGAGTGGCTTCGGAGCCATCGCCGCGGTGGCACTCCTGGCGTCTTTCTTTTTCGCGCCCGTGTTCCCGCTTTCGGAGAGCTACAGCGTCGATGCCAGTGCGGCCCTGGGGCTCGACTACGGACGGATCCGTCTCTGGGCATCCCTCAGTTTCCTGTCCGGAAGCCTGGGGTCCGGATTGCTGCTCAGCCACCTCGATCCGCTGGATACGGCGTGGCTGTTGGCAGGTGCCTTCGGCCTCGCCACACTTGCGGC
Source organism: Hyphomicrobiales bacterium (assembly GCA_016710435.1). NCBI lineage: Bacteria > Pseudomonadati > Pseudomonadota > Alphaproteobacteria > Hyphomicrobiales > Hyphomicrobiales bacterium. Next base: position 665,692 of record JADJVV010000001.1, on the reverse strand, counting down.
CCTGCTGCTGCCGCCCGAGCCCACCGTGTTGAAATCACCAAAGCCGAAATCCGCTTCATCGATGGGCGCAGGACGGTTTCTGTTTGGCACGAGCTTCACGCTTTTCCTGCTCGTGGCAGGGACGGCCCAGGCTTCGCACGGCATGATGTACAGTTTCAGTTCGATGCATTGGCAGCAATTGGGTTTCAGCCCCGCGATCATTGGCCTGATGTGGACCGTGGCGGTAATGGCGGAGGTGACATTGCTTGCCTTTTCCAACCGGGTGGTGGAGCGCTTTGGGCCAGGCCCCATCTTCCTTGCCGGCATCAGCGGCGGCATCCTGCGCTGGAGCCTTCTTGCCTTCGTGGAATCCATGCCCGTCATCATGGTGCTGCAGGCCCTGCATGCCGCCTCCTTCGCGATGACGCATCTTGGCACCATGCACATGATCCGTCTGATGGTACCTGAACGCATCCGAAATCGCGCCCAGGCCCTGAACACAGCGTTGGCTGGCGGCATCCTCATGTCGTCTTCCATCTGGGCGTCGGGACCGCTGTTTCATTCCATCGGGTCGAAAACTTATCTGGTGATGGCAGGCGTATCGCTCGTGGCGTTACTTGCCGCAATTCCGCTGCTTCGCGTCAGCCCCAGAGTGCGCGCGGCGGCGGATACATGAGGCTTCCCTCAAAGGGAATTCCGGGTTCGCGGTCTTTCCGCAGAAGCAGAGGGCCATCCAGGTCCACGACTTTCGCCATCTGTCCCACGAGTGTTGCAGGTGCCATGGAAAGTGATGTGCCGACCATGCTTCCCACCATGATCTCCAGACCCCGCAGTTCTGCGGCTTTCGCCAGGGCGAGGGCAGGTGTCAGTCCGCCCGTTTTGTCGAGCTTGATGTTGATCGCGTCGTAGCGCGCAGCCACTGTGTCCAGCGATTCAAGTCCGTGGGCCGATTCATCGGCGCAGATGGGGCAGTCGCGGGAGATGTCCTGCAAGGCTTCATCGGCTCCGGCAGGAAGGGGCTGCTCCACCAGTTCCACCTGTGCCTCGCGGCAGGCACGCAGCATCAATGGCAGAACCTCGGCGGACCAGCCCTCATTGGCGTCCACGATCAACCGCGCATCGGGAACGGCATCGCGGATGGCGGCGAGGCGGAAATCGTCGCCCGGCTTCCCCAGTTTCAACTTGAGCAGGGGGCGGCGTGCAGCGGCGGCTGCCTGCGCCATCACATCCGCGTCCGCGAGACTAATCGTGAAGGCCGTGGTCAGCGGTTGCGGTTCGGCGATCCCGGCGAGGGTCCAGGCGGGCGTGTCTTGCGTCTTGCTCGTCCAATCCCACAGCGCGCAATCAAGGGCGTTGCGGGCTGCATAGGGCAACTCCATCGCCGCGATTCCGTCGAAGCTGATGTCGCCACCGCCGCAGCGGGCAAGCGCTTCCAGCACCTGCTGTACGGTTTCTCCGTAGCGCGGATAGGGCACGCATTCGCCATGACCCGTGATTCCATCCTTCTCGAGCGTCACCACAACCACATCCGCATGGGTCTTTGTCCCACGCGAGATGGTGAAGGGTTGCTCCAGCGGCCAGGATTCATGACGCGCCGAGAGGGCGAAGGCCGTCATGACATCCTCACTGGTTCTGAACGCGGCCGGAAACTTCCGCCAGCATGAGGTAAACCTCACCACTTTGCGAGGCGAGCACCTCATCAATGGTGGCGCTGCCGCCGGGCAGTTCGGCCAGTGTATCCATCAGCCGCTCGAAGAGGCGGATGTATCCGTTGATGCGGCTGCGCAGCAGACGTTCCTCGGCATAGCGAGCGGTGAGGTTCTTCACGTTGCGCTTGCCACGGCTGTCGTGCAGGCGCTGGGTGTAGATGCCCTTCTCGCCACCGCCGTAGCGCTTTTCCAGGTCGCGGGGCAGGCCACCGTCGACAGCTTCCACGATTTCGCGGGAAGAGCCGTGCAGCTTCTGCGTCGCCGTGGAAATCTCCTTGGCGATGGCGCCGGTGTCGGCGGCACGCGCAGGGGGCGCTGCCGGGCGGGCGGGCGCACGCTGTTGCGGCTTGCCACCAGCCAGGGCTTCGACGCTGGCCGCGATCTGGGCCATGGTGCCTTCAAGCCCCTGGTTGCGCGGCTCGTTGCGGTCGCTGATCCGCTCCGGATCTTTTTTCAGGGCGCTGGGCGTTCCGGAGGCAGGAGCGGAGAACGCGGCGCCCTCAGATTTTCCCGGGGAGGACCCCGGCGGTGTTCGCCCGCCGCCTCCTCCATAACTGGGTGTGTAGGATGTGGATGGTGTCGAGAAGTCGAGTGTTCCACTCTGCCGGCGAACAACGTCCGAGAGGGCGTTAAGAGCCGCAATCTGGTCGGCAACCACGCGGCGCATGGCGTCGGCGTTGGAACGCGTCTCTTCCGGCAGGTCGATGACGGCCCGCTTCAGTTCATTGCGCGCCGAGTCGATGTCCTTCACCACCTGTTGGGCGGTAATGCGCATGTCCTGTGCCGTCTGCTGGAAATCGCTGGCCGTCGAGGACAGCATTTCATTCATGCTGGCGAGGGCGCGTTCATGCTGCTCGCGCAACAGGCGGGCGGCCTGGTTGACCTGGCCCGAAGACGAACCTTCGAGGCGCTTCAACTCTTCTTCCAGCCGTGCGATCGCCACGTTGGTCTGTTCGCTGACCACGCGGCTGATGTCGCGCGACCGGTTTTCGGCGGCATTGAGCGATTCCTCGATCATGTTCATGTAGCTGGACATGACCTGGTCCACCTCGCCGGCGCGGCGCGATGTTTCGGAAATCAGGCTGTCGAGCACCTCGCGGCGGTTGGACAGCATGCGTTCCATTTCGGCGTTGAACTTGTCGATCGAGCGATCCACCAGCGAGGTGACGTCGTCGAGGCGTTCCGAAATGCGCGTTCCCGTCACTTCCAGCTTGCCCGTGAGCTGCATGGAAATGCTTTCCAGACGCTGGTCGATGTCGCCTGCCGCGGAGGCCAGCTGGTCGGCCAGATAGGTGTTGGCCGTCTCGATGTGATGCGAAAACTTGCGGTGGGCTTCGTCGATCTTGCCAGTCGATGCATCCGCCGCTGCCGTGAACTCTGTCGCGGCGCGGTCGATGCGGTCGGAGAGCAGGCCGGTTTCCTGTTCGAAGCGGCCCTTGATCTCCATGGCAGTATTGCCCAGACCTTCGGCGAAGGCGTTCTGCGCCTTGCCGAATGTCGATTCCATTTCGGTCGATGCCTGGTCGATGGAGGTGACAAAGCGGTCCGAACTGCTTGTAAGGCGGTTGGTGACGTCGCTGGTGACGCGTTCCAGGTGACCCGACGCGATGTCGAACCGTTCGCCAAGGTCGCGGGCCGTTTCCGTGAGGTTGTCGGCCATGCGGTTGGTGTTGCTGGTGAACAGGTTGGTGAGGTCGGATGTTGCCTGTTCCAACTGGCCGCCGAGGCGGGCCTCGGTGGCCTCCAGCAGATTGCCGAGCTGGCTCGAAGAGACGTCGAGTTTGCTGGTCAGAGACTGCGTCACATCCGCCACGCGCGTGGTGACAACGCCAGCCGTGGCATCGATGTTCTCGTTGATGCGCAGGGCAACCGATTCAAGCTGGTCGTTGATGTGCAGCGAGGTCTGCTCCAGGCGGCCATAGAGCTGCATGGAGGTGTCCTTGAGCCTGTCAGTGAGGCTGCCAGCGGAGCTCTCCAGAACCTGGATCATGCCGTCGCGGGCCGTGCCCAGCTTGTCCATGAATTCGCCGGAGATCGAAATGAGGCGGTCAGTGACAACGCCGCCGGAGTTCTCGATCGATGCCGAGAGGGCGAGACCTGAGTCCTGCATCTGGTGGCTGACGATCTCGGAGGTCTCCTTGAGGTGCGAGGCGATGGTGCCACTGGTCGCGACGAGGATGTCGTTGACGCTGGCGCCTGTCGACTGAAGCTGGTGCGACACGAGCGACGTGACTTCGCTGATCTTCTGCGAGGTGGCGCCCGAGACGTTCTCGAGCTTGCTGACGGCAAGACTGAGACTGTTGTCGAACGTGCCCATGGCCTGGGAGAACGCGCCGCTGAAGGTGGTCGTCAGCGATTCCGTGGATGTCTTGAGCGTGCCGGTGATGGAATTGGCATGCTTTTCGATGTGCGCGCCCAGTGCCGCGGCATGGTTATCCATGCGGTCGAGCGTATTGGTAACCGAGCCCGCCATGGAATTGTTGATCTGCTCGCTCGCATCCTTCATCGCGCCCATGAGCGTGTTGGAATACTGCGTCACCTGCTGGCCAAATGTCTCGCCCGTGCGGTCGAGGCGGTCCACGGCGCTGTTGTAGGTTGTCTCGAAGGAGCCCGTGACGGCAGTCGTGGCGTCACGGAGTGCGGTCACGAAGGTGCCGGTGTGGCTGTCGATGGTGGTGTTGATGCCGGACACCGTCTTGTCGAGCTTGGAGATGGCGTCGGCATACTGACCGGTGAAATTCTCCGTCAGCTGTTCGGCCGATCCGCGCAGGTTATCGATCAGGGTATTGGTGCGCTGGTCAATATTGCCGCTGAGCGCGGTAACGGTACTGTCAAGTTTACCGATGGCGTCCGCATACTGACCGGTGAAATTCTCCGTCAGCTGTTCGGCCGATCCGCGCAGGGTTTCGACCAGGGTGTTGGTACGCTGGTCAATATTGCCGCTGAGCGCGGCAACAGTGCTGTCAAGTTTGCCGATGGCATCGGCGTAGCTGGAATTGAAGCCGCCGGTGAGTTCACCCGTGGCTTCACGCATGGCCTGCAAGAGGCTCTGCGCATGGTTGTCCACCGTTCCGGTGAGATGGGACACGGTCTTGTCGAAGCGGTCGATGGCGCCGCCATAAGTCGAGTCGAAGGTGCCTGTGAGTTCTGCCGAGGCATCGCGCATCGTTGCCACGAAGGAATTGGCGTGGTCGTCGATACGCTTTCCGATCTGGGCCGCCGAAGTGTCGAACTTCGAAATCGCACTGCCGAACGTCGCATCGAAGGTGTTGGTGAGTGAATCCGTGGCGTTGCGCATCGTGTCAGAGATGGCATTGGCCTGGTCGGCGATGTGGGAGCTGAGGGCCGAAGATGCCTGCTCGATCCGTGTCGCATAGGTGGCGCCGGACGAGTCGAGTTGCGACAGGAACTGGTTGCCGGACTGGTCGAGGCCCGCAAGAATTTGCGTGCCCGCAACATTGATGCGGTCGGCGAGACGGTTCGTGGCGTTGTCGAAATTGCCCGTGATCTGCGAGGCCGCCTGGTCGACGAATGTCGTGAGGTCGGTGCGCGACTGGGCGACACGGTTGATGAAGTCAGCGGAAACGTTCTGCAGGCCTTGGGTCACCTGGGCACGGCTGTCCTCGATCTTCTGCGAGGTATCGATGCCTGCGCGCTCGATCAGGCTGGCGATCTCGCTCGTCGTGGCCTTCAGATGATAGCCGATGTTATCGCTGATGCTGCCCACGGTCTGCTGCAGTTCGCCGGCGGCCAGCTTGATCTGGCTGGCGCTGGCGCCGCTCAGGCGTTCAATCGTGGCGCCCACATCGTTGTTGGCCATGGCGATCTGGTCGGCGCTCTGGCGCATCAGCTGGATGAGGTTGGCTTCCATTCCCTTCACCTCTCCGCCGAACTTGCGCGACTCGCTGCCCAGCGTGTTGGCGGCGGCATTCAGGATCTGCACGTAGTCCTGAAGCTGCGTGGAGAAGCCTCGGAAGTCGTTGAGTAGCATGGTGGACATGCGCTCGAACTGGGAGGAGTGGCCGCCGATTTCCTGGCCGGCCATGGCAGCGCGGGTGGAGACATCTTCAATGGTGCGGGCAAGTTCAACGGTGGAACCCTTCAGGCCATCTTCAAGGCGCGAGAAGGTCGAGAGGGCCACATTGATGACCTGGCTCAGATTGTTGGTGTTGCTTTCGAGGCGTTGCAGCAGGGGCGCTGCTTCGCCACCGACAAGCTGGCTCGTCTGCTGCAGCGCTGCACGCTGGGTTTCCAGGCCGTTCACCAAACTGCGGATGCGGTCTTCATTGGCACCGAAGGCGCGTTCGACAGCAGAGATTTCCTTGTGAACGATTTCCTCGAGGGCGGCGGCGCGCTGATAGGCATGCTCCACGCCGCCGACAAGCAGATCGACCTCATGGCGCACATTCTGCGCAATCGAGGTCAGGCCCTCGGCCGCAACATCCTGCGGACGAAGCAGACGCACCGACGATTGCACGAGAATTTCAGAGACCTGACGCATGCGCTGGGCGTGCCAGAGGTAATAGGAGAGGGTGAACACGACGGCCATCGGCCCGAACAGCAGCAGCACCATGGCAAGCACATTGGTGTCCGCGGCAATGCGGCCGTTGATGAAATCGACAACCATGGTCCGGTTGGCGATCAGGAAGAGGAAGCCCCAGACGATCGAAATCACAATCGCTGGCACATAGACGTTGTAGCTGGGCTGCCGGCGCAGGCGCGCCAGCATCATGGCTGTGGCAGGATCGTTCTCATTGGCGGGCCGGCTGCGAATCTGTGGTTCGGCCGCCGTGGCGGGGCGATCACTTTCGGCCTGCAGGGCAGCAAACCGTTCCCTGCGTCCCTTGTCAGAAGAATTCTTCGCCATGCTCTCACCCGCACTCGTTACGTCACAGACTTGCCGCGACTATTGTCCCCACCCATCAGACAACCTCAACGCGAAACCAATGCGTTGCGGGGCCACCGCCTGATCCGGGCATTGCCACCATATTAACCTAATGAGTCCGTTGCTTGAACCCTTTGCAGGCCGGCATCTGGGGGTAAATGAAAGTTTGGTTAAAAATGTGGAGCGAATTGATTCGATTCGGGAAACTTCCCCTCAACCATAGTACTTCACTCTATTTCATTGTCTTTACGGCAGATTTCGGGTTCCAGGCCGAGGGGAAATCGCATTGTCCGCCGTCAATTACGAGTTTTCAGCATCGCAACCAGAACTGGTCCAGCGCGTCACATTCGATGAGGGACATTTTGCCCGCCAGACCTTCGGCGATGCCGACCTGCAGCGCGAGATCATTCAGCTTTTCCTCGGACAGGTCAAAGACGCGCGCAATGCTCTGTCTCGGCCGATGACGACGACGGCATGGCGTTTCCTGACCCACACCTTGAAAGGCGCCGCCGCATCCGTCGGTGCATCGCGCATGGCGCAGATGGCTTCGGAGTGGGAGCTCGCAGGATCACCGCAGGACCCGGCGTTGCGCGACGAAATCCTGGCCGCCTTCGAGGCGGAGGCCCGGGCCTTTGGCGACGCGGTTCGGCCATTCTGCGATTGAGGGCAGCGCGCCCTGCGCAGGGCTCGTCCTCGTCTGCGTGGTTGCCAGCCGCAGGCAGTTCTCCTAAGAGACCGCAAAATTTCATTGCACCGGCAGGGTTATGGCGAAGATCACATTCATCCAGTTCAACGGCACCGAGATCGAAACCAACGGCGTCCCCGGCATGACGGTGATGGAAACCGCGATCAAGAACCAGGTGCCGGGCATCGATGCGGATTGTGGTGGCGCCTGCGCCTGCGCCACCTGCCATGTTTACGTGGAGCCGGAGTGGGTGGAAAAGACTGGCACACGCAATGCGATGGAGGCGGACATGCTCGATTTCGCCTTCGAGGTGCGCGACAACTCGCGGCTCTCCTGCCAGATCAAGGTGACGGATGCCCTCGACGGGCTTCGCGTGCGCGTTCCCGAAAAGCAGTTCTGAACCTTACCGTGACGGATTGCGCGGCAGGCGATTGCGCAGTTTGCGGCGCGCCTCGCTGACCGCCTCGCGGCGGTTGGGACGCCCGAGCAGCTTGCGGAAACCATCGCGGCGCTCGTGTACGGCTGCAATCGCCAGTCCCATCGGTACACCGGTTTCCACCAGCAGCGCTTCTCCCAGTTGCAGGCTCGACTCGATGGTTTCCGGAACTGCTTCGGTCACGCCTGCGAGATACAGCTTCATGGCATGACGCTCGTCTCTGGCGCGCGCGATGATCTTGAGTTTCGGATTTTCCTTGCGGGCGATGCGAACAATTTCCTCCGCCTTTGCCGGGTTGTCCATGGTGACTGCCAACGACTGGGCGGTTTCAAGTCCGCACTTGGCGAGGAACACGGGGTCGGCGGCATTGCCGTAGAAAACGTTCCTGCCATCCTTGTGGTGCTGGCTGACGGCTTGCACATCCTGGTCGATGGCGAGATAGCTGAGGCCATGTTCCTCCAGCATCGAGGCGATGAGCGAGCCGACGCGGCCAAAGCCCGCGATGATGACCTTCGGCTCTTCGCCTTCCGGCACGGCGGGCGGCGGCAGTTGGGTGGCCGTGGCGTTTTTGCGCAGGGAATTCACCACGGGCCTTGTGGCACGTCCGATCAGCGGCAGGGTGAACATGGTGATCGACACGACCAGAAGCACGCTGCTCATGTCGGCGCCCGTCACCAGCCCGAGGGCCGTGGCGGAGCCGATGATGACGAAGGCGAACTCGCCGCATGGGCCGAGCAGGAATGCTGTCTCCACTGCCGCATGCCGCGCCACGCGAAAGGCGCGGGCCAGTCCGAAAATCAATGCGGCCTTGATGAGCACAAGTGCAGCGGCCGCACCCAGAATCCGCCACGGATCCGCAAGGATGCCATGCATGTCGAGGCCGAGGCCCACCAGAAGGAAGAAGAGGCCGAGCAGCAGGCCCTTGAAGGGTTCGATGATGGCTTCCACGGCACGGCGGTATTCCGTCTCCGCGAGCATGAGGCCGGCAATAAAGGCGCCGAGTGACATCGACAGTCCCGCCGCTGTGGCGATGGCGCCGGTGCCGATGGCGATGAAGAGCACTGCCGCCATGAACAACTCGGGACTCTCGCTCAGCGTCACCAATTTGAGGATGGGGCGGAGCGCATATCGTCCGACCGCAACGATCAGGGCGACGGCTGCGGCTGTCTGCACGAAGGCGAGGCCGATGCTGGTGACAAGGCTGCCACCCGCTGGCTGTGACATAATGCCGACGAGGATCAGCATCGGAATGATGGCGAGGTCCTGGAACAGCAGGACAGCAAAACTTGTGCGACCGGCCTGGGAGCCCAGCCGCTTTTCGCTCGAGAACATCTGCACGACAATCGCTGTCGATGACAGCGACACCGCCATGCCGATCACCAGTGCCTGCTGTTGCGTGAAGCCGAGCAGAAGGGCCGCACCCGTCAACAGCAACACCGATGCCAGCACCTGCAAGCCGCCCAGCCCGAAAACCAGCCGCTTCATGGTGAGGAGGCGTTCCGGAGACAACTCCAGCCCAATCAGGAAGAGCAGGAACACAACGCCCAGTTCCGCCAAAGCGGCAATGGATGTGCCGTTGACGATCGCCAATGTGGAAAGCCACGGCCAATAGACCGCGAGTTGCCCGAGCACCTGCGGCCCCAGCAGCACGCCCACCAGCATGAAGCCCAGGATATTGTTGATGCCGATGCGTTTCAGCAGCGGAATGGCAACACCCGCCGTGCCGAGAACAATGAGAGCTTCCTTGAAATGCGCAACCGATTCAGCAACCATAGGCCCCTTAAAGCGGGTTGGCCGCCGCAACTCAAGGAGAGCCGCATGTCTTCGATCCATTGGAAGAAAACGCCAACGGGCCATCTGCGCGGGCGCGGGCTTGGATTGCCCTTCCCGGGCGAGCCGGGGAAGTTCAATGCAATCACTGATGTGGCTGGAGTGGAAGTGGGGCTGACCACGTTGATCGCGGGTGAAGGCCGGCTTGTGGTGGGCAAAGGACCGATCCGCACCGGTGTCACCGCCATCCTGCCGCGTGGACGCGCGGGCGCGCATGTTCCATGTGCGGCGGGATCCTATTCATTCAACGGCAACGGCGAAATGACCGGCCTCGTGTGGATCGAGGAAGCAGGTGAGTTGCAGACGCCCATCACAATCACCAACACGCATTCCTGCGGCATCACGCGCGATGCCACGATCCGCTGGATGGTGGAACGCAAGATCGGCACGGGGCAGGACTGGGGACTTCCCGTGGCAGCGGAAACCTATGACGGCGATTTGAACGACATCAACGGCTTCCATGTGACCGCCGAACACACCATGGCGGCACTTGACGGGGCGCGGGGCGGCGCGCTGGAACTGGGCAGCGTGGGTGGCGGCACGGGCATGATTACCTATGATTTCAAGGCCGGCAACGGCAGCGCTTCGCGTCTCGTGGAGATCGAGGGGCGGCGCTATGCGCTTGGCGTCTTCGTGCAATCCAATTTCGGCCGGCGTCAGGACTTCACGCTGCTCGGTGTGCCGGTGGGGGCCCACATCCTGCACGACCAGTTGCGCGGCAAGGACCAGGGCTCGGTGATTGCCATCATCGCGACGGATGCGCCGCTGCAGCCGCACCAGCTCAAGCGTCTGGCGCGGCGCGTGCCCGTGGGGCTGGCGCGCACGGGCACTGTCGGCAACAACAGTTCAGGCGACATCTTCCTCGCATTTTCCACTGCGAATGCGGAGGCACATCAGTCGCGCGCCGCACTGCGGCAGGCGGACTACCTCGGCAACGGCGCGATGGATGGCCTGTTCCGTGCCGTGGCAGAAGCAACGGAAGAGGCCGTCATCGATTCCATGATCGCCAATGACACCATGACGGGGCGAGATGGTGCGCGCTCCATCGCCCTCCCGCATGCCGACGTCATGGCGTTGATGCAGCGCTACCAGCGCCTGTGATCAGGTGAGCTTGCGGGTGAAGGCGCGCGTGACGACCATCCCCACTGCCATGGCGGCGACGAAGGCGATGCTCTGCATCTGGCCGAAGACGAGACTTGCGATGGCGGGGCCGGGGCAAAAACCGCTCAAGCCCCAACCGATGCCAAACAGTGCAGCGCCACCCAGCAGCCGCACATCAATCGCGGTGATCTCGGGCAGATGAAACCGGTCCGCGAATATCGGCGTCTGCCGCCGCAGCACAAGGCGGTAACCCACCACCGTCACGGCGAGGCCAGCGCCCATCACGAAGAGCAGGGTGGGATCGAAAGCGCCGGTGATATCCATGAAGTTCAAGACCTTCATGGGATTGACCATGCCGGAGATGGTGACGCCAAGGCCAAAAAGCAGGCCACTCACAAGCGTGAGAAGATTGCGCATCATGCCGCTCCCAGCACGTGGCGCATGACAAATACGGTCATGATGGCTGCTGCCATGAAGGTGAGGGTGGCCACCAGCGAGCGCAGCGAAAATCGCGCGAGACCGCAGATGCCGTGCCCGGAGGTGCAACCGTTGCCAAGCGTGACGCCGATGCCGACGAAAAGTCCGCTCACCACGGTCATTGTCATGCCGGATGGAAAGCTGATGTCCACTGAACCCGCCCACGCCCCCGCAAATGCTGCACCCGCCAGCAGGCCCACCGTGAACATGAGTTTCCAGACAACGTCTTCGTCGAAGCGCGTCGCGAACATTCCGCTGAAGATGAAGCTCGCACCTGCAATCCGTCCTGCGGATGCGAGCAGCACGACGGCCGACAAGCCGATCAGAACCCCGCCGATGGTTCCGGCGAAGGGCGTGAATTCCGTGATGTGCATGACAATGTTCCCCTTCGTGACATTAGGTGCGCCGCCGCCTAATGGAAAGTGAAATGAAAACGCCGAAACCATCGATCTGGGTCCTGCTAGGGGCGCGTGCGGGTGATAACGCGCAAGCCATGGAACTGGGGCGGCGCCTCGGCGGGCCGGTGGTGACGCGGCAACTCGCTTTCAACACGCGCTCCAACCTGCCCAACTGGATGACGGGACCCGGCTTCTTCGGCCTCACGTCGTCATCGGCTGAAGCGCTTGTTCCGCCATGGCCCGACATCGCGATTGGTGCAGGACGGCGCAGTGCGCCGGTCAATCTCGCGATCCGGCAACGCTCGCAGGGCAAGACGCTTGCCATCCATATCGGACGCCCGCGCATGGATGCGGCGCGTTTCGACATGGTGCTGACGACGCCGCAATACGGTCTGCCCGGTGGAAGCAATGTGGTGATGCTGGATTTTCCTTTCGCCGTGGCCCGCGATGTTCCACCGCAGACGCTCGCGGCGTTCGATGCCATGTGGTCGCATTTTCCGCGGCCGTGGATAGTGGGTGTCATCGGGGCCGCCAAATTTCCGATCCGTTTCGGCGTGCGGGACATCGAAGCTTTTGCGCAGGGGCTCAATGACCTGGCGCGGCGGATGAAAGGCAGCGTGATCCTGATGGATTCGCCCAGAAGCCTGCCCGGGGCGATCGATCTCGTGGCAGCGGGAATCACCGTGCCCAATTGGGTGTGGACGCGCGGGCACGGCGACAATCCCTACCAGTCCGCGCTGCGGCTCGGAGACGCCTTTGCCGTCACATCGGACAGCGTTTCCATGGTGGCCGAAATGGTCCAGACAGGCCGCCCCACTTACGTCCACCGCTTGCCTGTGTCCTCCTTCGTGCCCTCATGGCAGGCGCAGCAGGGACTGGGCGCCCGACTGGCCCGGCGTGGAATCCTGTCGCCGCCACGAAGCGTTGCGGCCTACGTCGAACGCCTGTCTGTGAAGGGCTGGGTGGGTGATCTGCAGAGCGGAACGCCGCCGCGCCTATCCTTCGTGCCATCCGACGAACACGATGTGGCGGTGCAGCGGATCCTTACTCTGTGGAACGGGCGCGCAACGGGTTGATGTAGCGCAGCACCGATTGCGGCAAGCGGTAGTAAGCCGCACGCAGGAGAGGGCGGAGATGGCTGAGGTACAGTGTTCCCGCCACATTGCCGCGCCCCGAAAGCGGAAGATAATAGTCCTGCGTGGGCATGCACGCCGAGCTCCACGATTCCTTGTGGGCATCGTAGGGGACCATGAGGTCGAACACCTTCATGCCGTCGGCGAGGCAGCCGCGTTGCGAGAGGTCGAAATGAAGACGCCCCGGTGAGAGATCGGTGAGCTCGTTGCGGTGGGAGGTGATGTAGGCGAAATGCGTACCGCCTGTGCGGAAGCTGATTTCCCATGAGACCGGCTTGTCGCCAGCACGCAGTTCAGTCACGACCATGGCCAGGGTTTCCTGGTTGCCGCGCGCGAGTGTCTTCAGGAAATCCAGATGGAACGGGCAGTGCATGACCTGATTGATGCGGCCACGTTCGCCCAGCCACTTGTTCTTCTCCACGATGGCCTCGGCGACGGCGGCGTCCGAGATTGTTCCGAGTGGTACGCGCGAGAATGTTACCGGACCCAGTTCTTCCAGGTGCTTGCGGATCTTCTTGCGGCGCTTGCGCTGGGTTCCGCTGTAGCGGTTCTCGTAGTCGGTTTCGGCCGCAAACTGGGAGAGGTCGAGATAGGGTGCCTTTTCATCCAGCCGCGCATTCACGAGTTCATGGGCGGCCACGCTGGCCAGCGTGCTGTCATTGCGCACGTGGCGCAGGCGCAGAATGTCGATTTCCTTGAAGCGGCGGATGAAGCGGAGCGCATTGGCAACCCACAGGCGCGCGCATTCCCCCTTCGCACAAACGACGTCGCCGTACTGGCCAAAGGGTTCCGTGAGCCAGCAGAGAACGTTGAGGCCGGCGCGCCGCACCTTCATCAGGGGCCAGACAAAGGCCAGGCGGTCATTGTTGAAACCGGCAATCACATGAATTTCCGGGCATGTGCCTGACGCGCAATAGGTGCGGCACCAGGCAGATATCCAGTCGAAGGTCTGGAAGGCGGTCAGCGTCTGGGCGTTCTTCTCCAGTTCGCGCCAGTTCTCTTCGAGTGCGAGAAGACCCGCCAATGAGGTGACGAGAGTGAGATGCCCGTTGGCTGGAACGCTTGCGGCCTGCTCCAAGGCAGCAGGCGGCGATGTCACCACGGTGTCGTGAGGCAGCGCTGCAAGTCTGTCCATAAGGCATGTCCCTTCCCGGCAGCACTCTTGTCTGCAAATTATCAGGAAAGTGCTGCAAATTCCGTGCAATCGGGGAGACGGTTAATCAGAAGTAAACGCCGAGCCTGTGCCAGCGGATGCGGGGGTTCTGGACCTGCGGCACGAAAGAGGGCTGCGGCTTGTTCCGTTGTTCTGGTGCTGGCGTGAGCGGCGTCGAGGTGTCCTGGTACAGGGCCTTCAAGCGGGCAATGCGGTTCTCGGTTTTCGGATGGGTGCGAAGCAGTGACGGTTGCGGAACCGATCCGCCCGGCAGGAACATGCCTTCCCAAACGCCACGCTGGCGTTCTTCCAGTGTGGTCAGCGCAGAAGCCAGTCCCTCGGGGTCGCCTGTGAGCGTCGCGCCATCCAGGTCTGCATCATATTCGCGGGCGCGTGACAGGCCCAATTGCAGCAGCCCGCCGATGGTGGGCGCAAAGATGAGCATGAACAGACCGATATAGGGAATATCGACTCCCGTGCCGAAGACAATGGGAACGCCGATCAAGCCGAGCGTGGCCATGAAGCTGGTAATGCGGTTCAAGACGTCGGCAAGTCCCATCACCTTCAGGTCGCCGTTCACGATATGCGATGTCTCGTGGGCCAGGATGCCCGCAATCTGGCGCATGGTCATGCCGCGCACCAGGCCATCCGTCACGGCAATGGCGGAGTCCTGGGCGTTGCCGACTGCGAAAGCATTCAGCATCCGGCTTGGCACATAGTGGAGCTGCGGCACGGTGGGCAGGTTGGCGCGCTCCGCGAGATGGCGCATGAGCTGCTGCAGTTCCGGCAACTCGTTGTCATCGAGCGGCCGTGCCTTGTAGAGTTTGAGAACCATTTTGGGTGACATGCGGCTCAGACTGACGAGGCCGATGGCGCCGATGATCGTCGCGCCCAGCAGGCCAAAGATGCCGAGCACCGAATAGGCCATCACGCCCATCAACAAGCCGGTGCCGCCGATCAGCAGCGCGGTGTGAATGGCGTTGCGCCGGTTATGGTTCCGCTGGATTTCCGGATTGAGGGTTGCGTGCGTCATCAGCCTTTTCTTTCGGCGTGAAACTTACGACTTCGCGGAGCAGCTTGCCAAGCGCCTCGCGCGCCGGACGGCGGCTTGGTATGGGGCGGCAGACGTCCATGGCGGCAAGGCCGATGCGGCTGGTGAGAATGCCGTTGACGGCACCCTCGCCGAAACGCGCGGAGAGCCGGCCCAACAGGCCTTTGCCGACCAGATGCTGGATCAAACTGTCGGACAGGGCGAGACCGCCGGTGACAGCAAGATGCGTGATGACCATGCGCGCCAGCCGAAATGTGGAGAGCGTTGATGGCCGCCCGCCGTAAAGCGCGGCGATTTCACGCAACAGGGCAAAGTTCTGCGAGGCCACGAAAAGCATATCGAGGGCGGCGGCTGGTGTGACGGTGGTGAGCAACGTCACGCGCCGGGCGCGGCGGGCGATGATGCGGTGAGCCGCCTCATCCAGCGGCTCCATCAGCAGGCGGTCTGCAAGCATCATCCGGTCGCGCGGATCGAGGATGTCGCCCGACAGGTCTTTGAACTCCTTCAGCGGCCAGGCAAGATCGGCACGTGCGGCGTAGATCGAGGTCAGCCCCGACTCCACCTGCCGTGCCGAATCCTGTTCATCGAGGTTGATGGCCCGGGCCGCCTGGTCCTGCAGGGTTTCAATGGTGTTGAGCCGGACGATGCCCCAAATCTCGCGGATGACGATGGCGAGCGCGGCGAAGCCGGCAATCCCTGCAATGGCAAGCGCGGTCCAGCCCAGAACGGGAGAACTGGCGAAGAACTGTTCCACCATCTGTTCAATGGAGTAGCCGGCCCAGAGCGCCAAGAGGGAGACCAGCGAACCGAGGAGCAGGCGGCCCCAGCGCATGCGCCGTGGTGGCGCATCAAGGCTTGCCTGGGGCACGACGACGAGGTCCTGGTTTTCCGGTTCGGGGTCAAAGGCAATGTGCGCCCTCGCCGCCTTCAGCCGGGGCTCTTCCTTGTCGCCGTCGAGCACGAAGGCCTGGGGCTTGCGTGTCATGAGAAGCGGTCTCCGATCAGGAATTCCATCGTCCGGTCGAGGCGGATGTGGGGAAACGATGCGTCCTTCAGCAAGGGCGGGCGGAAGCGCACGAAACGGAATTGACCTTCCAGTGCGCCGGCAAGTGCGACGGCGGGATCGGGCGGGAGGTCGCCGGGGAAAATGGCCGCTTCGGTTTCGCCGTCAAAGACATTGCCCAGCTTTTCGCCCGCTTCCGGGATACCGACGATGCAGGGCAGTTCATCCTTGCCGCGCGTGACCGTTGCCTCACGCGTGGCACGGATGGCGGCAAGCGCGGCCACATCCTGTGCCGCGCCACTATATTCAGCCTTGCTTGCGGCTTCCGCCACAAGGACGCGCAGGATTGCTTCCAGGCGGTCGTGACTCGTGTGATGCAACAGGTCAGCCTTGGTCGCGGCAAAGAGCACGCGGTCGATGCGGCGACCGAAGACATTCGATACGATGGAATTGGAGCCGATGCGGAAGCTGTTCATCACGCCCGTGAGAGCCGTGCGCAGATCGGCAACGGCAGCACTTCCGGCATTGAGGGCGGAGAGCACATCCACCAGCACCACCTGCCGGTCGAGGCGGGCGAAGTGGCCGAAGAAGAAGGGCTTCACCACCTTGCTGACATAGGCATCATAGCGGCGCTGCATCAGTGCCGCGAGGCTGCCCGAGGCAGGCTCGTCACCGGATTTCACATCGAGTGGCGCGAACGACAGCATGGGTGATCCCGCGAGGTCGCCCGGCATCAGGAAGCGTCCCGGTGGAAGGGTCGAGAGAGCGACGTCGGATTCCCGGCAGCGGGCGAGGTAGGCCGTGAAGACTTCCGATGCGCGCAAGGCCTTCTGCTCGTCCGCGGGGGCTGCTGCATTGAGCGTAGCGAGATGCGCGTGCCACTCCGCCGCGTGGGGCAGGCGGGGCAGCTTCCGGCTCGCCTCAACAGTTGCGGCGGACCACTGCGTATAGCTCTGGTCCATCAGGGGCAGGTCGAGCAGCCATTCACCGGGATAGTCAACAATATCGAGGTGCAGCTTTCCGCTCTGCAGGCTGCGGGCCAACAGGCCGTGCGGTTCGTATTCGATGGTGAGGCGTAGTTGGCTGATGCGTCGCGTACCCTCCGGCCAATGACGTCCATCTCCTGTCAGCGCGGCGAGATGGCTTTCGTAGGTGAAACGGGGAAGGTCGTCATCCGGTTGCGGTTCGAGATAGCAGCGCGTGATGCGGCCCCGGGCCTGCGCCTCGAAAACCGGAAGGCGCGCCGAGGTCAGGAGGGCATGGACGAGGGCGGTGATGAACACCGTCTTGCCGGAGCGCGACAGGCCCGTAACGCCAAGACGGATCGTCGGGTTCACCAATCCTGTGGCGAAATCCCGCAATCCGCCTGCCGCGAGGCGCGTGCCGTCCAGGAAGTCCGTGAAATTCAAAGCCCAATGCCCTTTCAACCGCCGCATAGTTGGAGATCATTTGCGGCGGCTGCAAGGGGCAGTTGTGGACCGGCTAGGTGCCGATGCGGGCGAGATCATAAGGGGTCGTCTGGTAGACCTCGTTGATCCAGTTTCCGAAGAGCAGGTGGGCGTGGCTGCGCCAGCGGTTCTCCGGCGGCCGTGCGGGGTCGTTTCCGGGGAAATAATTGGCGGGCATGTTGATCGCCTTTTTCGCCACCACGTCGCGGTTGTATTCGTCCGCCAGTGTGGTGGTGTCATATTCGATGTGGTTGAACATGTAGAGCGAGCGGTGCTGGGGATCGTTGATCAGGCACAGGCCCACCTCGTCCGATTCCATCAGCACCTCAAGTCCGGCACCGGCGGGCAGGTCGGTCCGGCGCACCTCGGTCCAGCGCGATACGGGCATGGAAAAATCGTCCGAGAAGCCGCGCAGGTATTGTGAAGACGGATTGAGGTTCTTGTGACGGTAGACGCCAAAAGCCTTTTGCGGCAGCGGATGTTTGGGCACGCCGTGGAAATGGTGGAGTGCGGCCTGCGCGCCCCAGCAGATGTTCATGGAGGAATGAACATGTGTCTGCGTCCATTCGAAGATGCGTTCCAGTTCGCTCCAATAGGTCACATCCTCGAAGCGCAAATGCTCGATGGGCGCACCGGTGGTGATGAAGCCGTCGAATTTTTCGGCACGGATTTCCTCCCACGTTTCGTAGAAGGCGATCATGTGTTCCTGCGAGGTCGTCTTCGGTGTGTGGTTGGAAATGCGCACGAGGCGCAGGTCCACCTGCAGGGGCGAGGCGCCGATCAGGCGGGCGAACTGGGTCTCCGTCTTGATCTTTTCCGGCATCAGGTTGAGGAGGCCGATCTTCAGCGGGCGGATGTCCTGCCGGGCCGCCGTCTCTTCCGTCATGATGTTGACGCCCTCGCGCTCAAGCACTTTGCGGGCGGGAAGGTCGTTGGGAATGCGGATGGGCATGGTGTCTACTTCTGGTCGATGGTTCGGGTGATGAGGTTCAGGAAGTCCCCGTCGCTGGTGACGGTGGGCACGTCACGCATTCGAACCGTGTAGCCGAAGTTGTTGGCAATCTTGCCGTAGAGCGGGATGCGATGATGCAACAGCTGCTCGAACCCCCAAACGGCGAAGCCGTCGGGGTCCACATCGTCATCGGCACGGATCCTGTTCAACGCCTTGTACTCGGCCCACTTCGTATCCAGGAAGGCGGGTTGATAGTACATGGGCTTGGGATATTTGCGGAAGCGCTCCACCAGCATGGCGGTGTGGGAAGGCGTGCCCTCGATATAGAGCAGTAGCGTGTTGTCTGCGAGCGTGCGCAACACGGGATCATCCAGGTTGTCGGGATCTACGACTTCGCACAGTGATCCGCCGCTGTCGCAGATGAAGTGTTCATACTGGTAAACCTCGCGGGCGCGGCGGATGAAATCCGGCACGTCCTGCAGCGAGCGGATTTCGGCCTCGCGGTGTTCGGCCTGGCGGCGCTTGTATTCGGCAAAGGGAATGCCGCCCTTGGCGGGATTGCCGGGCTTGCCGAGGTAAGTCGAGAGTGGGGCGAGGTTGTCGAATGTGATGTTCGAGCGGATGTAAATCGAGTCCGAACGCAGGAGTTCGCGCAGGAACGGGTTGGTCATCGCCTCGCGCTTGAAGTTGTCGGCAATGTGCTCGTCCATGTACTTGGTGCCGATGCGGTAATCGACAGAGTAGTGGAACCAGTCGTGTTCCTGGAGAAGCTGGGCAAAGGTGGTCTTTCCGACTCCGGACATGCCGAAGACGGTGACAGCCTTGTGGGGCCAGTTGAGGAAGTCCTTGCCGGATGAAAAACGCATGGGCGCTGCTTTAGCGAGAGCGGGCGCAGGCTGCAACACGCGCCGCGGCGGCCACATTGCCGCGCATTCTCAGAAGTCCTTGGTCAGGCGGAAGTCCACGGTGTGGCTGTCATAGTCATACATGTCCACGTTGCTGCGGTTGCGCACATAGGAATAAGAAACAGCAGGCGCAAAACCGAAGAGGTTGAGATCGCGCTTGGTGACTTCGAGCGTGCCGGAGAGCCGCGTATCCTTGCGGGCCGCCGTGGCAATGGCGGGGTGGATGGCGTCGAAATCCGAAACCATGGCCTGGGCCCGGGCATCAACGGTGAAACCCGCGGGAAGTTCCTTGTAGATGCCCACACCTCCCGACCATTGCCGGAAGGAATTGTACTTGATCCCCGTCTCGTTGCGGTCGAAGCCGCCAAAGGCCGAGACGCTGAGGCTGGGATCGAAGGTGTGCTCCAGCGAGGCGTTGGCAGTAAGGTCGGTGCCATCCAGCTTGTCGCGTTCGAGGCTATCCTTCCACGTATAGACGGCACTGGCGTTGATGCGGTCGTGAACTGTGATGTTGTACTGGGCGGAAATACGGGGGCCGTAACTCAACACGTGCTCATAGTCCGTGTCGGTCGCCGTGACATCATAAAGGGCCATGCCCTGGCTCGCCACGCCACCCAGCCCGAAGTAGCCGCGGTCAAGCATGTAGCGCAGCTCGGCGGATTCGCTCAGGCCGTAGGTGTTGAAGTCCGTGTCCTGGTAGAGGGCCGCATAGGCGTTGCCGGCGGTCACCAGATAGAAATCATTGCCGACGCGGCGCGAGAAACCGACCGAGCCGCCGACCGATGCACCAACACCGGATTTCCGCTTGTTGATGGAGGCGGGAACACTGCCGCCCGAATACGGATCATAGACCGTCATCGTCGAGTGGTTGGAACCACCGTTGATATTGGTGGTGGGGGCCGCAGAGACAAAGGCACTGAACTTCAGCGGCTTCTTGTGGTCCACCTGCTCGATGAAAGAACGGATGCCGCGCGCGGTTTCTTCCGAGGGAGCGGACTGCGCCAGAATGTCGAGGTGGTGCTTGGCGCTCTCGTCTTCGTCGAGTTGCGCCAGTGTCTTGGCAAGTTCGGCCCGCACCAGTGTCAGATTGGGATCGCTGGCGAGTGCCGAGCGGAATTTCTTGACGGCGGCGGTGAGGTCACCGTCTGCCTCAAGGATGAGGCCCTGCAGAAAGAGGGTTCGATTGGCGGCATGCTTGCCCGTCAATGGGTAGCGCTGCAGCAAATCCGCCACCAGGTCCTGCTTGCCGGACCGGGCAAGATGCATCAGCAGTTTCACGCGCGTGGTTTCGTCCACGCTTTCATATTCGGCGATCTGCTGCGCCGTGGGAGCCACCGCAGTCGCGGCCTGCGCGGGATGGGCTGCAATCAACGCAACAAGCGCGCAGAATGCTGCGCGCTTGAAACCGTATGGTGTACGTCCGATCAGGGGGTGCATGCTCCGGACACACAATTGGCGTGGAAGGCGCCATTGATGGTGAGGTAGCCGCGGCGGTCTCCGTTGATGCCATCGGCACCGCCGATGGGCTGGGGCATGGTGCCATAGACGTTGAACACGCCTGTCGTTTCGGAAGCGTCGTTGCCGAAGAATCCGCCATAGACCGGGTTGTCACCCGAGACGAAGCCGCCGCTGAGCGTGGCTTCACCAGTATAGTTGGGCGTATTTCCGGGAGTGGGTGTCGTCACCTGGGCGATATCGGCGTCGATGCCCACCGTGGTGTTGTAGAAGGAATAATTTGGCGCGGAAGCCGTGGCCCCCGACGGAGCAGCAACACCGCCCGTATAGGCTCCGGTGTACCAGGTGTAATTGCCGCCGACGCTCTGCTGGAAGCTGGTCCAGGTTTCCGGTGTCAGGGTGCCAGTCACCTTGGCGGCGCCGAAGTCGGCTGCAAGCGTCGTGTCGCCCTGCACCTGCCAGAGGGCGTTTGGGTTCACGTCGGCGCTGTCAGGCTGGTACCAGTTGGCAGTCTTGGCAGTGGCGGCGAAACGGCCCTTGTAGTTGGCGACGCCAGCGGTCCGCATCGTGCTTGTCGCATTGCCGCCGAATGACCAGGCCTGCTGCTTGGCTTCCGCACCGCTGGCCGCATTGCGGTATTGCAGCATGTAGCTGTCGTCATAGGACCAGACCTGCAGCAACTCGTCGCGGTTTTCGCTGGCGCTGAGGGCGCGATATTCACGGTAGTTCGTCCCCGCGCCGGCATTTCGCTGTCCACTGGCGAGCGTATTGAAGGGATCGACGCGGTTGGAGCCGGTCACGTATTCGTTCATCAGCACGGGTGTGGCCCAGCTGCTGTTGCTTGCGGTGCCCGTGTCAAATGCGGCCATCAGCTTCGACGGCTTGGAGGGCGAAAGGATGGCGGCTGTTGCAACCGTGTTCGAGGCAGCCGAGGTGGTGCCCGACGTTGAAAGGGAAGCAAGCGAGGTACCCGTGGTGGGTTTCAGGAGTACGCTGGTTTCCAGCGTAATCGTGCGCTGGGCCGTGGTGGGCGAGAGGGCGGTGACGTTGCCGCCGCCGGTGGATCCGGTGCCGGAGCTGCTGCCCGACGAACTGCCCGAACTGGAACCGCTGGAGCTGCCCGAAGAGCTGCCGCTTGAGGATCCGCTGGAGGATCCGCTGGACGAGCCGCTCGAGCTTCCGCTGGAGGACCCCGAGATATCGCAGGAAATGCCGCAAACGCTGAGATCGGTTGCAAGTGACAGGGCGCTTCCGCCACCGCCGCCACCGGCGCAGGCGGCCAAAGACAGACACGCCGCAATCAGGGAAATAAGAGAGACACCACGCATGATACCGACCCACACAATAACTGTTCTCCTCAAAATGGAGATGTTCAGCTAAATTTCCGTTAAGCACGCAGAAACTGGAGTGGTTCAAATTGCAACAGGACATTAAACCCGCGGAAAGCTGGTACGAGGCGACAGTCTCGCGGGAAAATTACGCACCTCTCTCGGGTGTGGCAGAAGCGGATGTCTGCGTGATCGGCGCAGGATTTGCGGGGCTCGTGACGGCGCTGGAGTGTCAGCGCCGCGGATTGGCAACGGTGCTGCTCGATGCCAGCCGTGTTGCCTGCGGGGCATCGGGCCGCAATGGCGGATTTGTCTCCAACGGGTTTGCCCTTGGTGTCGAGGGCATCATGCGCGCTGTCGGCAAGGATGCAGCGCGTGCGCTCTATCAATTGTCACGCGAAGGAACCAGCTATGTGCGCGAGATGCTGCGCGGCCATGAACCGTCCGCAATCATGGGCCAGGGTGGCCGCGTTGCGCTCCGCCACCGGGACGACGGCAGCCTGAAGGCCTACGCGGAGTTGATGAACCGGGATCATGGCGAGACGCTGCATTATTCCAGCACGGAAGAGACGCGCCTGCACCTGGTCTCGCCGCGCTATTTCGAAAGCATCACCTCCGACAACACCTTTCACATTCACACGCTGTCCTACGGGCTTCTGCTGGCACGGCTTGCGACGGCTGCCGGCGTACGCGTCCATGAAAACTCCGCGGCGCTCTCGGTCACGAAGTCTGCTGGCGGGTCCATCGTGAAGACGGCCGCAGGTGAAGTGCGCGTCAGGCATGTCGTGCATTGCGTGTCTTCGCTTGCGCCACATCTCCATCTCACGTCGGGGCGAGCGATCCTGCCGGTTGCGACCTATGTGGCGGTGACCAATCCGCTGCAGCAGGATGTGATCCGCACAAGTGCCGCCATCGCGGATACGCGCCGCGCGGGCGACTACTATCGCCTCATCACGGGCGGGCGGCTCCTGTGGGGCGGCCGCATCACGACGCGCGTGTCAGAGCCTGCGCAACTGGCGGAGGTGATGCGCCGCGACATGGTCTCGGTCTATCCGTCACTCGCGGGCGCGCGCATCGACTACGCCTGGGCCGGACTCATGGGATATGCCATTCACAAGATGCCGCTGATCGGGCGCGATGCTGACGGCCAGTGGTATGCCACGGCCTTTGGCGGGCATGGCCTCAACACAACGGCGATGGGGGGCCTCCTTATCGCACGTGGCATTGCCGGTGAAGATGATGCTTGGCGGCAGTTTGCGCCTTTTGCACCCCGCTGGGCCTTTGGACAACTTGGGCGCTTGGGCGTGCAGGGGTCCTACTGGTGGATGCAGGCGCAGGACCGCTGGGAAGAGAAGAAAAGTTCCCGGAGTTGAGCCGAATCAGGTCAGGGTTTCCGATGCTTGGCAAGGCTTGCTGCACCCCACCCGTGTCGCTATAAGCCGCGCACAAATTGGGTGGAGAGATACGCAAAATGTCTGATGTGGTAGATGCCACTTACAAACCCAGCGATGACGAGCCATTCATGAACGAGCGGCAGGTCGCCTATTTCCGGCAGAAGCTGCTGGCCTGGAAAGATGATATCCTGAAGGAAAGCAAGGAGACCTTGTCTCACCTGCAGGATGAAAACCATGTGCTGCCGGACATCGCTGACCGGGCGTCGTCCGAAACGGACCGGTCGCTTGAACTGCGCACGCGGGACCGGCAGCGCAAGCTGATCTCGAAGATCGATGCCGCCCTGAAGCGGATCGAGGACGGTTCCTATGGCTATTGCGAGGAGACGGGCGACCCCATCAGCCTCCGCCGTCTTGACGCGCGGCCCATCGCAACCCTCTCCATCGAAGCCCAGGAACGGCACGAGCGCCGTGAGCGCGTCTACCGGGACGATTGAGCGGACTTGTCCTTCCGTTCCCGCCGGGTGATCCGCCCGTCCCTCCGTTTGCGTAACCATCATACGCGGCCACGGGAGCAGTCATGCAGAGTTTTCTTCTTCAATATGTGATTGCGGCCGTTTTCTTCCTGGCGGCTGACTTCGCCTGGCTCAGCACCATGGGCCCCGGCTTCTACCGGACGGAGCTTGGCGGATTGATGCGGGAGCAGCCCAACTTCGCCGTGGCCATCGCCTTCTATCTGCTGTTCGTGGCGGGACTTGTGGTCTTCGTCATTCATCCGGCCATGATAGGCGAAAGCCTTGTGCGTGCGACTTTGAAGGGCGCATTCTTTGGCCTCGTTGCCTATGCCACCTACGATCTCACCAACCTCGCCACGATGAAGGGTTTCAACGCAAAGGTTGCCATTGTCGACATGGCGTGGGGCACGATTTTGTCCGCCGCGGTCTGCTGTGTCAGCATTGCCTTGTTGCGCCGTTTCGCGGCTTAAGCGTTCAGGCCTGCTTGCATCAGCGCGAGTGCTTCATCCAGCAGGGCCTGCGAGGACGCCGCAATCACGTTTCCGCCCGTGCGCGGGTCATTGCTGGTCCATGAGGAGACGACGGCGCCCGCGCCTTCCATGATCGGAATGAGGGCCGCGATGTCGTAGATCTGCAGGACGGGATCCATGGCGATGTCGAGATGACCAGCCGCCAGCAGGGCGAAGGAATAGCTGTCCAGTCCGTAGCGCACCGACTTCATGGTGGACCGCAGCCGTTCGAATGCAACAGCATTTTCGTTTCTGTAGAGATGAGGCGAGGTGGTGCCGGCCATACTGTCCGCCAGCCCGCGGCGGGGGCCCACGCGAATGTCCTGGCGCGCGCCGCGATGGATCAGACTTGAACCTTCCCTGTTGCCGACGAAGACATCTCCGGTGAAGGGTTGCGACATCACACCCAGCAGTGGCTTTCCGTCGTCGTAGAGGGCAATCAGCGTGGCCCAGGTGGGGAGGCCGATGACGAAGGACCGGGTGCCATCAACAGGATCGAGAATCCACGTGAGGCCGGAGCGGCCTTCGCGCGTCCCGTATTCCTCGCCAATGATGCCATGATCCGGATAGTGTTTCTCGATCAGGTGGCGGATGGCGCGCTCACCCGCCCTGTCGCCCTCGGTGACGGGGTCCCAAACGTCTCCTGCCTTGATATCGATGGGGGCGTTTTGCCGGAAATGGGGCAGGATTTCGCGGGCGGCAGCCTCTGCCAGACTCAGTGCAAATGTCGTGAGCTGGGCGAGTTCAGTGGTCTTCACGGTGTAATGCTCCCCGGTATTCAACCCTGTCGGGCGCGGGCGCGTCGCTCGCTTGCCGTGAAGGGGCGGATTTGTGCAATGCAGCAATTTTCATAAGCATTGCAAAATTTGCATAGCTCGTGGCGTAATGGGCATTTTGGCCTCAAACCATTGGAAAGGCAATATATTTGTCCAAATGATCAAAGTTGTGACCAATTCTGCATCAGAAGTGCCTCTTGAAAGGCAAATGTTGCAATGCCATATCGCCGTCATCGGGACTGAACCTCTGGTTCCCTCCCGCAGCCCTTTTGGGCGTTTCCTCCCTAGACTTGGGCCGATCACGGTAGTGCATCGGCCCTTTTTTTATTGCGACTGCTACTCCGCCGCCATCTGGAAGTCGACGGCCGGGATCTGGTCTGCGAGCAGCGTGCCCAGCGTATGAGCCAGCGTGTCGAGGATGTCCTTCATGGCATTGAAGTTAGCGGTCTTGGTTTGCCGCCCTTCGTCGATATAGAGGCAACGGTTGATCTCAACCTGCAGGGCGTGGCGGCCCAGTCGGGGATGGCCCTGGTTTTCGGTGAAGAAGCCACCGGCATAGGGCCGGTTCCGCACCACGTTGAGGCCGGCATTGCGCAGGCAATCCTCCGCCGTGGCGGCAATCAGCGGATCGCAGGACGCGGCATAACGATCGCCCAGCACAACATCGATGCGCCGTTCGTTGTGCGCCTGGATTTCGCTGACGGCACTCGATGGCATGGAATGGCAATCCACCAGCAGCACACGGCCCGTGGCGCGGTGGGCCTCGTTCAGCAGGGCCGAAAGGGCGCGGTGATAGGGCCGGTAGAAGCACTCGATACGGTTCAGCGCCTCGGCCAGAAGAATGCGCCCACGGTAGATGTCATGGCCTTCCGCCACCACCTTCGGGATGGTGCCAAGACCACAGGCCACGCGCGGCGACGACATGTTGAAGTGACGCGGCAGCTGTTCAAAGAACATGCGCTGGTCGAGTTCATAAGGTTCGCGATTGAGGTCGATGTAGCTGCGCGAAAACAGGGCGCGCAACATGGGCGCGCCGGCGGCGATGCAACCGCCGAAGAGTTCGTCCACGAAACAGTCTTCCGAGAGGCGGAGGGAGCGATGGTCGAGCCGCACCTGGTTCAGGAAATCCGGCGGGAGCAGGCTGCCGCTGTGCGGCGAATTGAATACCATCGGCGCCGTCCATTCGGCGGGGGCAATGATCTCCAAGACATCCTCTGCCGTCATGCTGGCATTGTTCCCTGTGCCTGGTTCCACGTTTCAGCGCAAGTTGAAGGGGCGCGGATCGCCCGTTGTCAAACTATGGGCAGGGACAATCGATTTGTCCATGCCTGCCCGGTTGATGCAGGAGGTTCACACCCTGTTTACCCGGGTGCCGCTAACCTGCGCGCCACGATTGATTTGGGACTGCGCGGCAGGCATAGTCGCGGGGGCAAGCAGGTATTCGGGTGAACATGCAAGACAAGAAGATGGCACGCATCCTCCTCGCAGAAGATGACGAAGATCTCCGGCGTTTCCTGGTGAACGCCCTGGAGAAGGCGGGCCATGCGGTGACATCTTTCGGCGAAGGCGCCAGCGCCTTCGAGGAGATCAAGCAGGTGACCTTCGACCTGTTGCTGACCGATATCGTGATGCCCGAAATGGACGGCATCGAACTGGCGCGCCGCGCGGCGGAACTCGATCCAGCGCTCAAGATCATGTTCATCACCGGTTTTGCGGCGGTGGCGCTGAACCCGGATTCGAAGGCGCCAAAGGATGCCAAGGTGCTCTCCAAGCCCTTCCATCTCCGCGACCTGGTGAACGAGGTCAACCGCTTGATGGCGGCCTGAAATCAGGGTCGGGAAAGCGCTTTCCGAAAACGTCTGGGCAGGCCTTCATTGCCCCTTGCCAGCCCCGCCTTTGCCCCCTATAGGCACCCGCACCGCAGTCAACGTGGGTGGTTAGCTCAGCGGTAGAGCACTACCTTGACATGGTAGGGGTCACAGGTTCGATCCCTGTACCACCCACCATTCCTCCCCCAATTTGCGATCTGCCATCTGCCGGCGTTTCATCGTAACGCAAAGCATGTGGCACATGAGTTCCTGCGCTTGAGCTTTGACGCCGGAACAGGCTGCCAACCTTCTCCACACCGATGGCGCGCTGGCCCGGTGGTGGGATCCCGGCCACGCTTCAGTGAGGTTGCGCTGGACTGGATGGAATGCAGCAAAGGCGCGTGCCGCAAACCCCGCTGCAATTTCCGCAGGATTTGCTCACAGTTATTGCCCGGAGTTCATTTGCACCTGTGGGAAATGTGCAATAGAACAAAGATAGAACATGACCCAGCTGACCTTGCAGAAGAAACTTGAAATTCTGAGTGATGCCGCGAAGTACGATGCCTCCTGTGCATCGAGCGGTACAGCCAAGCGCCATTCCGATTCCCATGGCGGGCTGGGTTCGACGGAAGGTCGCGGCATCTGTCACGCTTACGCACCGGACGGGCGTTGCATCTCGCTGCTCAAGATCCTGATGACGAATTTCTGCATCTACGATTGCGCGTTCTGCATCAACCGGGCATCCAGCAATGTTGCGCGCGCGCGGTTCTCCGTGGAGGAGATCGTCACGCTGACGATCGAATTCTATCGCCGGAACTATATCGAAGGACTTTTCCTGTCGTCAGGCATCATCAAGTCTCCCGATGCGACGATGGTGGACATGTTGCGTGTGGTGCGAACCTTGCGCATGGATCATGATTTCCGTGGATACATTCACCTGAAAACCATTCCGCATGCGTCGCCCGCGCTGATCGAGGCGGCGGGGAGATATGCCGACCGGCTTTCGGTCAACATCGAGTTCCCGTCGGATGAGTCATTTGCAAATCTTGCGCCGGAAAAGGATGTGACGGAAATCAAGAAGGCGATGGCCGGCATTCGCGTTCATATTTCGGACGCGTCCGAGAAGACCATGGTCAGCAAGAAGACCAGGACTTTCGCGCCCGCCGGACAGAGCACGCAGATGATCGTCGGCGCCGACGCCGCGAATGACTCCGTCATCCTGTCCCGGGCGGCCGGGCTCTATGGCAGCTATGCCTTGAAGCGCGTTTATTACTCGGCCTTCAGCCCGATCCCGGATTCCTCGCGCATCCTGCCCCTGATCAAGCCACCGTTGATGCGCGAACACCGGCTTTACCAGGCCGATTGGTTGTTGCGGTTCTACGGGTTTTCCCTGGACGAGGTCACATCGACGACCGAGACCGGGATGCTCGACCTCGATGTGGACCCCAAACTGGCCTATGCCTTGCGCAACAGGCATCTCTTTCCCGTCAACGTCAACACGGCAGCGCGGGAGATGCTGATGCGCGTTCCGGGCATGGGGGTCAAGTCGGTCAAGCGCATCCTTGAAGCGCGGCGGCATGGCGGGTTGCGCTACGATGACCTGGCGCGCCTGGGTGTGCGGATGAAAATCGCCAGGTCCTTTCTCGCCTCATGCGACTGGACGCCTGGCCGCCTGCTGGACTCTGCCCATCTTCGGTCCAGCTTCGTTGCTCCCGAGCAACTGAGCCTGATCTGATGTTTGCGCTGGAACTGCCAGCGACCGGGGTGTTCGACTGCTGGCGCATGCAGGCGCGGGCACTGGCCGGACAGAATGTGCGTTCGCGGGATGTGGTGTGGAGACGCCACGGTTCGCCTCCGCCACTGCTCGCGGGCGAGGCATTTCCCGATGGTGACGCCCCTGCCGTCGCGATGACCGTGCCCAAGGCCTTTCTGGCGCTCGCCCGCGAAGCATCCTGCCATCGCGATGAACATGTGTTTGCGCTGCTGTATGACCTTCTGTTGCGGGTGATGCATGATGGCGACATCCTGTCCAACCCAGCGGATCCCACCGTGCGGCAACTTGAGGTGATGGCAAAATCCGTGCGGCGCGACGCCCACAAGATGAAGGCTTTCGTCCGCTTCAAGGAGCTTCCCCAGGACGATGGAAACCGGCGGCGCTTCGCGGCATGGTTCGAGCCCGAGCACTTCATTCTTGAACATGTCGCCGGATTTTTTGTGCGGCGCTTTGCCGACATGGATTGGCTGATTGCCACGCCACGGGGAAGCGTGTCCTGCGTGGGTGGTGATCTCACCATTGACGCCAAACCTGCTTCGAATTCCAACCTCAGTGATGGCGTGGAAGATCTGTGGCGTACCTACTACGGAAATATCTTCAACCCCGCGCGCCTGAAGGTGAAGGCAATGCAGGCGGAAATGCCGCGCAAATACTGGAAGAACCTTCCGGAGGCGGCACTCATTCCGGAACTCATCCGGGGCGCGGAGGCACGGGCGCAAGGTATGCGCCTGGCTGCCGCAACGCCGCCGCCCTCCCATCTGGCAAAGATCAAGGCTCCCGCAGTGCCGCTGGCCACTGCCGCAACTGGCGAATTCAACTCGCTCGCCGACCTTCACGAGCACGCACGTCACTGCCGGCGCTGTGACCTGTGCCTTCACGCCACCCAGACGGTGTGTGGCGAGGGGGCCAGTACGGCCCGCATCATGTTCGTGGGCGAGCAGCCCGGCGACAAGGAAGACATTGCGGGCAAGCCCTTCGTCGGTCCGGCCGGTGCGCTTTTTGCGCAGGCGCTGGCGCAGGCCGGATTGGAACGGGCGGATGTCTACGTGACGAACGCTGTCAAACATTTCAAATTCCAGCCGCGTGGCAAGCGGCGCATTCACCAGCGGCCCAACGGCACCGAAATCAATATCTGCCGCTGGTGGCTCACGCAGGAGATCCGCCTGGTCCAACCGCTGCTGCTCGTCGGCATGGGTGCAACAGCCATGCTGTCACTCACCGGAGATGGAAGCAGGGTGATGTCGCGGCGGGGCAGGGTGGAGAAGATGCCGGAGGAGCGTACCGTTCTGCCCACGCTCCATCCCGCGGCAATCCTGCGGGCCAGCAACGCCGATGAGGCGGACGCGATGAAGATGCAGTTCTTCGATGACATCAAGATGGCCGCGTCCTTCCTCTCGTAAGGCCGTAAGGGCTGAAATGGAGGCGGATCGGGCTTGACGGTTTCTATCGTTAGACATATTGTATTATGAATTTCGCCCCACCTGTCACACGAGATTTCCATGTCTTCATTTCCATTTCCCGGCCTCAACCTTGCGCTCGCCACGCCTTTTACCTCGTCGGGTGCGATTGATTTTGAAACCCTGGACAGGAACATCGAGCGCTATCTTGCGGCTGGCGTCAGGGGCTTTGTGCTGAGTTCGGGCACCGGCATGCATGTCTATCTCTCTCAGGCGGAATCCCGCCAGTTGGTGGAACGCGGCGTCCGCGCCATCAATGGACGTGCGAAGATCATCGTTCAAACCTCGGCCCTGATGCTGGATGAGGTGGTGGAGAGAACGACGCATGCCAAGAACTGCGGTGCAGATGGCGTGATGGTTCTGCCGCCCTTTTTTGAAGGGCCGACGGCGGATGACGAGATTGTTGAATTCTACGCTGGAGTCGCGAAGGCTGGGCTGCCCATCATCGGCTACAATGTTCCGCAAGTCGTTGGCGTTGCCATCACGCCGGAACTGCTGGGCAGGCTGTGCGCCATCCCGGAATTCTGTGGAGTCAAGGACAGCAGCGGCGACCTGGCCGCCCAGGCCAACCTGATCCGCACCGGATTGGGCATGATGAACGGTTCCGATGCGCTGGTGCCCTACGCGCTTTACGCCGGGTGCCAGGGGCTGATCTGGGGTGGAGCAAACTTTGCGCCGCGCACATGCCTCGCCATGGTTGCCGCCACCGAGGACAAGCGCTGGGACGAGGCACGTGAGATCTGGCGTGTGCTCGAACCCGCCATGTCGCTGATCTGGCAGGGCGACTATGTAAAGTCAGTCTACGCCGCCTGTGAAATGACGGGCTACGGCGCAGGCACTCCGCGCCGGCCGCTCGCAGCACTCGCGCCCGAAAAGGTGGCACCGTTGCGCGCCGCGCTGGGCGACCTGGCTGCTCGCGAGAAAAACTAGACGGGCTTCGGCCCAGCGGGGACACCGTGGCGTTCAAGTCATTGATCCGGGTTGCCGGTACGCATGCAGGCCTTCGCCTGCACGCCGTTACGTTCAACGATTTCTGGCTGTAGGGCGGCATGGCCGTGGATCGCTATGCCACTCGCAAATTGCCCCAGCGGCTCACGCCTTCGGGATGGCTGTCGCTGCTGCCGCCACGCACCCCGCACGAGGCACTCGACGGCAATGCCACGGCGGACGTCGTCGTGATCGGCGCGGGCTTTGCGGGGCTGGCCGCTGCCCGCCGCCTGCACCTCATCGATCCCGGCCTGCATATCATGGTGCTGGAAGCTCTGTCCGTCGGCGAAGGTGCGGCAGGGCGCAACTCGGGCTTTGTCATCGACCTGCCGCATGATGTCTCTTCCGAAAGCTA
Source organism: Hyphomicrobiales bacterium (assembly GCA_016710435.1). NCBI lineage: Bacteria > Pseudomonadati > Pseudomonadota > Alphaproteobacteria > Hyphomicrobiales > Hyphomicrobiales bacterium. The sequence goes on along the minus strand of JADJVV010000001.1, from coordinate 634,192 downwards.
TGGCAGCGATTCCGCCAACAAGGCGCGGCAGGAGATCATGCTCAACCGCAGTGCCATCGCGCTGGCGCGAGGGATGGCGGAGGAGCATCGCTGGGGCAATGACATCTTCGACGCCTGTGGCAAGTACAGCCTTGCCATGGGTGACAGCGGCGACCATCACCTTGCCGACTATGCGCGGCAGCTGACGAACCTCGCGGAGCCGCACCGCCTTCTGGACCGGAGCGAAACCCTTGCCGTCACCGGGACTCCGGCCTTCTCATCGGCCCTTTTCACGCCCGGCACGATCATGATCCAACCCGCAGCCTATGTGCGCGCCTTCGCCGATGCGCTGGCCGCGCGCCTTCGCCTGCACGAGCAAACGCCCGTGACCTCCTTCGAACGCGTCAGCGGCGGATGGCGGATCACAACGCCGAAAGCCAGTGTAACTGCGGGCAAGATCATCGTTGCAGCAAATGGGCACGCGGAGAGCTTCGGACTCTTGTCTGGAAAGCTGTTGCACATCTTCACATACGCGTCCCTAAGCCAGCCCTTCGATCCGGCGCGGCTGCCAGGGACGCGACGCTGGGCGGCGACCCCTGCGCACCCCATGGGAACCTCCGTTCGGCGCGTCACGGGCCCGGATGGAGACCGTGTTCTGATCCGCTCGCGCTACACCTACCAGCCCTCGCTCGAAATTACCGAAGGCGACGTGGACTCGGCAGGGCGGCTGCATGACAGGAAATTTGCCGCGCGCTTCCCCATGCTGACGGGCGTGCCCATGGCCTATCGCTGGGGTGGGGCGATGGCGCTCACTTGGAATGCCGTTCCGGCCTTTGCCGAAGTGGAGCCGGGGTTGATCGTCGCATGCGGTTGCAACGGCGTCGGGGCCACGAAGGCCACCACCCTGGGGATTGCCGCGGCCGATCTTATCACGGGTCAAACGACGGATGTGCTGCAGGCCGTACGTGAGGCGCCTCCGCCGAAGTCGCTCCCGCCCCAACCCTTCACCACCATGGGGGTGAAGGCTAGTCTTGCGTGGCGGCATTGGCGGGCGGGCGCGGAGTAGGCGTGAGCGCTATTCCGCGCGGGCCCGCCATTCGGCGTAGCGCAGGAAGGCGTTGGCGCCGAGTGTCGAGATGGGCGGCGGCGGCAAGCGTGACGGTTGCTCCTCTGCCGTGAAGTGGCGGGTGATGTCACTGGTGACGCCGCAGGCCAGTTCCGCTGCACCGATTCCGGTGAGCGTCCCGCGCACGGTGCCCAGGCCATTCTGCACGCAGCCCGAATAGAGATTCTTGTCCAGCTCACGCATGACGGCAACGCCGTTGCGGCTGAGGCACAGGTGGCCGGCCCAGGAAAACTCCATGGGAACGCCGCGCAGCTTCGGAAAGCGCGCATCAAAGTTCTTGCGGTGAACCCGCGCGGTGCGTTGCAGGCCCGCCTCGCTTGGCTCCATGCCAGGCAGGAAACTCGCACAGCTGCGCGTGATGATGCGGTTGCCGCCCAGCGCGGGGTCGATCCTGCGCATGGTTGTGCCCATAGGGTCCGATGGTGTGATGCCCCAACGTGGCTTTCCACCCAGAGTCCTCACGGCGTCGGCACCGAGATCCACGGTCATGGAGCCATAGAGGAAGATGTGCATCAGGCGCTGGCTGGCAAAGCCGAAACTTTCAAGATGGCCGTTGTTGGCGAAGATGACCTTGCCGGCCTTGACCTTGTGGCGGCCCGTGGAGACGCACCAGGCTGTGCCTTCGCTTTCGACGGCAACGACTGCTGAATGTTCGAAGATGCGCACGCCGTCGCGGCGGAGTCCCCGGGTCACGCCGCGGATATAGCCGGCGGGCTGTATCATCACGGTGCCGGGTGTGAATAGGCCGGAGACATAGTAGGTGCTGCCCGTCAGCTCCTGCATGGCCTTGGCATCGAGGTATTCGCTCGGCTCGTCCATCTTCGCCAGGTGCGTGGCGTAGCTGCGGTTCAGGCCGTCGGCATCCGCGCCCACGGCACCGTTCACCTTACCGACGGGATCGAAATGATTGCGGTCAATCCCATAGGATTCCACGGCCGAGGCCGCGAAGCCAATGGCCTGGCGGTTCAGTGCAATCTGCTTGCGGTTCTTGTGGATGCCGTCGCCTTCATAGCCCTGGCCACCGATTTCATGTGGCAGGTCGATCATGAAGCCTGAGTTGCGGGCACAGGCTCCTTCCGCGATGCGTCCGGCTTCAAGCACGACAATCTTGGCGCCAGGCGACAGTTGGGTGATGCGGCGCGCCGCCGACAGGCCTGCAAAGCCTGCGCCGATGATGACGAAGTCGGCCGTGGTGTCAGCGTCGAGTGCAATGGGCGCTTCCTGCCCCGGCAGGATCACGCTCCAGGCCGCAGGCCCCCGGAAGACGGGAGTGCGGCGCGCGGTGTAGGTGCTCATGCGACGGCCTGATCCTTGTCGTCCGAGAGGTCAACCCAGATCGTCTTGAGTTCGGTGTACTGGTCGTGGGCGTGGATGCCGTTGTCGCGGCCGCCGAAGCCCGAAGACTTGAAGCCGCCGAAGGGCGTGCTGATGTCGCCTTCGCCGAAACTGTTGACGGTAACCGTACCGGCACGGATGGAGCGGGCGCCGCGCAGGGCCTTCTTCACGTTGGCCGTGAAGATGGAAGCGGCGAGGCCGTATTCCGTGTCGTTTGCAAGGGCGATCGCCTCGTCGAAACTTTCCACGGTGAGGACCGAGAGCACAGGCCCGAAGATTTCTTCGCGGACCTGCTTGGCATTGCGATCGGTCACGTCCAGGATCGTGGGTTCCACAAAGCCGTCCTTGGCCTTGCCGCCCATCAGCACCTTGGGACCCTTGGCGAGGTAGGTGCAGACCTTCTCGAAGTGCGCAGGCGAGACGAGGGCGCCGACGCGGTTCACCGGATCAAGCGGATCGCCCATGGGCCATTCGCGGGCGTGGGCCATGATGCGCTTCAGCAGTTCATCCTTGATGCCCTTCTGCACGATGAGGCGCGATGCGGCCGAGCAGTTCTCGCCCATGTTCCAGAAGGCGCCGTTGACGACATGCGCGGCAACGCGATCGAGGTTCTCGGCATCGTCCAGCACCACCGCCGGATTCTTGCCGCCCATTTCCAGCGTCACTTCCTTGAGGTTCGATTCCGCGGCGTAGCGGAGGAAGCGGCGGCCCGTTTCGGTGGAACCGGTGAACGAGACCATGTCAACGTCCATGTGGCGGCCCAAAGGTTCGCCGACATCGGGTCCGGAGCCCGGCACGACGTTGAACACGCCGGCGGGAATACCCGCTTCCATGGCAAGTTCAGCGACGCGGAGCGCGGTGAGGGATGTTTCCTCCGCCGGCTTCACGATCACCGAGCAGCCCGCCGCGAGGGCAGGGCCGATTTTCCAGGCCAGCATGAGCAGCGGGAAGTTCCACGGCAACACGAGACCGACGACGCCTACGGGTTCGCGCACAATCATGGCGATGTGGTTGTCAGACGCGGGGGAGACCTGATCGTAGATCTTGTCGATCAGCTCGGCATGCCAGGCGAGGCAGTTGATTGTCTCCGGTACGTCGACCGTCTCGCAGTCGAAAATCGTCTTGCCGCTGTCGAGGCTTTCCATGACGGCGAGTTCGCGGGCGTTGCGCCTGATGAGCTTGACGAGGCGGATCAGCGCCTCCTTGCGGTCGCGCGGATGCAGGCGTGACCAACGGCCATCGTCGAAGGATGCGCGGGCCTTGCTTACGGCAAAGTCCACGTCGGCCGCGTCGCAGGCGGCGACCTTGGCCAGCACCTTGCCCGTGGCGGGGTTGTGGGTATCGAAGGTCCTGCCGGACTTTGCCGGACGGAACGCCCCGTCAATGAAGGCCTGGGTCGGCAGCGAGAGGCCCTTGGCAACCGCCTTGTATTCTTCTGTTGTCAGCAATCCGGTCATCTCACTTCTCCGCGGCGATTTCGGCAATGGTGCGCTTCAGCACCCGCACCACTTGTTCAAGCTGGCGCTTGTCATCCTTGTTGAGGGGCTTCAGCGGCGGCCGTGGCGGCCCGGCACGCAAGCCCGCCATCTCGCAACCGTACTTGATCGACTGCACGAACTTGCCGCCCTGTTCGAGAACGCGCATGAGCGGCAGCAGCGCCGACATGATGCGGCGGCCCTTGTCGTAGTTTCCATCGATGGCACAGGCCTTGTAGAGGGCGGCGTGTTCGTGCGGCAGGAAGTTGGAACCGCC